>DATJTG010000131.1:0-9717 GCA_035503555.1 Acidobacteriaceae bacterium | reverse complement strand
CGGTATCGTCCTCGGAGGTATCGCCGGCTACTATGGCCGCGCCTTCGATATCGCCATCAACACGTTCCTCATGAACGCCTTTATGGCGCTGCCCGGCATTCTCCTTGCCCTCGCCTTCGTCGCCTTCCTCGGCCCCGGCCTGCTCAACCTCATCCTTGCCCTTTCCATTGGGGGGTGGGTCGGCTACGCCCGCCTCGTCCGCGCCCAGGTGCTTGCCGTCCGCGAGCGCGAATTCGTCGAAGCCGCGCGCGCTCTCGGCGCCAGCGACCTGCGCATCTTTACCCGTCACATTTTGCCCAATATCCTGCAGCCCCTCATCGTCCAGGCTGCCATCGGTATGGCCGGAGCCGTCCTTGCCGAAGCGACCCTCAGCTTTCTCGGCCTCGGCGTCCCGCCCCCGGCCGCAGACTGGGGAGGCATGCTCAACGACGCGCGCCCCTTCCTCTTCGACGCGCCCCATCTCGTCGTCTTTCCCGCCATCGCGGTCATGCTGTGTGTGTTGTCGTTTAATTTTCTCGGCGACGCCCTGCGCGATTACCTCGATCCCCGCACCCGCATCGCCATCGGCCTCTGATTCGGCTGAGCCTCGGGCTCCAGCTTCCGGGCTTGCGCTCCAGGCTCCTGGCTCCCGGCTTTTCCCTGTGCCCTGCACCCCTTACCCAGGTTTCATCCCGCCGTCGACACCCCGGAAAACAGCCTTGGCACCCCTGCTGGCATATCTCCCGCCGAGAAGAACTTCACCTGGTTCCGCCCGGCCTGCTTCGCTTCGTACATCGCCACATCGGCCTCGCGCAGCAGTTCCTCGGCCGAGACAGTCCGCCGTCCCTGCGTGCTCGTCACCCCAAAGCTCGCGGTCGCTCGCACTTTGGCATGCGGCAACAGTTCCGCATGTTCGCGCACGCTCAGGCATAGATGCTCCAGAATCGGCACTGCCTCGCCCCTCTCCGTGTGCGGCAGCAGCAGCACAAACTCCTCGCCGCCGAAGCGCCCCACCACGTCGGTCTCTCGCAGCCGCTGGCTCAGCAATCGCGCCACGCCCACCAGAATCGCATCGCCTGCGGCGTGGCCGTACTCGTCGTTGAACTGCTTAAAGTGGTCCAGGTCCAGCAAGGCCACCGTCAGATCCTCGCCGTATCGCCGGAAGCGCGCCAGTTCCCGCTCCAGCGCCTGCTCCAGGCCCCTGCGGTTCAGCACCGTCGTCAGGGCATCCACGATGCTCTGCTGCAGCAGATCCGACTCCAGCCGGGCATTGATCATCCACACAAAGGCCAGCGGCAGCAGCGACGTATCGACGATGTATGTCACCAGGCTCACCAGCTCGAGGTGCCCAAACGTGTCCGGATCGGTGTGCAACGGAAACGCCACCCAACACCGCAACGCTTCCACGCCGACAAAGAAAATGAGGAATCCGCCCATCACCAGCCGCGGCGCCTGGGTTGATTGCTCTTTGCCCTGCAGCAAAAGCGCGGTCGTGATCGTACACTCCAGCGCAATCAATCCGTCGGCCAGCGCGTCGCTTGCCCACTGCTCTGGATGCCCCGACCACGCCAGAAAGAGCGGCAGCCCCATCAGCAGGATCGCAGCCGACAACCATACAGCTGTCTTTTTTCGCTTGTCGAAGTAAACAATCGCGACGTTCAGCAGCGCGTACGAAAGCGCGATCGGCAGCTCGTTCAGCCCATGTCCGATCCATCGAGGCAGGTGCGCCTGGCTCAGATCGATCGCCGCTCCCAGGGTGTTGGCCAGAAAGCTGTACCAGAGCCAGCGCCGCGTCGGGTCGTTCCACCGCTGCAGGGCCAGAACCCCGAAGACCACGGTGAAGCACACCAGCTGTACGTCCTGGATCAGCAGTGTGGCCTGCATCAGCATCGTTGCTTCAATACTAGCCCGCGCCTCACGGCTGCGCCTTCCCCCAAATGGGGCACACTCCCCGAACCAATACACTCCCCCAAAAGGACCACGTCTGGGCGCCCCACCTCTGCGCGCCGTTCGCAGATGTGCGATTCCACAACTCCGGCTTCTACGGCCTCACTTCTCCGCCATACCCCGCCCCCGCAATTTCCTTCTGCACTTTCTCCATCGCCTTCGCTGTTGGCATCCCCCGTGTCATCGCGCCCTCGAAGAAATACCCCGTCGCCCAGTTGCTGTTATCGCCGCCAATCCCCAGAATGATCGCCCCCTCCTGCTGCATCGGCTGGTAGCCGCTGGGCAGCGGAATGATTCCTGTCGTCGTCAGCTTTCCGCCTTGCGCGTTCGCCTGGTAGATCGCGTAGCTGTGCTGACCGTCGCTCGCGCCCATGTCTGTCACAAACGCTGTCCCCGCAGGCACCTTCAGATGCCCATAAATCCCGTCCTCCATATCCAGCCCCGCATCAGGACCGCACGGATCGCCGTGGCACATCACGTTGATCGCATCCATGTGCCCGGCCTTGTTGTCGAGATTGTTCGCTTCGGCATTCCCGAAATCGAAACAGCACTTGTCGTTCAGGTGCAGCGCCGACGTCACCATGTACACGCCTTCCGGCTGCCCGTGCACCGCGGTTTCCTTCGGCGTGTCGTTGCGATACCCCGTTCCGGCCGACACCGCGACGCCGTACGCCTTATGCCCGCTTACCGTCACCGGAAGCGCATCCGCCACGGCAGGCACGTCGAACCCGTCCGGTCCCGGCCCGTGCGCCGCGCCGCCCGGAGGCGCGGGCTTCAGATCGTTGTGGTTCGGCGACTGGTCGTAGATCACGGTGATGGTGCACGTCGTGTTCGCACAGAAGTCGTCCTGCGCCGCGGCATTCGCATATCCATCGCCCAGCAGTCCGATGTCGAGCGATTTCTTGTCCGACTCCCGCGTCACCTGATACAGCGGCCCTTTGTAGCCGTTGTACAAGGCCCGCGTGGTGCTGAACGCCGCCACGCAGGGAGTCGCAGGTGCGTACAGATCGCACGGCCGTCGTGCCGCCCCATACGCGCTCGCGCCGCCGACCGGCACAATCCCGGCGAACAGAAGAAACGCGAGAAGAAAAACGATGGACGTCCCGATCCTGCCGAACAATTCCATAATTTTCGATTGCATAGTGTCCCCGCTTCCCGGCCTGCTCGGAATGCGCGGGCGCTCGGCCCGAAAAAAGCCGAAAGCACCCGCATCTGTTTTCTATCAGGGATAAAGCCCGAGTGCCGCGTTCTACTCCCCATACTCCAATCAAATCCCCGTCGGCTCAATCGCGACTTCAGGCATTTGCTTTGTTGCAGGGCATGATGTGTCAGGGCACGAGTTCACTTGTGCCGTTCTTCCCCCTTGCGGCCAGCGGCCTTGCGCCTCCGTCCGTCCCGCCCCACCCACCGGTGCGCCATCGCCAGCAAATCCCGCGCCACCTCCGGACTCAGCCGGTTCAGCCGCACCAGCACTCCGTCATACCCAACATAGTGGTCCGGGCAGTAATACAGATCCGGAGCCTCCGCGAGCAGCACGCCCCGATCCCTCCTGTCCATGCGAAACAGCAGCGAACCCGGCTCCGCCGACTTGTTCGTCGGAACCGCCGTCATCAGCTTCCCCTTCACCTTCAGCGCCGGAGCCCCAAACGCCGTCGACTCCTCGACCCCCGGCAACTCCAGCCCCATCCGGAAAACCGCCGCTACATGCACGGCGGCAGGATACAGCACCCACAAGGCACTGCTCGCTCTTCTACTCCGCCCGCAGCGAATCAATCGGATTTACGTTCGCCGCCCTCAGCGACGGAATCAAACTCGCCGCCAAAGTCACCCCAGCCAAAAGCGCCGCCGCGCCCACGAGCGTCGCCGGATCACGCGGCTTCAGCCCGAAGAGCAGGGACGCCATCGCGCTCGCCGCCAGCAATGAAAGACCTGTCCCGATTGCCAGCCCAATCCCCAGAAGCATGATGGCCTTGCTGAGAACCATGCCCGTAATGCTGGTGCGCCGCGCACCCAGAGCCATGCGGATGCCGATCTCCGTGGTTCGTTCCGTCACCGTATACGACATCACGCCATAGAGTCCGGTCATCGCAAGAATCACCGCAAGCCCGCCGAAGAACCCCGACAGAGTTGCCAGCAGCCGCTCAGCCACAAGTGATTGCTGGATCTGGTCTTCCAGCCCTCCGAACTGAAAGCTGATCGCGGCGCTCACTTCGTGCAAGGTATGGCGGAGCGCCTCCTCCTCGGTATCCAGCGGATCTCTGGTTCTCACCAGCACCTGAATGTTGCTTTCCGCGTCCGTGTCCTGGGCACTCGCTAGATAGGCGATCGGCTCGTCGGAGCGGCGAATGCTGTGATACTTCGTGTCCTTCACCAGTCCCACAATCTCGATCAGCTGCGCCGGGTACGATGTGGTCGCCTCCCGCCAGAAGCGCGCTCCAATCGGATTTGCGCCCAGCCCCAACTTCCTGGCGAATGCCTCGTTCACAACCGCCATTCGCGGCGATTGGCCCGTGTCCTGGCTGCTGAAATCGCGCCCAGAGACAATCGGAATGCGCAGAGCGCTGAAGTAATCCGGACTGACGCTGCTGAAATTCGAGATCTCCCTTTGGGTCGAGTCGTGGCCGTCGATCCAAACCGTGTTGTCCCAGCCGCTGCCGCCCAGCGGTACGATGTTGGTGCTCGCTGCCTTCTCCACACCGGGAGTGGAGCGAATCCGATCCAGCAGTTCCTGCTGGAATGCAGCCCGCCGATTGGCAGGGACGTGCAAACGGCTGAAGTCCGCCCACACTGTCACAACGCCCTTCGCTTCGAAACCCAAATCGTCCGTCATCAGGTTCCGCAGGCTTTCGGTAAACAGCAGCGCGCTGAACAGCAACACCAGCGAGAGCGCCACCTGCGACGCTACCAGCGCGCCGCGAAATCCCAGCCCTCCCCGGCTTGCGGTCATACCGCGCCCGCCGGTTTTCAACGCCGCGCCCGGAGCCGTACGCGATGCCCGCAACGCCGCGGCGAGTCCGAAGAGCAGACACGTGAGCAGCGACATCCCCAGCAAAAAGGCAAAGAGGCGCCAGTCCAGCGTGAACCCGAGCGAGAGATGCAGATAAGCGACCAGCGCGCGGCTCAATCCCTGAGCCAGCGCTGCGCCGCACAAACCTCCGGCCAGCGACAGTAGCAGGCTCTCGCCCAACACCAGCCGGATCAGCCGCCACCGCCCCGCCCCGACCGCCAGCCGCACCGCCATATCCCGCTCGCGCGCCGCGGTCCTCGCCAGCATCAGGCTCGCCAGATTGGCGCACGTGATCAGCAGCACCAGGCCCGCGATGCCGAGCAGAAACCGCAGCGGATCGGAATACGTCTCCCGCAGCATCGACACGCCTGACGATGCAGGTTCGGCGGTCAGCTTCATCGCCAGATAATCCCTGATGCTTTCGCGGGGATAATCCGGCCGCAGCGTAGACGCAAAAATCCCCGGCGAGATGGCGTCCAGATGCGCTGCCACTTGCCGGCCTGAGCATCCGGGTTCGAGCCTGCCGATGACGGAAAGCCACCACTGCGTGCTCGCATTCAGAATGTTCTTCGTCTCCAGCCACGGCTGGGCGCAGATCGGCACAGCCACATCGAAGTTATCTCCAACCGCAACCCCAAAGAAGTTCGCTGGAGTAACGCCGACAATTTCCACGGGTTTGTTGTTGAGCATCAGCTTTTGGCCCAGCGCCTGGCGGCCGCCGAATTCCTGCTGCCAGAAGCCGTAGCTGATGACGGCCCCCGGTGAGCCGCAGCCGGGCTGGTCGTCCGCCGACGTGAACACGCGTCCGGCAAACGGTCTCACCCCGAGCACCCGGAAGAATACCCCGCTCACGTAGAGGCCGCTCACAAAGCGGGCATCGCCCCCCGAATCGCGGGAGAAAGCCGTCTCCGCCCACGCTGCTGTCCCCGAGAGGCCCTCATGATCGTCACGCAGCTTCTCCCAAATTGGATTGGTGACCGCCGGATAAGGGGTGGAATTGTTGCCCCGCGTCTGCGCCCCTTCCGTCAGGCGCAGCTGCACCAGTTGCTTCGGATTCTGTACCGGCAGCGATTGCAGCAGCACCGCGTCGATCAGCTCGAAGATGGCGGTATTCGCTCCGATCCCGAGCGCCAGCGTAGCGACCACAACAAGAGCAAATCCCGGGCTCGTCCGGGATATGCGCACTGCGCTCCGAAAGTCGCTCCACAGACTCTCAAGCCCCAGCGCTGCATCCTCGGCCGTCACCCGCTCCCGCATCGCGGCCGGATTGCCGAATCTCTTCCGCGCCTCGCGCTCCGCTTCCTCACGGCTCATGCCCGCCGCCATGTTGTCATCGATGCACATCGCCCGATGTTCCCGCAGCTCCGCCTCGATCTCGCGCTCCACCTTCGAACGCCGCCCCAGCGACAGAATCCTTCGCAACAGCGCCATCCTTCACCTCACGCAAATCGCAGAACTGCGTCCACGCCCTGCACTACCTGCGCCCAGTTTTTTTCGCGGCTCGCCAGTTGTTCCCGCCCCGCGCGCGTCAGTTCGTACCACTTGGCCTTGCGCCCGTAGTCGGTAATTGCCCACTTCGCGCGCACCCAGCCGTTCTGCTGCATCCGGTGCAGCGCGGGATACAGCGAACCCTCTTCCACGATGAGCAGCTCTTCGCTCACGCGCCGGATGTGCAGCACGATCCCATACCCATGCATGGAGCCAAGCTGCGAGAGTGTTTTCAGAATCAGGAGATCGAGCGCGCCCTGCAGATCGTTTTTTGCCATGTTCTCTTTACCCTAGACAGCAAGGGTAATGACAACCTAGCCCCACCTTCACCTAGATGTCAAGGGGAGAACAAAATCGCTCTCAGATTTGCCCACGCACACCTCCAGTTCCCTCCTATTGACATTCGATAGGACGTCTGTCATCATTCCTATCAACCTTCGATAGGAGCTTCCGCCTTGACCGAAAGATCCACCAACCTCCTCCAGGGCACGCTCGACCTGCTCATCCTCAAAGCCCTCGTCACCGGCGAGCTCCATGGCCTCGGCGTCTCGCGCCGCATCGAGCAGATGACCCAGGGCACGTTCCTCGTCAAGCCCGGCTCTCTCTTCCCCGCCCTGCACCGCATGGAAGAAAACGGCTGGCTCACTTCCTTCTGGGGCGAGAGCGAAAACCGCCGCCGCGCCCGCTACTACCGCCTCACCAAAGCCGGCGAGAAGCAGCTCGGCGCCGAAACCGCCGAGTGGCAGAAGATTGCGCTGGCCATGACCCACGCGCTCAAGACCACCTAGGAGAAAAGCGATGAACGCTGCGCGCTGGAAGAGCTTTTGGCGGAACTGGTTCCGCAAGTCCGTGGTCGAATCCGACCTCGACGCCGAAGTCCGCGCCTGGGTCGAGCTGGCTGCCGATGAAAGGATCGCCGCCGGCGCCTCGGCCGCGGACGCCCGCCGCGCCACCCTCGCCGATATCGGTGGCGCCGAGCGCCTGAAGCAGCAGGTCCGCGACGATCGCGCCGGGACCGGCCTCGAATCCGTCGCCCAGGATCTGCGCTTCGGCATCCGCCAGGTCACACAGTCGCCCGGCTTCGGGCTCACGGTCATGGCGACCCTCGCCCTCAGCATCGGTATCGCCACGGCCGTCTTCAGCGTGCTCTACGCGATGGTCATCCGGCCGCTGCCCTACCACGACCTTTCCCGCATCGTCGCTCTCGACACGCGCTCGGCGAGCGGCGGCCCGGAAGGTCCCTCGTATCCCGAATACGAAGACTGGCGCCGTCTCTCGCGCAGCTTCTCCGCATTTTCCGCTTACACCCAGGGCTCAGCGGGAATGGATGGCAGCGCAGGCCCGGTCGTCGTCCGCGACATCCAGGGCAGCGACAACTTCTTCGATGTCTTCGGAGTCAGTCCCATCCTCGGCCGCACCTTTGCTCCGGGCGAAGACCAGCCCGGCAAAAACGACGTCGTCGTCCTCAGCTACGAAGTCTGGCAGCAGCAGTTCGGCGGCCGCCCGTCGATCGTCGGCGAAACCGTGCATCTCGACGGCAGCCCCTACACCATCATCGGCGTGATGCCCGCGGGATTCCGCTTCCCCATCAACGCTCTCAACGCGGTCTACGCCCCCCTCCATCCCACCCAGAATCAGATCACCAATCGCGGCAACCACTGGCTGGCCACGATCGCCAAACTCAAACCCGGCGTGACCGCTCCGCAGGCCGAACAGGACCTCGACTCGATCTTCACCCAGCTCGGCAAGAACGACGCCTTCAATGCGGGCCGCACCGTCCACGCGGTCGACATCACCACCTGGGTCGTGGGCGATACCAGCAGCGCGCTGCGCCTGCTGCTCTGCGCCGTCCTCACGGTTCTCGTGATCGGCTGCGTCAACGTCGCCGGCCTGCTGCTCGCGCGCGGGGTCAAGCGTGAGCGCGAGATCGCTCTGCGCTCTGCCCTCGGGGCGCGCCGCGGACGCATCGTCCGCCAGCTCGTCACGGAAGCCCTCATCTTTGCCGCCTTCGGCGCGATCGGCGGCATCGCCCTCGCCTATGGGCTCCTGCGCGTCATCCGGCTGTTGCTGATCGCCTCGCTGTCGCGGGGAGCCGAGGTCACCGTCAACCTGCCGGTCCTCGTCGCGGCTCTGGTCACCTCCGTAGCGGTCACCGTAACGGCCGCGCTCATCCCCGCCCTGCGCCTTTCAGGAACGGCTCCCACCGCCGCGCTCAAGTCCGGCGGAAGCGCCGGCGCCAGCCGACGCCAGCATCGTTTGCGCACCGGCTTCGTCGTCACGCAGGTCGCCCTCGCCCTGGCCCTGCTCGTCGTGTCAGGACTTCTGCTCGCGATGCTCCATCGCCTGCGCAACACGCAACTCGGCTTCCAGCCCGAGCACATGCTGACGGCCGAAGTCGATCTGCCTCACGGACGCTACGCGACGCGCAACGTCGTCGCCGACTTCTATCAGCCGCTCCTCGATCGGGTCGCTGCCCTGCCAGGCGTGCGCGGGGTGGGCGTCACCCAGATGCTGCCGGCCACCGGCTACGGCTACAACTCCGAGCACATCCACATCTATGGAACGGCTCCCCTGAAGAGCCCCCGCACCGATCCTTCTGAGGTTCGCTTCGTTACGCCCGGCTACTACAAGGTGTTTCAGGATGCGCTCGTCGAGGGCCGCATCCCCGACCCCAGCATCGACAAGCCCACCACCCGGCTGGTCTGCGTCGTCAACGAGGCCTTCGTGAAGAAGTTCATCCCGCCAGGCCGCGATCCAATTGGCATGGAGATCGGCGACAACGATCAGACCGACACCATGCCGACGCAGAACAACCCGCGCTCGCTGATTGTCGGCGTCGTGAAGAACATCCGCCAGACCATCTATCAGGAGCCGTTCCCGGAGCACGACTACATGATCGGCCAGATTCCGCCGGCGATGGCCGCGTTCGTCATCAGCAGCATGAACCTGGCCATTCGCACCGACGGCGATCCCAACAGCCTCATCCCCTCGCTGCGCAAGGCGTTCCAGCAGGTGGATGAGACCGTGCCTCTGCGCGATCCGCAATCGATGGACGCCGTCATCGCCGACGTTCTGACGTTCCAGCAGCTCGAGAACTGGCTCTTCGGAGCCTTCGCCGCGCTGGCTGTCCTGCTCGCCGTCGTCGGCCTGTACGGCCTCATCAGCCACGAGGTCGAGCTGTCGATGCGCGAAATCGGGATCCGCCTCGCTCTCGGCGCGACCCGCCGCGCCATCGTCGACGGCATCTTCCGGCGCGTGGGCTGGATGCTCGGCCTCGGCCTCGCGATCGGCCTCGC
>DATJTG010000130.1:0-3439 GCA_035503555.1 Acidobacteriaceae bacterium | reverse complement strand
CCGATGACGGTGCCGGTGTCCACCATGGACTGGGTGGTTTCGGAGGCAGTGAAGAGCTTGGCGACGCCGAAGTCCAGCACCTTGGCCTGGCCTTTGGCCGTAATCATCACGTTGGCGGGTTTCAGGTCGCGGTGGATGACGCCCTGGGCATGGGCTTCTTCGAGGACTTCAGCAATCTGCACGAGGATGCGCAGAGCGTCGGCGATGGCGAGCGGGCCGCTCTTCAGTTTGGCGTGGAGCGATTCGCCCTGCACGCACTCTATGACGATGTAGTCGGTGCCGTCCTGCTCGCCGACATCGTACAGAGCGGCGATGCCAGGATGGTTGAGGCGGGCGAGGGCCAGCGCTTCGCGGCGGAAGTGGGCGCGAACGGCTTCGCTGGTGAGCAGTCCGCGGTTGAGGATTTTGACCGCTACGATGCGCTCCAGCTTCTCATCGCGCGCGCGGTAAACGATTCCCATGCCGCCGGCGCCGAGGGGTTCGAGCAGAAGGTAGCGCCCCAGCCGGCTTCCCACGTTGACCTGCACATCGGCGGGAGGGTTCGTTGCAGAGGCAGACTCGTTAGAGTCGCCGGGCTGCCAGCCGGGGGGGCGCAGGAATCCGGTGAGGCGGTCGTTCTCTTCGAGCAGAGCCTCGACCTGACGGCGCAGGCCGGGCTGATCGCGGCAGGCGTTGTCGAGAAACGCGGCGCGCTGCCCCCGGTCCACATCCAGGGCCTTTTCGAACAGCTGCGAGACGGCTGCGTCCAGACGATCCATCAGATTGGCCCGCGTGTGGGGTGCTGGTTCGAACTGGCTTTCACAGTACCATGCAGGCTACCGCGAGATCCCGATGGTGAACGGTTGTGCCATCAGCCCGGAAGTACTCGGCAAACGAATGCCCGCAGCCTGAATGCCTGCAACCTTGAGATGCTGTTCCCACCCAGCGCACCTTCCCCGCGCCCTCCCGCATCCGCCTCCATGACTTCGTACCGTCCCACCCTCAGATTTCCCTTGCCTCCGCTTCTTTCGCCTCCTTAAGTTGGAAATGAGAAGCTCTGTCCCGCGGCAGAGCTTTTTCTCTTGCGGACCGATGGGGTCGCTACACGCTAAACGCTATACGCTGTTCGCTAAACGCTGTTCGCCATGAACCTCGCCAGCAACTGCTTTTGAATCATAAGCTTGCCAGATACCTAATCCCCCCGGGGGTAGGGAGACTGGCGCGCTTGCTGTAACGTAGAAAAGGAATTTCTGAGGGATTGAAATGCGCGCACTCGTCAAGGCTCGCGCCGAACGCGGCCTTTGGCTGGAAGATGTACCCGAGCCCGAATACGGCATCAATGACGTCCTCATCCGCGTTCGCCGCACCGGCATCTGCGGCACCGACGTCCATATCTACCAGTGGGACGAGTGGGCGCAGCAGACCATCCCCGTGCCCATGGTCATCGGGCATGAGTTCGTGGGCGAGATTGCCGCCGTCGGTTCGAACGTGAGCGACTTCAAAGTCGGCGACCTGGTGAGCGGCGAAGGGCACGTGGTCTGCGGACGCTGCCGCAACTGCCTCGCCGGGCGGCGCCATCTCTGCGCGCACACCTCGGGCGTGGGGGTGAATCGCCCCGGCGCCTTCGCCGAGTACATTTCGCTGCCGATGACTAATATCTGGCGTCACCACGCCGGCGTGCCCGAAGAGATCGCCGCCATCTTCGATCCCTTCGGCAACGCAGTCCACACCGGGCTGGCGTTTCCGGTTCTCGGCGAAGACGTGCTGATCACGGGCGCGGGGCCGATCGGGCTGATGGCCATTCCCATCGTGCGCCACGCGGGAGCCCGCTACGTGGTCGTGACGGATCTCAATCCTTTCCGGCTCGAGCTGGCACGGAAGATGGGCGCGACGGTCGCGGTGGATCCGCGCCAGACGCCGGTGGCTGAGGTGCAGAAGCAGCTGGGCATGACCGAAGGATTCGATGTCGGGCTCGAAATGTCGGGCAGCGCCCCGGGCTTCACCGAGATGATCGAGAACATGTGCCACGGCGGCCGCATTGCCATCCTCGGCATCCCGGCCAAGCCGATGGAGACCGACTGGCGCAAGATCATCTTCAACATGCTCACGCTGCGCGGCATCTACGGCCGCGAAATGTACGAGACCTGGTACAAGATGTCGGTGCTGGTGACGTGCGGCGTCGATATCAGTCCGGTCATCACGCACCGCTTCAGCTACAAGGATTTCGAGCAGGGCTTCGCGGCAATGATCAGCGGCAACACGGGCAAGGTGATTCTGGACTGGACGACGATTTAGCCGTGACGCCGGCGCCTGCGGTGCGGCCGATTTTTTGCTGAGTCGCACTTCGGCTGAGTTCTATAATCAGCCGACTATGGCCTTGGGCACCGGCACGAAGCTGGATGGCTACGAGATCGTCGGCCTGCTGGGCGCGGGGGGCATGGGCGAGGTGTATCGGGCTCGCGACCCGCAACTGCAGCGCGAAGTCGCCATTAAGGTGCTCCCGTCGTTCACCTCGGCCGACAGCGATCGGCTGCGGCGGTTTCAGCAGGAGGCGCAGGCCGCGGCCGCGCTCAATCATCCCAACATCCTCGGGGTCTTCCATCTGGGCACGTATCAGGGCGCGCCCTATCTGGTGTCGGAGCTGCTCGAAGGCAGCACGCTGCGGCAACTGCTGCAGGCAGGGCCGATTCCGATCCGCAAAGCCATCGATTACGGCGTGCAGATCGCGCGGGGCCTTGCGGCGGCGCACGACAAGGGCATCGTGCATCGCGACCTGAAGCCGGAAAACCTGTTCGTCACGCGCGACGGCCGCGTGAAGATCCTCGACTTCGGATTGGCGCGGATGGCGCGGCGGGGCGGACCCGACTCCGCCGATGCGACGCTGACCCATGCTACCGAGCCGGGCATGGTGATGGGCACCGTTGGCTACATGGCTCCCGAGCAGGTGCGCGGCGAGACGGTCGATCACCGGGCCGACATCTTCGCCTTCGGCGCGATTCTCTACGAGATCCTGAGCGGCACGCGCACCTTCCGCAAGCCGACCTCAGCAGAGACGATGACCGCGATCCTGAAGGAGGATCCGCAGCCGATTTCGCAGGTTCTCCCGAACACGCCGCCGGGGCTGCAGCGCGTAGTGCATCGCTGCCTCGAGAAGAACCCCGAGCAGCGGTTCCACTCGGCGCACGATCTGGCGTTTGCTCTGGAGGCGCTGTCGGACTCGGCGGTGTCGTCCAGCACGACCAGGTTCGCGCAGATCGAAGAGAAGAGGTGGGGCGCGCGCGGGGCTGTTGCCGGCGCTGCACTGGCGGCGGTCGCTCTCGCCGCGCTGGCGGTGTATTGGCTGACGCGGCCAGCCTCCGTTCCGGGCGCCTCGAATTACCTGCAGCTGACGCACGACGGTCAGCCCAAGGCGCTGATCGCCACCGACGGCTCGCGGCTCTACCTGGCCGTGGGATCGGAG
>DATJTG010000129.1:0-3497 GCA_035503555.1 Acidobacteriaceae bacterium | reverse complement strand
GGCGGAGACGCAATGAGCGAGTCGCCGATGGCGCTGATCCGGAAACTGGATGAGGCGGCCAAAGCGCTGCGCCATCTGGCCGAGCAGGTGAAGTCGGCGGCTCCCGAAGTGACGGACGAGGAATTGCGGCACGAGATGCTGGAGAGCGCGGCGGGACTGGAGAAGCGCGCGGGGGATCTGGCGGAAGCGACTGCGCGGCTGCGGATGAAGATCAACTGATAGGCGGTTGTCAGTTGTCAGTTCCCAGTTTCAGGGAAAGTTTTTGACGCGTTTGGGGTGGATCGCACGTCTTATCTGTTGTTAAGCGGCGCGGGATGACGCGCAGGCATCCAGATAGCGTGAAACCTAAGTCCAATAAATGCTGTATACTGGCTGTTCAGAGCGAGCTCCTCGAAGGCCCCGTATCCGGGGTCTTTTTTGACTTAGGAGCAACAGGCAGGCCAAAGCAGGGTTTCCAATGGCCAGTGTCCTCTGGACTCCCCCATGGGTAATCATCTCGAAAAGATTCATAGTCCGGCGGACCTGAGGAAGCTCTCGGTTCCGCAACTGACCGAGCTCGCAGAGGAGATCCGGGAGCGGCTGATCGTGACGCTCTCGAAGACCGGCGGGCACCTGGGCCCCAATCTCGGCGTGGTGGAGCTCACCCTGGCGCTCCATTACGTTTTCGACACACCGCAGGACAAATTCGTTTTCGACGTAAGCCACCAGGCGTACGTGCACAAGATGCTGACCGGGCGCTGCGAGCGCATGGACACGATGCGGCAGCCGGGCGGCCTGAACGGCTTTATGCTCCGGACGGAGAGCGAGCATGACTGCTACGGCGCTGGGCACGCGGG
Source organism: Acidobacteriaceae bacterium (assembly GCA_035503555.1). Classification (GTDB taxonomy): domain Bacteria; phylum Acidobacteriota; class Terriglobia; order Terriglobales; family Acidobacteriaceae; genus Palsa-343. Next base: position 2,661 of record DATJTG010000129.1, on the reverse strand, counting down.
GACGGCGCTCTCGGCGGCGCTGGGCATGGCGGTGGCGCGCGATCTGGCCGGGGGCAAGGAACATGTGGTGGCCCTGGCCGGCGATGCGGCCTTCACGAACGGCATTTCGTTTGAGGCGCTGAACAACATTGCGGACCAGACAAAGCGGCTGATCGTGGTGCTGAACGACAACGAGTGGTCGATCGACCGCAATGTGGGCGCGATTGCGAAGTATCTGCACAAGATCGTTACGAATCCCCACGTGAGCCAGCTGCACGAGAGCGCCGGGCGCCTGCTGGAGCGCATCGGCGGGCGCGGGGCGCTGCAGGTGGTGAAGCGCGCCGAGGAAGCGGCGAAGGGGCTGCTGTGGCCGTCGTTCCTGTTTGAGGAGTTCGGGCTGACGTATTACGGGCCGGTGGACGGGCACAACATCGGCGTGCTGATCGAGACGTTCAAGTTCCTGAAGCAGCAGGAGCGGCCGGTGCTGCTGCATGCGATTACGCAGAAGGGGCGTGGCTTCCAGCCGGCGCTCGACAAGCAGAAGAAGTTTCACGGACTGGGGCCGTACGATCCGGAGACGGGCGACACGAAGGCCGCCGGTCAGAAGACGTACTCGGAGGTGTTTGCCGAGTCGCTGGTGAAGCTCGCGGACGAGAACGACAAGGTCGTCGCGATTACAGCAGCGATGCCGAACGGCACGGCGCTGGATCTGTTCCGGCCGCATCATCCGAAGAAGTATTTCGACGTGGGGATCGCTGAGGAACATGCGGTGATCTTTGCGGCGGGTATGGCGACGCAGGGATTCAAGCCGTACTGCGCGATCTACTCGACGTTTCTGCAGCGGGCGTTCGATCCGATTGTGCATGACGTATGCCTCCAGCATCTGCCGGTGGTGTTCTGCATGGATCGCGCGGGATTGAGCGGCGACGACGGGCCGACGCATCACGGACTGTTCGACATTGCGTATCTGCGCGGGGTGCCGAACATCGTGCAGATGGCGCCGGCGGATGAAGATGAGCTGGCGGACATGATGTACACGGCAATGCTGTACGAGGGGCCGAGCGCGATCCGGTATCCGCGCGGCACGGGGCCGGGCTCAGCGGTGAAGGCGCATCCGCGAGCTCTGGCGATCGGGAAGGCCGAGGTGGTGCGCGAGGGCAGCGAGTTCGCGATTCTGGGACTGGGAGCGCTGCTGCCGATGGCGCGGGAACTGGGGCAGGAACTGGAGCGGCTGGGGTATTCGGCGGCGGTGATCAATCCGCGATTTGTAAAGCCGCTGGACGGCGAGCTGATTGCGCGGTACGCGCGGCAAGCGACGGCGGTGGTTACGTTTGAGGATCACGTGCTGATGGGCGGGTTCGGCAGCGCGGTGCTGGAGACGCTGAGCGAAATGGGGATCGAGACGCCGGTGATTCGCATCGGCTGGCCGGATGCGTTCATCGAGCACGGCAAGGTGGATGCGCTGCGCGCGAAGCATGGCGTGAGCGTAGAGGCGGCGCTGGGCAAGCTGGCGCCCTACCTGCGCAGGGGCGTGGCGCGGCTGGTGGCACGATAGAGGGATCGCCGCATCCCACTAAAGGCCTGGTGACTCTGGTAGTGCTCTCAGGCTCTGATGTGGGAAGATGCCAATAGCCTCGCATCCCATGGGACCCCCGCCGGTTTCCGAAAGACAGGAACAGACCCCGCAGCGCGCGCACGCGCGACACGATCGCTGGATTGTGCTGATCGGGGCCTTTAAGCTCGCGCAGGCCCTGCTGTTCGTGCTGCTGGGGATAGGCGCGATCCGGCTGCTGCACCGCGATCTGGTGGGCATCGCCGAGCACTTCATCTATCAACTGCGGTTCATCAACCCGGAAGGGCGCCTGGTGAACCTGATCCTCGTGCGCGTGGCGATGATCGATCCGCACCGGCTGCGGCAGATCAGCGCGGCAATCTTTGTGATTGCGGCGATGGACGCGCTGGAGGGGATGGGCCTGGTGCTGGAGCAGGCTTGGGCGGAGTTTGTGACGCTGATTCTGACCGCCGCGCTGCTGCCGCTGGAACTGTGGGAACTGGTGCGGCGGGTCACGCTGATGAAGGTGGGGCTGATCGTCATCAACCTTGCGGTGGTTGCTTATCTGGCATTCTATGTGCGTCTGCGGATGCAGGAGCGGCGAGCTCGGCGAGCCCAGCGGACGGCGTGACACCTTTGCGCGCGGCGTGAACAAACCATTATCGTGGAAGAGTGACGATGCGACGCGCCTGCGTGATCGGATCAGGACCGAACGGGCTGGCGGCTGCGATTGTGCTGGCGCGGGCCGGGCTTCCGGTGGAAGTGTATGAGGCCGAGGCGACGCCCGGCGGCGGCGCACGCACGCTGCAGCTGACGCTGCCGGGGTTCCGGCATGATTTCGGATCGGCCGTTCACCCAATGGCGGCGTCGTCACCGTTCTTCAACACTCTGCCGCTGGGGAATCATGGCCTGCAATGGGTTCATGGCACGGCGGCGCTGGCGCATCCGCTCGACGACGGCACGGCGGTCACTCTCGAACACAGCCTGAAGGATCAGGAGACGGTGCTCGGCCGGGACGGGCATGCGTGGCGCGAACTCATGGAGCCGCTGGCGCGGCACTGGCGCGACTTTACGGTCGACGCGATGGGGCCGGTGACGAGGATTCCGCGGCGTCCGCTGCTGATGGCGAA
>DATJTG010000128.1:0-22429 GCA_035503555.1 Acidobacteriaceae bacterium | reverse complement strand
TGCGGGGTGATGTTGCCGATGAGGGTAACGGCGCCACCCTTGCGCACCGAAGCGATGGCCGCGTCGAGAGTCTCCTGGCGGCCGACGGCTTCGAGCGCGAGATCGACGCCTCCGGTGCGGGCGATGACTTCGCGGGCGAGATCTGCGCCGGAAAGATGGAGGGTCTCGGTTGCGCCGAGAGATTTTGCGAGGTTGAGGCGGGTTTCGTCGACGTCGGCGATGAGGACGCGCGCGCAGCCGAGGGTGCGAGCGGCCTGGAGGGTGAGCAGGCCGATCATGCCTGCGCCGATGACGAGGGCGGTTTCGCCTCCGCGAATCTGGCTGACGTGCACGGCGTGGAGCGCGACGGCAGTTGGTTCCAGCATGGCCGCTTCGGCAAAGGACATGGAGGGCGGCAGGCGATGGATAATACGCTCAGGGACGGTTACAAATTCGGCGAAGGCTCCGGCGCGGCGGTACTCGCCGCAGGAGACGCCGAGGACTTCGCGGCGATCGCAGAGGTTGACTTCGCCGCGAAGGCAGCAGGGGCAGGATCCGCAGAAGATGGTGGAGTCGAAGGTGACGCGGTCGCCTGCATGGAGCGCGGTGACGCCGTCGCCGACGGCGGCGATGGTTCCAGCAGCTTCGTGCCCCATGACGATGGGCGGAATGCGGCGGCCGGAGGAGCCGTCGTATCCGTGAACGTCGCTGCCGCAGATGCCGCAGGCAGCGACACGGATGAGGACTTCGCCTGCGCCCGGCGCGGGCTGCGGAGTGTCGCGTAATTCGAGGCGTTTATATTCCTCAAGAACCAGCGCCTTCATACTTTCCATCTCCCGGAGCCGGGCCCTCATTCGACTTCCTATATCAGCGCCGGCCTTGGCTGCGCCGCCTGCGACGTCACCGTGATCTTCGCCGACTGGAGATGGTCATCGTCTTTCGGCCACGCTTCCAAAGTCAGATCGCCGGCGGTTTTGCTGCCCTGCACGATGACCTGGGCGAGGCCGTTGAAGAGGCTGCGCTGCGGCTCCTTGTCCGATTCCTGGCAGTTGGGATCGCCGTTGCCGACGCCGATGATCGCGCCGGGGCCTGTGAGTTTGAACTCGAGCAACTGATCGGCCAGGGGAACGAGACGCCCGGCGGAATCGAGGGCTTCGACGCGGATCATGGCGATGTCTTCGCCGTCGGCCTGGATGGTGGAACGATCCGCGGTGAGGCGGAGAGCTGCGGCAGGGCCCGTGGTCTCACGCTTTTCGGTGAGGACAACTTTGCCGTCTTTGATGCCGCGCGCTTCAATCGCGCCGGGCGCGTATTTCACTTTCCACTCAACGTGACCGAGATGCGGAACTTTTTTCGAGCCGGCGCTGGATCCGTTCACGAAGAGTTCGACCTCGTCGAGGTTGGAGTAGACCCAGACGGCAATCTCTTCGCCTTCGCGGCCTTCCCAGTTCCAGTGCGGGAAGACGTGGAGAGACGGCTCCTTGCCCCACCAGGCTTTGTAGTAGAAGAAGTAGTCTTTGGGGAATCCGCACATGTCGACGATGCCGAACTGCGAATTGATCGAGGGCCAGCCGTAGGGGGTGGGCTCGCCGCGATAGTCGAAGCCGGTCCACGCAAAGCCACCGGCTTCCCACTCGCGCGTGCCGTAGAAGGTCCACCAGGCTTCGGGGGTTTCACCCCAGGGAACGACGCCGTCGTAGGAGTTGACCCAGTTGCGAAGCTTGTCCGTGGAGTAGATGCCGCGGGTACTGATGGCGCTCGAGGTTTCCGATCCGTAGAGAGGGCGCTTCGGAAATTTGGCGTGGTATTTGTCGGGACCGTCGAGGCGGTAGTTGAAGCCGATGATGTCCAGAGCGTTGCTCACGCCCTGAAGATTGTCGCCGTTGACGGCGGCGGAAACGACGCGGGTGGGATCGAGCTCGTGGCAGCGCTCGACCATCTCGGCGCCGATGCGCGCGCCCTGCTCGGCCATGGGGCCCTGGAGCTCCCACTCTTCGTTGCCGATGGACCAGATGATGACGGACGGCGAGTTGCGGTAGCGCTTCACCATGGCTTCAAGCTGGGCCATGCCTTCGGGGTTGGAACTCATCTGGCGGGTTTCGCACATCATGAGCATGCCCATGCGGTCGCAGGCCTCGACCCATTCGGGCGTGGGCATATTGTGCGAGGTGCGGACGCCGTTGCAGCCCATTTCCTGCAAAACGCCGATGCGGAAATACTGGAGGCGGTCAGGCAGGGCGGCGCCCACGCCAGCGTGATCCTGGTGGTTGCAGGTGCCCTGAATCTTGAGGGGCTTGTCGTTGAGGAGGAATCCGCGGTCGGCGTCGAAGCGGGCGGTGCGCACGCCAAAGGCGACGCGCTCGGCATCGCGCGGTTTGCCGTCGGTTTCGAGCGTGACGACGGCGGAATAGAGATGCGGAGTATCCGGCGACCAGAGCGCGGGATGCGGAAGGCGCGCGGTCGCGGTGAAGGCGGCTTTGCCGTCGACGGCGACGGTTTGCGCGGGCGTGTCAGCGGAGGCTACGGCCTTGCCATCGGCATCGAGGATCTGCCAGCGGACGCGGCCGCTCTCGCCGGACTTGCCGTGATTCTCGACGACGGCGCCCAGCTCGAGAGTCGCGGTTCCGTTTTCGAGCTTCGGGCGGACGTAGCTCTCCCATTGGCCGAGGTGCAGGGAATCCTGCTTGACGAGCCAGACGTGGCGGTAGAGGCCGGCGCCCTCGTAGAACCATCCATCGCCGAAACTGGCGTCCATGCGGACGACGAGATAATTCTTGCCGCCGTAGTGGAGGAAGTCAGTGAGGTCGAAGGTGAAGGGCGCGTAACCGTTATCATTTCGGCCGATAAAACAGCCATTGAGGAAGACCAACGCGCTGCGGAAGGCGCCGTCGAACTGGAGGGTGATGCGGCGGCCTGTGTCGCTGGCGGGAATGTCGAAGCTGCGGCGATACCAGCCGACACTGGTGGCCGGATATTTGCGGCCGAGCGGCTTGTAGCCGTGGGATTTGAGGTCCTCGTCCCAGACGAAGGGCAGCTCGACGGCCCAATCGTGGGGGAGGTTGAGGGAACGCCAGGAGGAATCGTCGAAGCCGGCCTTGGCGAATTTGAAATCGCCGGTCTTGGCGAAGTCGCCCTGATCTTTCCCGAAGTCCAGGTCCTTCGCAAAATCGTCGGCGTTGCCCAGCTTGAACTTCCATCCAAAATCGGCGAGGAGTTTTTCGCGCGGCGCGATCGCCGGGAGAGCAGCATCGTTTTCGGCCGCCTGGAGGAGCGCGTGGATGCGCGCGAAGGCGCTGCGCGACAGCATCGCGGCGCCGGAAACACCGATTCCGGAGCGAAGAACATCACGACGGGTCAACCTGGGCATAGGAAGTCCTTTGGGAGAGATGGGGGATGGAGACAGAGAAACACGCAGCGCCGGCGCTATCGCCGGCAGCGATGGGAATGCAAGACGCGTGCGCGGAGAAAGCGGCGCTGCGGGGTTGGGTGAGGATGTAACAGCAGCGCGCAGGAATGGGGCGGCTCAGCGGCACGCGACCATTGTAGTGGGGATGCGGCGTTTGCGGGTGAGACGGAAGGACCGGCGCGAGCTTTGTCGCAAGGGCCGGGAGGCCGCGGCGGAGCAATTCCAGCATTACTATGCACCGTTAGGCGCCGTCAGGTGCCGCTTTCGTTGGCGGAAAGCGGCATTTACCTTCATGGCGCCCGTATACAGCTATGCTGGAATTGCTCTAGTCCCAGCCGCCGCCGAGAGCGCCGTAGAGCTGCACCAGCGAGAGGGCTTCTCCCTCCTGCGCGTTGACGAGATCTAACTGTGCGGAGAAGAGGTCGGAATCGGTGGTGAGGACTTCGAGATAGCTGGTTGCGCCGCCCTGGTAGCGCATCCGGGCCAGGCGGGTTGCATCCTGGGCTGCGGCGACGAGCGAAGTCTCTTGTTCGCGAGTGGCTCGGGTTTTATCGAGGGCGATGAGGGCATTGGAAACGTCGCGGAAGGCGCCGGAAATCGTCTTCTGGTAATTGAGAACCAGCTCTTCCTTCTCATGTTCGGATAGCTGCAACTGGCCACGCAGTTTGCCGCCTTCGAAGATGGGCTGAGCAAGAGAAGCAATTCCGTAGACCGTGTGGCTGGCGGGGTCAAAAAGATTTGACCAGTCGTTGCCGCCAACTCCGCCCGATGCACTGATGGAGAGCTGCGGGAAGAATTGCGCGCGAGCCACGCCGATCTGGGCGTTGGCGGCCACGAGCTGCTGCTCAGCTTGAAGGATATCGGGGCGGCGCTCGAGCAGATGCGAGGGCAGGCCTGCGGGGAGATTCTGCGGGGGCGGAGCCAGAGCGTTGTCGTCGCTGCGAGCGATGGAGCCAGGGTTCTCTCCGAGGAGGAGGCGCAGCGCGTTTTCCTGCTGCTGAATCTGCTGCTCGATCTGGGGGATCTGCGAGGAGGCGGCGTACTGCAATTCTTCGGCCTGGCGGAGGTCGGAGAGCGGCGCCGATCCGCCGTCAGCGAGGCGGCGGGTGAGATCGACGGACTGCTGACGGATCTCGAGAGTCTGTTTTGCGATGGCGAGCTGGCGATCGAGGGCGCGCAGCTGAATGTACGCCGAGGCGACCTGCTCGACGAGGGTCATGCGGACCGTACGCTGCGCCCAAACCTGAGCGAGCAACTGGGCGCGAGCGGCCTCAGTCTGGCGGCGATAGAGGCCCCAGAAGTCCGGCGTCCATGCTGAAGAAAGATTGAAACTGCCGGCGTAAATTGAGGTGCCGCCGAAGGTTTTGCTGAGCGAATCCGGCAGTTCTGCGCCAATGCCGCTACCGCCCACGGCGAGCGTCGGAGACTCCTGCGAGCGGGTGATCTTGACCTGCGCCTGCTGCTCGAGGACGCGCTGCGCGGCGATGCGGACATCGAAGTTATTCTCGAGCGCGGTGCGGATCAGACTCTGCAGCTCGGGCTCCTGAAAGACCTGCGCCCAGTTTTCGTCGCCGAGTGAAGTCTTGTCGGTGGTGGCCACCTGGGCGTCGTCGGCACCGCGGAACGCAGGCGCGGCCGGGACCTGGGGCCGCTTGTAGTTGGGGCCGACGGTGCAACCGGTGAGGAGGAGCAGCAGGAAAACGCCCGGAACGAGCTGACGAAATCGTGCGATGGAAATGGGGCTCATGCTGCGTCTCCCTCTGGTTCGGCGATGCCGGGTTCGGCCTCGACGCTCTGGGGGCCATGGGTTGAATCCATCGTGGTGCCTTTGCCGCCACGAGCGAAGCGGTGGGAGAGGTACTCGACGACCGAGAACGTGGTGGGGACCATGAGAACGCCGATGACGGTGGCGAGGGTCATGCCGCCGATGACGACGGTGCCGAGGATGCGACGAGATGCTGCTCCGGCGCCGCTGGCGGTCCAGAGCGGAATGCAGCCGACGATGAACGCAAGAGCGGTCATGATGATCGGGCGGAACCGAACGCGAGCAGCCTGCAGGGCGGAATCGGCGATGCTCTTGCCGGAGCGATAGTTCTGCACGGCGAACTCGACGATGAGGATGGCGTTCTTCGCGGAGAGGCCAATGAGCATGATGAGGCCGACGGTGGCGAAGATGTCATTCTCAAGCGAGCGCGCGCTGAGAGCGAGATACGCGCCGAGGATTGCGACCGGCGTGCTGAGCAGGACGCTGAAGGGAAGTGTCCAGCTCTCATAGAGAGCAGCGAGGATGAGAAAGACGAACAGGAGCGAGAGCGCGAAGACCACCCAGGCGGGCGTTCCTTCGGCGGCACGTGCTTCCTGGAAGCTCATGCCGGAGTAGGAATAGCCCATGCCGGCGGGCATGGTCTGGCGGAAAACTTCTTCGAGCGCGGCGCGCACCTGTCCGGAGCTGTAGCCGGGAGCGCCGGTGATGTTGAGCTGAGCGGCGTTGTACTCGTTGAAACGCATGATGAACTCCGGGCCGGTGATTTGCTTCACATGAACGAGCGAACTGAGCGGCACCTGGCTGCCGTTGGCGCTGCGCACGTAAAACTGGCCGATGTTCTGAATGTTGCTGCGCGTGTCGCCTTCGGCTTCGACGAAAGTCTGCCACTGACGGCCGAAGCGATTGAAGTAATTCACCAGATAGCCGCCCATGAAGGTCTGCATGGTGGTGTAAACGTCGTTGAGATTCACCTGCTGCTGGAGAGCCTTTTCGCGGTCCACGTCGGCATAGAGTTGCGGCACTGCAGGCATGTATGAAGGTATCGCTGCGGCGATTTCAGGACGCCTCGAGAGGGCGCCGAGAAATCCGAAGAGGTTCTTCGTAAGAAAGGACGGATCGTCGTTGCCGGTGCGATCCTGAAGGATCATGGTGACGCCGCCGGAGGTGCCAACGCCAGGAATCTGCGGCGGCGGGAAGGAAAACGCCAGGCCGTCACCGAGACCCATGAGCTGATGCTGCACGCTGGCCTGAATCGCTTCGATCTGTTCCGCCTTCGACTTGCGCTGCTCCCATGGTTTGAGCGAAACGAAGAAGAATCCGGTATTGGTGCTCTCCGTGAGCGTGAGCAGGTTGAAGCCATCGACGCCCACGACGCCGCCGACTCCGGGTGTGTTGAGCAGGGCTTTGGTCACCTTCTGGACGGCGACATCGGTGCGCTGCATGGAAGAGGCATCGGGCAGTACGAGGGCGGCGAAGAGATAACCCTGATCCTCCTGGGGAAGGAAGCCTGAGGGCAGGCGTCCGCCCATGAAGACGGCTACGATCGCAATCGCGGCCAGAGCCAGCATGGTGAACAGCGACTTGTGGATCAGCCGCCCAGAGGTGCTGACGTACTTATCGGTGGTGCGACTGAACAGGAAGTTAAAGCGATCGAAGAAGAGTTGGAGAGGACTGCGGCGAATCTTGTGCACGCGCGGCTTGAGGAGCAGCGCCGACAGGGCAGGGCTGAGCGTAAGAGCGTTGAATGCCGAAATCAAAACCGAGATTGCGATGGTGACAGCGAACTGCTGATAAAGACGGCCGGTAATGCCGGGAATAAAAGCGGTGGGGATGAAGACCGCGGCCAGGATGAGCGCGATCGCGACTACCGGCGAACCCACTTCCTCCATGGCGCGTACGGTTGCCTCGCGGGGCGGCATACCCTCTTCAATGTGGTGCTCAACCGCTTCGACAACGACGATGGCGTCATCGACGACGAGGCCGATAGCCAGAACCAGACCGAAGAGGGAGAGCGTGTTGATGGAGAAGCCGAGCAGCGGAAAGATAATGAACGTGCCGATGAGCGAAACCGGCACTGCCGCGAGCGGGATCAGTGTCGCGCGCCAGCTTTGCAGGAACAGATAGACGACGAGCACTACGAACAACAGCGCGATGCCGAGCGTAACAACAATCTCGTGAATGCCCGCCGTAACCGCCTTCGTGGTGTCGAGAGGAATGTCGTAACGCATGCCGGCGGGGAAATTCGCTGAAAGCTCGTGAATGCGCTTGGTGACCAGACGCGCCGTCTCGACAGCGTTGGAACCGGGGAGCTGATAGACGGCCATGATGCCGGCCGGGGCGTTGTTGTAACGTGCCGAGAGACTGTAATCCTGCTCGCCGAGCTCCACGCGGGCCACATCGTGGAGGTGGAGAACGGAGCCGTCAGGATTGGCGCGAATCACAATGTCGCCAAATTCCTCGGGCGTAACGAGGCGTCCCTGGGTGCGAACCGTGTAAGTGAACTGCTGGCCTGCACGGATGGGCTCGCCGCCGATTTTCCCGGCCGGGTTGACGTTGTTTTGCGTCTGGATGGCATTGATGACGTCGGTCGCGGTAACGCCGAGCTTCGCCATCAGGTTGGGATCGACCCACACGCGCAGCGCATACTGGCCGCCGAAGACCTGGATGCGGCTGACGCCGGGAACCCGGGTGAGCTCGTCCTGGAGATTGATGATGGCGTAGTTGGTGAGAAACTCCTGGCCGTAACGGTTATCGGGCGACGAGAGGCCGATGAGCATGAGCGGCGAGGTGAGCGACTTCAGCACCGTAACACCGGAAGTATTCACCTCCGGCGGGAGCTGTGACTGCGCCTGCGACACGCGCAGCTGCGAGAGCACCTGATCGGTATCGGCGTTGGTCTTGACATCGAAATCCACGTAAACGGTTGACTGGCCGTTGTTGGCGTTGACCGAATACATGTAGAGCATGTTGTCGACGCCGTTCATCTGTTGCTCGATGGGCGTGGCGACGGATTCGGTGAGCGTCTTCGCGTCGGCTCCTGGGTAGGTAGCCTGGACCTGAATTTCAGGCGGAACGATGTTGGGATACTGCGACGTGGGCAGCATGAGCATCGACACCGTGCCGACGATGACGGTGAGGATGGCAATGACGATCGCGACGATGGGGCGTCTGATGAAGAACTTCGACATGGGTCAGCTCCCTGCCTCGGAGCTATTGGCTGAGGGAACCTGGACCGCATGCGGGGCGACGGGAGCGCCTTCCTTCAGCTTTTGCAGGTTGTCGGTGATGATTTGCGTGCCGGGCGTGAGACCGCTGTCGATGATCCAGTCGCTGCCATATTGCGGGCCAAGCTTCACGTTCACGACGTGGACGTGATTGCCGGGTGCGACGGTATAGACCTGCTCGATGCCCTGCAGTTCCTGCACGGCGGCCTGGGGAACGAGGAGCGCGTCGTGGCGCATTTCCGTTGCCGCCGTCACGCGACCGAACTGGCCGGGGCGCAGTAGGTTACCAGGATTGGGGAAGGCAGCGGCAATCCGGATCGCGCCGGTCTGCTGATTCATCTGGCGATCGACGAAGGCGATGTGGCCTTTATGCGGATAGGGCTGTCCGTTCGAGAGTGTCAGGGTGAGGGGAAGGTCCGATCCGCCTTGCAGCAGATCGCCTCCTGCCTGCCTGGCTCGGTCGATCAGGCTCAGGTATTCGCTGTCGCTGATGGAAAAATAGACCTTGATGGGATCGAGCTGAGAGACCGCTGTAAGGACGGACTGCGAGCTAACGAGGTTGCCGACCTGTGTCGTTGCCTGTCCGGCGACGCCGCCAATGAGCGAGCGAACCTGGGTGAATCCGAGGTTAAGCTGCGCGGTCTGGAGCGCTGCCTGCGCAGCGGCGACTGCGGCTTCGCCGGCCGCGACCGTGGCTTCAGCCTGAGCCTCCTGCTGGGTTTCGGTGTCGAGCTGACTTTGGGCAATAGCCCGGGCCTGAGCGAGCGGCGTATCGCGCTTCACGTTGATTTGAGCCAGCGCCAGCGCGGCGCGAGCCTGGGCGAGCTGGCCCTTCGCCTGGCCGACCTGCGCCTGCGCCTGATCGACCGCTGCCTGGAAGGGCCGCGGATCGATCTGGAAAAGCACTTCACCTTTGGAGACAGGTGCGCCCTCCCGGTATTCCTGCTTCACGAGGTAGCCGCTGACCTGGGGCTGAATCTGAGCGTTGACGTAGCCATCGAGGGTTCCGACCCAGGAGCCGGTCAGCGGCACATCCGCCTGCCTGACACTGACCACGGAAACCGGCATTGGGCCCATCGCTGTCGGCGTGGCTGCGCGGCCCGTCTGACAGCCGGTGAGAGCGGCAGCGGACAGAGCGAGGAAGAAGAACGCCCCCATGATGCGTAGGCCGCGGGTCTCAGGCCGGCTGGATCGTAAGGTCGGTTGCGCCGTCATTGGTCAATCCTCGATGAAAGAGTTGTTGCGCAAAACATACACGCATGTATATTGGCTTCAGATTCGGGCCGCCCTCCGGCCGATGCAAAATGTGATGGAAGTCCGCGCAGGAAATGATTACGAAGCCCAGAGCAAGCCGGCGCATCCCTGCTAAGGTGAACAAAAGCAGGCAGCAAGACAGGGCGATTTCCACACGCCGCGATCTGATGGAAGCAGCGCGACGCATTTTTGCGCGGGACGGATTCGAAATGGCGCGTCTGGAAGACATTGCCAAAGCCGCCGGCAAGACGCGTGGTGCCTTCTACGCAAATTTTCGCGACAAGGAAGACGTATTTTTCGCGCTGTTCGAAGAAAATCTGCGGCGTGAGAAGCGCCACATGGGCGAGCAGCTCAGCGAGGCCGGTTCCGACGACGAGCGGATCGAGATTCTGGCAAGGCACATGCTTACGCTGATCGGCGATCGGCGACGCATGCTGCTGGCGCTGGAATTCAAGCTCTATGCGATCCGTCACGCAAAAAGCACCAGGAGGCTGGCCGATTTGCATTCGGCGATGTGCATGCGCTGTGTCGAAGCCAATGTCGAGAAGCTGATTCCCGGATTCTCAGGCCTGACCCCGCAACAAAAGAGGACGCAGACGGCCCAGGTGGGAGCGCTCCTCGATGGTCTTGCGCTGAATCTGATGTTCGATCGCCGCGGATTGCCGGAAAAGCTGATGCTGCGGCACCTGCGGTCGGCGCTAAGGATCGCACTCGCGCAAACAACGTAATTTCTGCAGTCGCCGCCCCTGGTCAGCGCGGGTCTCCTTAGGATTCGGGCACGCAGGGGAGGCAAGTATCGCCCGCCGGCGTCAGGCAAGGTCGAAGTCGCCGCTCAGCGAAAGCCCGCCGGTTCATTGGCGGGATCTATACTGCGGTTTCGCGCAAGGAGACCCTATGCCAATCCGTCCCCGTGCGTCTCCCCCAGCCGCCCTGATGTTCTCGCTCGTCGTGCCCCCCCTCGCTGCCAGTCCCGGAGCTCTGGCGCAGAGCACCGATGATTCGATCCTGCCGGTGATCGATGTTCATGTTCACTCCATGACCGAGTCCTGGCCCGGAGACGGACCCATGATCAAGCCGGAGTAAGCGAGCCGTACAATGCCTGCGCGAGATCCGCGCGGACGGCGCTTCGATTTCGGGCAAGACCTCTGGTCCTCTTCGCTGAGTCCACGTTTTTCTATCGCTCCATGCGTCAATGCACGCCATTCCGGCGTCCCCTCGGCGAATCAGCGTTTTGCCGCCTATACTGGAAACCCTCCGCGTGCCGGAGGATCGGAGGCCTTCGCAATGCTGATGGATGAGAGAAGACGTATCCTGATTGCGGATGACGAGCGCGCCATTGCCGACAGCCTGTCGGTGATTTTGGCGCAGGCCGGCTACGACGCAAGCGCCGTGTATGGAGGCAGGGAAGCGATCGAGAAGGCCCGCCGCTGGCGCCCCGATCTTTTCCTCAGCGACGTGAGCATGCCGGAGGTCGATGGCGTTGCCGCGGCCATGGAGATCTGCACCTTGTTTCCCGGGTGCCGCATTCTGCTTTTCTCGGGCGAGCCTCGGAGCAAGTCCTTCGTGCAGTCGACTCTGTTTCTCGGCTATCGATTCGAGTTTTTCCATAAGCCGATTCCACCTGCCGACCTTCTCCAGCGAATCGGCCGGCTTTGGGCCGCCTGAAGTGATTCCGCGCGCGGCAGCACAACCGTAGCGGTCTGGAAATCTTTCCAGAGGGTCGCTCCAGGCTTTGACGCCCGATCTCACACTGCAGCCTGAGCCGATCGGAGTGAGGGCCACACCCGGCGCACCGTCCGCTGACGGCTCAGCGCAAACCTGTTTCAACCGGCACACCGAACAGCAGCGGCGACGGGACAGGAATGTCAGGCCAAAGCCAGCGGTTGTCCGTCGTCGGCCTGGAGAGCGGTATCGGGATGAGCGGCGGGCATGTGAAGCGTGAAAGTACTGCCTTCTCCCGGACGGCTGACGACTGTGATATCTCCACCCATCAGACGGCAGAGTCGCTGGCTGATGGCGAGTCCGAGTCCCGTCCCACCGTGCCGACGCGTGACGGAAGCGTCGACCTGAGAAAAGGGGCGGAACAATCGGTTCAGATCTTCACGATCGATTCCGATCCCGGTGTCCTTCACCTGCCAGGCGATGAATTCGCGCCCTCCGTCCTGTTCGCGAACAATCGAGAGCGAGACGGTTCCGCGCTCGGTGAACTTGCACGCGTTGCTGAGCAAATTGATCAGACTCTGCCGGAATTTGAGAGGATCGACGGACACAATGCCGGTGACGTTCGTTGCTTCCACAACAAAGCGATTGCCGTTGCGGCTTGCCAGCGGTTCAATCGTTGCGATCACCGGTTCGGTCAGAGCGCCAATCTCGCAGAGCTCCGGACGCAGATCGAGGGCTCCCGCCTCGATCTTGGAGATATCGAGGATGTCGTTGACCAGCGCCAGCAGATGATGTCCGGCCGACTGGATGCGATGCAGGTCTTTCGCGCACGAGTTCATGCCGTTTTCGACGGCATCTTCTTCCAGCATCTCGCTGTAGCCGAGGATCGCATTCAGGGGCGTGCGCAACTCGTGGCTCATGTTGGCAAGGAACACGCTTTTTGCCGCATTCGCCTCTTCCGCCGCAAGCTTTGCATTGACGAGCGACTGCTCAATGACCTTGCGCTCGGCAATTTCTTTCTCCAGCGTGCGCGTGCGGTCGGCGACGCGCATCTCCAGTTCGTCCTGTGCCCGCTGCAACCGCATATCGCGGTCGTTGATCTTCTCCATCATGTCGTTGAACTGATCGATCAGCAGCCCCGTCTCATCGTCAAAGGTCTTCACGGCGCGCAGGTCGTAGCTGCCGCTCCCTGAAACCTCCCTGGCCACATGCGTCAGGTGCAGGATGGGTTCGGAAATCATGCGCTGCAGACGAGCCGAGATGCCCAGAGCGAAGACGGATGCGAGGAGCAGGACGATCGCGCTGATGAGCCCATAGCGCAGCGAGCGGGTGTAGATTTCGGCCAGGCCGATGCGCAGGTAGAGAGAGCCGACGATCTCGTGGTTGAGGCTCACCGGGTAGTAGAGCGAGGCATGTCCCCACGAAAAACGAAAACTCTGCAAGGTTCGCGACTCGGGACACACAGCTGCCTCGTCCCTGCGCTGATAACTCGCAATAGCCCGGCCCGTGAGCGTATAGAAGCAGGCCTGCGCCACGCGAGGCTCCGCCCGCAGCGTGTTGGCCGTCTCCCGAGCCGCCACCGCATCGTTAAAGGTCAGCGCCGCCGAGACGCCGTCGCCGAGCATCTGCGCGATGGTCGTAGCCTCGCGATGCAGCGTCTGCAGATTGATCGCGGTTTCATAGGTCCAGAACGTCAGGCAGGCCAGTACCAGAGCGCAGGTCGAGGTCACGGTGGAAAGAACCATGAGGCGAACCCGAATGGGCAATCGGGCGAGCCTGCGGCCCACAAGGCGGCGGCTCATCGGCCCACCACCGTAGCCAGTTGCAGCAGGCGGCTGCTGATGGTGAGCCCGCTGGCCTGCGCGTGTCCGAGATTGATCTGGATCTCGATGTGATCGCCGTTGACCGGAAGGCCTACAACGCCGCCGCTGAAGACGAAGCGGTCATTGTCACTGACGGTCAGAACGCCGGCTCGTTCCAGTTCCGGTTCGGCCTCGTCAAAATGTTTCAGTTCCGGCGCGGCCACATAGACCAGAAAGCAGTCGCCGCTGCGGTCGCCGTACGTCAGCCTCCGGACCGCGACCTTGCGCCCGTCCACGGAACGGCCTGCAAGCGCTCGCTCCAGCGCCGCCGTCTGTTCGTCGACTCCGAGCAAACCCACAACGAACGGCGCCCGGGGATCAGCCGTTTTCGCCGGTGGCCAGGTAACGAACCGGGCGAGATTGAGGATGATCGCGGCGCGAACGTCGTATTCGTTCGGAATCGTGGCCTGCGCGCGCGCGTCGCAGCATACCAGCGCGAGGCACAATGCCATGCCCAGCCAGACTCTTTTTCGAATTCTCATTCCATCGCTTATGGATTCCATCGCAGTCCGACATAGGCGCTTCGCGGTATGTACGAGTTCATCGTGTAGTCTTCGGGGAAAAACTCAGCGTGGCTGCGATGCAGCAGATTGGTTACGCCCGCGGCCACGGCAAACTCTTCTCCGAGGCTGCGGCTCACGCGCAGATCCACGCGCGCATGCTGGGGAATCACGGCATAAGGGCTGGGCAGCATCGAGGGCACCGTCGAGTTGGCATTCAGGACGGCGCTCAGGCTCCAGTGGTGCTCAAGGTCCCAGAATCCGCGCACGTCCAGCGTATTGCGCGGGGTGCTCCAGTCCTGTCCGCCTGAGGGCTCGACTTCCGCATCGGTGTGGCTGACCAATCGCGCCTGCATCCACGCATAGGCGGTCTGAAAACGCAGATCGCGCCTCGGCGTCCACGCAACCGCGGCCTCCGCGCCTTCAGCATTTGCGGCGAAGCCATTGACATAAAGGAAGGGCTGCACGATTGAAGGAGAAGGATGCGACACCACATACGGCGTGCCGACGCTGGTGGCTTCGAGATCGGTGTAGCGATTGAAGAAGCCGGCCAGATCCAGTGACAGCTTCTCGCCAAACCGATGGCGGTATCCGCTTTCGTCGGCCAACAGTACTTCCGAGGCCAGCCTGGGGTTGCCGAGGATCAGGCCGTTCAGAGGCAGACCATCGGCCGTGCCCATCGGGTAAAGAAAATCCACGTCATGATCCTGATCGGAAGGCGTGCGCACGGCGCGCGACCATCCCGCCCAGATCGTGTTCGTGGTATCCGGCGTCCACACGAGCCGCACGCTCGGCTGAATTTCGAAGTGCGTGTAGGTGTTCCACTGCAGCTTGGTCCCCGCGGTCACGGCCAGAGTGGCTGGCACGAGGGTGAGGCTGTCCTGGACGAACGTGCTGGAGAGGTTGACTATGTGATTCGGGTGAGCGAAGTAGGTCTGCCGGCCGCCGGTGCGATCCGATGTCCAGCGAAATCCGGCGCCCCAGACGAGATCGTTCCGCGCGCCGGCGGCGACGTGATGCTGAAAATCCAGGTCGGCAATCTGGACATTCAGCTTCATGCCGATCTCAGTGCGATGCTCGTCGCCGTAGTATCCTTCCAGCGCAACGTTCGAAGATCCCGCGGTGTGCTCCCAGCGGCCCATCAGGTTGCCGCCCGTACCATACACCGGGCTCACCGAAAAGTCGGTCGGT
The DNA here is from genome assembly GCA_035503555.1 of Acidobacteriaceae bacterium. Lineage (GTDB taxonomy): Bacteria > Acidobacteriota > Terriglobia > Terriglobales > Acidobacteriaceae > Palsa-343. The sequence goes on along the minus strand of DATJTG010000128.1, from coordinate 7,586 downwards.
GAATAGCCGAAGTCGATCCGCTGCTGCTCGGGATTCCTGAGCAGGTTTGCTTCCACCGTCAGCCGATCGTTCCCGGATTCGTTCCAGTCCATCCGCGTTCCCAGCCGCTCGGCGCTGCCGCTGTCCTGCGCCGAGGTTCCGTCGTAGGCGAGCAGCGCGCTCCGCTGCTCCCCTTTGGCGAAGACGCGATAGCAGAGGTGCGCGTCCCGGCAGGCTCCCCAGCGAACCGCGGCGCCCTGTTCGATCCGGCCCGCATCGCCGGCGACCAGCGCTCCCCGGGTGTCACTGGCTTTTCGCGTGACGATATTGATGACTCCGTTGACGGCGTTGGCGCCCCACATCGTGCCCCCCGGTCCGCGGACCACCTCGATACGCTCGATGTCCTCGAGCATCAGATCGTTCTGGTCCCACAAGGTGCCGGAAAAAACCGGATTGTAGATGCTCCGGTTATCGATCATGATCAGCATTTTGTTCGCGAAGCGGCTGTTGAAGCCGCGCGCGCTTACCGCCCATGTATTGGCATCGATCTGGGCCGCCTCGAGCCCCGGAACCATGCGCAGCAGCTCCGGCACGCTGGTCACTCCGGAGCGCAGGATATCGTCGCGGGTGATGACGAAGGCCGCAGCCGGTGTCTCAAACAACTTTTGATCGCGCCGCGACACGGTGTTGACTTCAAGCTGAGTCAGCTGTTCCAGACTCAGGGCCGAGAGGTCTCCACCTCCCGGCTGCTGGCCTTCGGCGGCACACCCCACCGCGAAAATCAGCAGAGCCATCCATGCACTTGCCTTCCCTGCGTGTGCGTTCCCTGTGTATGCGTTCATTGCTCTCTCGTCTCTGTCCCGGTCCCTTCCGCGGCTGGCTGCATCGCTTCGGGCAGCATGGCCAGCCGGTTCTCCACCAGCAAATGCTCCGTCGCTTCCGCGTCCACCGGCCTCGAGAAGTAGTAGCCCTGGCCGTATTTGCAGCCCATGGCCAGAAGCCGCGTGATTTGTTCCTCGCGCTCGATGCCTTCCGCAATCACCCCCAGCCGCAGATTGCCGGCCATGCCCACGATGGTGTGAACGATCGCCGTTTCCGTGGTATCGGCTCCGCTGGCCTGCATGTTGACCATGAATGAACGATCGATTTTGAGCGAATCGAAGGGCAGCCCGGAGAGATAGCGCAGACAGGAATATCCGGTGCCGAAATCGTCGAGCTTCAGTCCTACGCCCAGAGCCTTCAGCTCTGACAAAAAGCCCCGAGCCTGCTCCAGATCCTCGAGAAGCACGCTCTCGGTCAGCTCCAGGTGGAGGCACTCCGGAGGCAAGCCGGTCTCGTGAAGAATCTCTGCGATCTGGTGGACGAGATTCTTCTCCCGGCACTGCCGAACGGAAAGGTTCACGGCGATATCCAGCGGCGGATCGCTGGCGAAGACGGCATGCCACGCGTGCATCTGCCGGCACGCCTCGCGCAGCACCCACAGGCCGATGGGGATGATCAGCCCGGTATCCTCGGCAATGGGAATGAAATCGTTGGGCTGGATCAAACCGCGCGTGGGATGCTGCCAGCGTGCCAGCGCCTCGAAGCCGCAGATTGCTCCCGTTTCCAGCAGGACGCGCGGCTGGTAAAACACGCGGAACTCTTCGCGGTCCAGCGCGCGCCGCAGGTCGCTCTCCGTCTGCAAGCGCCGCCGCGACAGGTCGTGCATCGACGGCTCGAAGAGCGCCCAGCGTCCGCCGCCGGCGGACTTGGCTGCATACATAGCGGCATCGGCGTCGCGAATCAGTTCTTCCGGAGTGCCTATGCCGGAGGAGGACACGACGATGCCCATGCTCATCGAGACGTAGATCTCGTCTTCGCCCCAGCGGAAGGCCGGTCGCATGGATCGGGCGATGCGCTCGCAAACGGCTTCGGCAGCCGCTGCTGAGGGGATGTCGTCGAGCAGAACCGCGAACTCATCGCCGCTGAGGCGCGCCACCAGAGAATCGCCTTCCTTGCGGCCGGAGAGGCTTCCGTCGCGCACACCCGCGCGAATCCGCCGCGCGACTTCCTGCAGAAGGCGGTCGCCCACCACATGCCCCATGCTGTCGTTGATCAGCTTGAAGCGATCGAGATCGAGAAACAGCACAGCAAACCCACCCTTGCCTTCCGCCCCTGCGCGCTCCCGGGCGGCCAGCAGCCGGTCGGTAAACAAAACCCGGTTGGGAAGGCCGGTCAGAACATCGCGCGTGATCTTTTCCGTGATGTCGGATTGCGACCCGGCCATGCGGATGGCGGCGCCAGCCGCATTGCGGACCGCCAGTCCGCGGGTCGACATCCAGCGGCAGGACCCATCCGGACGGCGCATCCGGTATTCGCACTCGAATGCCGGACTGGAGCCGCTGAGATGGCGCTCCAGCGCCGTTTCGAACAAAGGTCGATCCTTCTCATGAATCAGCGCGGTCCAGCTCGTCTTGTCTCCCGCTGCTCCGTTGTCCTCGAGGCCCAGCATTTCTTTCCAGCGCGGCGAAAAGTAGATGGCGCCGGTTTCCAGGTTCCAGTCCCATAACCCATCGTTGGCGCCCCGGGCCGCCAGCGCATAACGCTCTTCGCTCCGCCGCAGCGCCATCTCGGCGTGCCGCCGAGACAGTTGCGAACGGATGCGCGCAATGGCAACGGAGAAGTCGATGGGTTTGGTGACGTAGTCATTTGCGCCCAGATCGAGCGCCTCGGCGATGCTGGCGCTGTCGGCAACGGCGGTGACCATAATGATGGGCAGTTCCTGCTGCGTCCAGGACTGCCGCAGGGTCCTTAGCACCTCCAGCCCACTCAGTCCCGGCATCATGTGGTCGAGCAGCACGACGGCGAAGCTCTCATCCTCAAGCATGGCGAGAGCTTCCTGACCGGAGGGCACCGCCTTGACTTCGAAGCCCTTGCGCTCGAGTCTGCGAACGCAAAGATCCCGATTCAGTTCCTCGTCATCCACTACAAGGATTCGATTGTTCGCCGCTGCTGCGCTGCTCTCGCTCCCGCGAACTGCTGCCGTCTCTTCCTGCTTCATGGCGCCCGAAGGCATCCCCCGCCACACTGAGTCGCAATCCGCCCAGGGATCGCTTCTCCTTGCCCATCGGCGCAACGAACCAGGACCTGTAGCCGGAATCGCATGCTCAGCGTTACTTTCGACATATCGGCGCCGGCCGGGAAGGCAGGACGACGAGAGGCTTGACTGAGCCTCGCGATCACGGAATGATGGGTGAACCTCCGAGCCTCACTTCTGCGGCCTCGAATAGCCTGCATTCCGTTCCCCCGGCGAGGCCGATGGAATTGCTGAAGCCGGACAAGGGAGGGTATCGGACGATGAGACCTCTGTTGACGGAATGGATTTCCCGTTCACTGGTCGTAGCCGCAGCCTGGTCTGTTTGCAGTGCCCTGCACGCGCAGACCGCCGATGAGCTGATTGCCAAAAATATCGCGGCCCGCGGCGGCCTTGAACAGATCAAGGCCATCACCAGCCTGCGCACCTCCGGCCGGATAGAGGTTCAGGGCCTGGCGATAGATGCCACGTCCGACCAGAAGCCCGACGACCTCGTGCGCCAGTCGATCACAATCCAGGGCATGACCCAGGTGCAGGCCTGGGATGGAACCATCGGCTGGCAGATCAATCCCTTCCAGGGACGCCGCGATCCCGAGCGGATGGGAGACGACGACACTCGCGACCTGGTGGAGGGGTCGGACTTTTACGGCCCGCTGGTCGATTACCAGCGCAAGGGCGAAAAGGTCGAGTTTGTGGGCCATGAGCCGGTCGACGGAGACGATGCGCTGCTTCTCAAAGTCACCCTGAAAAACGGGGATGTCATCAACGACTATCTCGATCCCGACACCTATATCGAAATTCGCACAGAGCGGCTGATGTATGTGCGGGGGACGGTACGGGAGAGCTTCAATAACCTGGGCTCTTACAAGAAAGTCAACGGGGTGTACTTTCCCTACTCGATTGAAAGCGGATCGCTGCGCAATCCCGGCATGACCGAGAGATTCACGATCACGAAGATCGAAGCGAATGTGCCGATTCCCGACAGCGAATTTACGATGCCGGCGCCGGTGCAGCCGGCCGGCCAGAAGCCCGCGTCGCAATCGAAGGGCGTATCGGGTCCCGACGCAGAGCGGGGAGCCGATGCGACCGTCGCGGCGACCGATCGATCGACGGATCCAGTCATGATGGCCAACGAAGGGCGGAGGGCGCAATGAACGGAACGATGCGAACAAAGAACTGGCTCTGGCCTCTGGCGCTCTCGTTGTGCATCCCGGTTTCGGCGCAGACCACCGCTTCTGCGCAGCCCGTACGCTTCGATTCCGGCACAATCTCCGGCTTGCCGGCGCGCAACATCGGCTCGGCGCAGATGAGCGGCCGCATCGCGGCCCTCGCCGGTGTTCGCGAAGACGGCCGCACGACGCTCTACGTCGGCTCAGCGAGCGGCGGGGTATGGAAATCGATCGACGGCGGATCGAATTTCCGTCCCATTTTCGATCGGCAGAAGGTTCAGTCCATTGGCGCGATCGCCATTGACCCTTCCAATCCGAAGACCGTCTGGGTTGGCACCGGCGAGTCGTGGGAACGCAACAGCGCCTCAATGGGCGATGGCGTTTACAAATCCAGCGACGGCGGAGACAACTGGACGAACGTCGGGCTGCCCGAATCGCAGCGTATCGCAAAGATCCTCATCGATCCGACGGACGGAAATACCGTTTACGTCTGCGCAACGGGACACGCTTACGACGACAGTCCGGATCGGGGCGTGTTCAAGACCACCGACGGCGGCCAGAACTGGCGCAAGGTGCTCGCGGGCGCCAATGGCGCCACCGGTTGCGGCATGATGGCGATGAACCCGAGCGAGCCCGGCGTGCTCTATGCCACGATGTGGGACTTTCGCCGTCAGGCCTGGACGTTCCGTTCCGGCGGCGCGGGCAGCGGTATCTTCAAATCCACCGACAAGGGCGAACACTGGATGGAAATCGACGCTTCGCCTTCCACAGGACTCCCGGCGAAGCCGTACGGCCGCATCGCGATTGCCGTTGCGCCTTCGAATCCCAAAGTTGTTTACGCCATGGTCGAGAGCGGCAGCAGTGCGCTCTATCGCTCGAACGATGCGGGCAAAACGTGGATCCGTGAAGATGCCAGCCAATATATGGTGTGGCGCCCGTTTTACTTTTCGAACCTCATCGTCGATCCCAGGGACGAGAATAAGGTTTTCAAGGTCGATCTCGTGCTGCTGCTCAGCACTGACGGCGGCAAGAGTTTCCAGAGCACCGCGGGCAGCGCGCATGGCGATTTTCACGATGTGTGGATCTCGCCCGACAATCCCAACCTGATCTTCACCGGCGACGACGGCGGGCTGTGGCGCAGTCAGGACGGCGGCAGCGCCTGGGAGCACATGGTGAATCTGCCGATCTCGCAGTTCTACCACGTCAGCGTCGACAACGACGATCCCTACCACGTATACGGAGGTCTGCAGGACAACAGCTCGTGGATCGGCGACTCCAGCTATCCCGGCGGCATCGGCAACGAGCAGTGGGAAAACATGTATGGCGGCGATGGCTTCTGGATGTGGGCCGATCCCGCCGACTCAAAATATGTCTACGCAGAGGCGCAGGGCGGCACGATCGGCCGCGTGAACCGTCTCACCCACGAGACGCGGGCGATTGAACCTTACGCGCATTACGACGAAAAGAAGCTGCGCTTTAACTGGAATACGCCGATCCAGGTGAGCCCGACCAACAAAAACACGCTCTATATCGGCTCGCAGTTCCTCTATCGCACGCGCAACCAGGGGCAGACCTGGGATCGCATTTCGCCCGATCTCACCACGAATAATCCCGAGAAGCAGAAGCAGGAAGAGTCCGGCGGCGTCACCATCGATAACTCTTCAGCCGAAATGAACAACACCATCTATACGATCAGCGAATCGCCGAAAAGCGAGCAGACGGTATGGGTGGGCACCGATGACGGCAATGTGCAACTGACACGCGACGGCGGGCGCAACTGGACCAACCTCACCGCCAATGTGCAGGGCATCGCATCCTGTCCCATCGTCTCGTGGATTGAAGCCAGCCGATATTCCGCTTCGACCGCCTACGCCGCCTTCGACGAGCACATGAATGGCGACCCGCAGCCTTACGTCTTCAAAACCTCGGACTACGGCAAAACCTGGACGCGGCTCGATACGGCCGGCAGTGGCGTGCGCGGCTACGCCCACGTCATCAGGGAAGACACGGTCAATCCCAGTCTGCTGTTCCTGGGTACGGAATTCGGCCTGTGGGTTTCAATCGATGGCGGCGCGCGCTGGGCGCAATACACGGGCAGCGGATTTCCCGATGTCGCCGTTCGCGACATTGTCGTTCATCCCCGCACTTCCGATCTGGTCGTCGCGACGCACGGACGCGGCCTCTGGATCATCGACGACATTTCGCCGTGGCGCGCACTGACCCCTCAGCTGATGACTGAGGAAGCTGCTTTCTTCCCGCCCCCTCCTGTTGTTCAGTACATCCAGGCGGGCGGCGGATGGGCTGAGGGCGACAATTCGTTTCATGGTCCTGAGCGCTCCGGCGATGCGGCCATTTCCTATTACCAGCGAAGCCGCCACATCTTCGGCGATCTCAGAATCGAGATCTACGACGATCAGGGCAAGCTCATCGACACGGTTGCCAGCAGCAAGCGCCGCGGAGTGAATCGCGCCACGTGGTCCATGCGCATGAAGCCTCCGCGCGTGCCGCCCGCGGCCAGCGCGCTGTTTCAGGCGGCGCAGGGCCCGCGGGTTCTGCCCGGCGTCTACACGGTGAAGATGACCAGGGGCGATCACGTCTACACCACAAAGATCACGATCGTGCCTGACCCGCGGGCTCCTTATACGCTTGCGGACCGCAAGGCGAATCTCGATCTCAATCTCAGGGTTGGACACCTGCTCGATCACATGAGCTGGGCGGTGGACCAGATCGTTGCCATCCGCGATGACGCGCAGGCCGATGCGGCGCAGGTGGATGCGCAGAGCCCGCTGCACGATCAGCTTGTCGCATTAGCCAGATCTGCCGACGATATTCGAAGCAAAATCGTCGCGACGAAGGAAGGGGGCGCAATCACCGGGGAAGAGCGGCTGCGCGAATACACCGGGGATCTGTACGGCGACATCTCCCAGTTCGAGGGCCGACCCACGGACGAGCAGGTGGCGCGCGCCGAGGTCCTGCGCCGGCAGCTCGACGATGTGGTCGGCGAACTGAACGCGCTGACGACAAGACAGCTCCCCGGCATTAATCGTCAACTTCAGCAAAAGAGCCTCAAGCCTATCGAGGTTAAAGGGGAGACCGAGTGGCAGAAGGCTGCCGGCGAAACGACTTCGGCCAATGCTGTTATCGCAACGCGGGCCCGTCAAGTCGACCGCGACTAGATTCACGCAGCGTTCGATTCGATGTGCGGCCAGCGCTGCGTCACGACTTTGGTGCGAGTGAAGAAGCGAATGCTGTCTTCGCCATATTGGTTGAGATCGCCAAAGGCTGAGTCCTTCCAGCCGCCATGGCAGTAATAGCCGACTGGCGTGGGCATCGGGAAGTTGACGCCCACCATCCCGACCGCGACC
>DATJTG010000127.1:0-21264 GCA_035503555.1 Acidobacteriaceae bacterium | reverse complement strand
TCGAGCGGCAGGCCGTACGTTTCGTAGAGGTGGAAAGCGGTGCGCCCATCGAGCTTGCCCGCCTTGATCGCGTCATCGAGCCTCGCGGATCCAATTTCGATCACACGCGCAAACTGATTCTCTTCCGCCTCTACCACCTTCGCCACGCGGTCGGCAGATTCCTTCAGCTCCGGATACGCGCCCTGCATCTCGTCGCGCACCGCGTAAACCATCTCGCGCATGAAGGGCCTGTCCTGCCCCAGCAGCCGCCCGTGCCGAATGCCGCGCCGCAGAATCTTCCGCAGCACGTAGCCGCGCCCCTCGTTCGAAGGCAGCACGCCGTCGTTGATCAGGAACGTTGAGGCGCGCGCGTGATCGGCAATGATGCGCAGGCTGGCGTTGCTGACTTCGTTCTTCACGCCGGTCAGCTCCGCGGCCTTCGCGATCAGCGGCGTGAACAAATCCGTCTCAAAGTTGCTGACCACTCCCTGCAGCACCGCAGCCGTGCGCTCCAGCCCCATCCCCGTATCGATCGAAGGCTTCGGCAGCAGGGCCAGCTCGCCCTGGACGCTGCGGTCGAACTGCATGAACACCAGATTCCAGATCTCCACGTACCGCGCCTCATCCTGCCCGAACGGCTTGTCGACGCCCGGCGTCTCCGCCGCTTCCATGCCCATGTCGTAGAAAATCTCCGAGCACGGGCCGCAGGGGCCGGTGTCGCCCATCTGCCAGAAGTTGTCCTTCATGCCGTACTCGTGAATCCGATCCGCGGGCACGCCCTGGCCGAGCCACAGCTTGTACGCTTCCTCGTCGCGCGGCACGCCGTTCTCGCCCTTGAAGATCGTCACGTACAGCCGGTCCTTCGGCAGGCCGAACCACTCCGGCGAGGTTACCAGCTCCCACGCGTAGGCAATTGCATCGGCCTTGAAGTAGTCGCCAAAGCTGAAATTCCCCAGCATCTCGAAGAACGTGTGATGGCGGCGCGTGAACCCGACGTTCTCCAGGTCGTTATGCTTTCCGCCCGCGCGCACGCACTTCTGCGACGTGGTCGCGCGCGCGTAGTCGCGCTTTTCCATGCCAAGGAAGACATCCTTGAACTGGTTCATCCCCGCATTGGTAAACAGCAGCGTGGGATCGTTGGCAGGAACGAGCGACGAGGAGTGAACGCGGCGGTGGCCCTTGGTCTCGAAAAAGCGCAGAAACGCCTCGCGAATCTCCGAGCCCGACCAGGATTTCTTACCGGAAGGCATATTAGCTTGAGTTTACAGGGGACGGGCCGTCGAAGAGGTTTCGCAGAGGCCGCTCATCGGCGGCGCATCATCCCGCCACGCCCACCAGTACTTTGGGCCCCGTGGGTTGCGGCATACCGCCCAGCGGCTCCACGGTGATGGCGAAGGCCTTCGCCTCGGTGCCGGGGGCAACGTGCGACATCATCTCCATCGAGGACTTTGAGCCGGAATAAACGCCGAGGCTCATCGGCTTGCCCTGCATCGGCACCAGCCATAACTGATAGCTCTTGCCGGCAGGCGGCGGCGGCAGCTGGCCCACGCACATCACCATCCCCATGCGCGGGTTGTAGAGCACCCCGGCGCGCCCCTGCGGTGCGTCGGGCTGCTGCGCGAGCGAGACGTGCATCGTGCCGGGTGCGCCCAGCAGTTCATCGGCGGCAGCGGAAGCGTGCGCGATCTCGCGGTTCTGCGTCTGTGCCAGCGCAATCTGAGACTCGAGATCGCTGATCTGGCGCGACGCGGCGGCGTTCCGGCTCCATAGCCACCCGTCGAGCACGGCGAAAACCATCGCGGCCACGGCCAGCGCGGGGGTGAGCCACGCAAAGCGGCGCGGCCTGGGCGCAGGCGCAACCCGCATCGGGCGCTCCATCCGCGCTCGCCGCAGCAGGGCATCCCGAACGCCTGGCGCAGGACTCGCCGACGGCGCGGCGAATGCGAGCAGCGCGACCTGCCGGCGCGCGGCTTCCAGCGCCTGCGCGCACGCGGGGCACGAGCGCACGTGCTCCTCGAGCGCCTCTTTCTCCTCGCCGTCGAGCGCCCCCAGGGCGCTCAGGTCAAGGTCTTCCGGATTGACGTGTCGTTCCGTCATCGAAAACCAGCTTCAGCGACTGCATCGCGGCGCGCACCCTGGACTTTACCGTACCCAGCGGGCTGCCGGTATGCGTCGCGATTTCGGTCTGGGTCATCCCTTCAAAATAAGCAAGTTCCACGGCCTCCCGCTGCTCCGCAGGCAGGGCAGCCATGGCCTTTCTCAGCTTCTCCATCAATAAATTGCGCTGCGTCTCATCCTCGATGTTGACGGACGACGGCACAGTATTTGCGGGGAGGGTATCAATTTCTTCCGGCGTCTCGCGGTACTCGCGGGTGCGCAGCCGCGACAGCGCGCGGTTGCGCCCGATCACCATGAGCCACGCCGGCAGCGAACCGCGGCTCGCGTCAAATCGCGCCGGATCGCGCCACAACTGCAGAAACAAATCCTGCAGAATCTCCTCGGCCGCCTGCCGGTCCCGCAGCACCCGCAGAAGCATGGCAAACAGCATGCCGGAATACCGGTCATAAAGCGCCGCCAGCGCGCTCTCGTCTCCCGCCATCATCATCTCGACCAGCGCCGAGTCTGCAGCGCCAAATCCGGGCGCAGTCATGAAGCCTCGCATCGGCTGTGAAAGATGTACGCGAAAAAGGGCATGGACGGATTGGCGATTTTTGCAATAACGAACGGCCTGGGCGTGTTCTTCCAGCTCGCTGCGCCCGCTCCTCAGCGGCTCCGGCAGTCGATTGGGTGCACGCACATCCTATATCGGCGCTGTCCCGGTGCGCCAGGGCGCGCAGCTGGGAAATCTATTTTCCGGCCGTCAATCCGAATCGGCTGCGGCCGGCGTACTGGGTGAAGAAAGGTCCGACGCCAGGGCCGCGGGATGCGGACCTTGCCGATCTCGATACGAGGAGAACAACACTGTGATCCTGGAACCAAAGACCGAGCAGCTCATCGATCGAGCGGTCAACCGCCGCTCGTTCCTCACCGGCGCCACGATGTTCGGCCTGGGCGCAGCAACCTCCGCCGCGTTTATGGGGTGCGGCGGCTCGCAAACCAAATCGGTCTCCGCCGCGGCCATGACCGACACGGCTGCCAACATCTTTACCGCCGCCCTCATCGCAGAGAGCCTGGCCATCACCACGTATTACACAGCTCTCACCAGCAACGGCGTCATCACCGATGCCAATCTTGCCGGTCCGGGAGGCACCGCCCTCAACGTGAGCGCGACCGGCAGCCAGATCAATGTCGCCTATCTGCAGGGCGCGCTGCTGGAAGAGGTGGCCCATGCGCAGCTGTTGCGGTCCCTCCTCGGCCTGGCTACCAGCGGCAGCGGCGACTCGGCCGCCGGCGTTCCCCAAACCTTCTACTACCCCACGGGCACTTTTGACTCTCTGTCGGGCTTCCTTCCCGTGCTCGTCGCGCTCGAGACTGCCTTCGTCGGCGCCTATATGACCGCGGTGGAGGAGTTCGCCTCCATGGCCGCCGGCTTCAACGGCTTCAGTTCAACCCAGGCGAATCCGGCGTCGAGCGGCAGCAACCTGACCCAGGCTGACCTGATCCTCTACGCCAAGGTCTGCGCCTCCATCCTCGGCGTCGAGTCCGAACATCGCGCGCTCGTCCGCGGCATTCCTTCCGTATCGGTGGCGTCGCCCATGTATGCCGGCATCAATCTGATTCCGGCCAACAATCTCAACTACGAAATCACCGACGGCCTCACCGGCCTCATCACCAGCGTCAGCGGCGACAGCAGCACCACCGCCGCGGCCGCGCTCACGCCGTTTATCTCCTCGGGAACCAATCCGGTTTCTGTCACGACGGTCGCGACCCAGGCCAGCTTCTCCTCCGTGGTTCCCGCCTCGGTTGCAGCCAACGTTACGGGAGACATTCCCGCAGCGGAGTAAGGACCACCCGCCACCCCAGATCTTGCTCACAGCGCTTTCGTCCCCTGTTGCCTCACCGCACGGGGGACATTTTTTTTCGACGCGGGAAGCGCGGCTCTCGCCGCCTCGCCGGCTCTCCGCTCAGACCTGCTACACTGCCGTCCAGCTTCCCCGGCGGTCATTTCCCCACTCAGCGGCACCCCGTAACTCTCGCAAGAGGAGAACCTCGTATGGCTACTGCCGTCGCCCCCCAGGTCACCCCTGAACGCATCATGCAAATGGCGTGGGGCTATGTGCCTCCGCTCGTGCTGGAGGCAGCCATCCGCCACCGCGTCTTCGACGTGCTCGACGCCGGCCCCATGAACATGGAGCAGGTCGTGACCGCGACGGGCGCCTCCCGGCGTGGCCTCACCGCGATCATGAACGTTCTCGTCGGCCTCGACTATCTCTCCCGCGACGCGCAGAGGCGCTACGCCCTCACGCCCGAAAGCTCCGCGTTTTTGGTCAGCACCAAACCCGGCTTCCAGGGCGGCCTCATCCGCCACTGCAGCGAACACCTCATCCCGCGCTGGCTGCACCTCAATGACGTCGTTGCGGCCGGCACTCCGGTGAGCGCGGTCAACGAGGAAACAACCGGCGGCGCGTTCTTCCACGAGTTTGTGATGGACATCTTCCCCATGAGCTTCGGCGCGGCGCAGTTCCTTGCGAAGCATCTCAGCTACGGCGACGCGGGCGAGCCCGTGCGCGTCCTCGATCTCGCCGCCGGCTCGGCCGTTTGGAGCATCGCCGTCGCGCTAAGCTCGCCGCGTGTGCACGCCACCGCCGTCGACTGGCCCGAAGTCATTCCCGTCACGAAGAAAAGCGTCGGCCGCTTCGGGCTCTCCGACCGTTTCTCCTTCATCGAAGGCGATTTGCACGACGCGGCCTTCGGATCGGGCTATCAGCTCGCCACGCTCGGCCACATCCTGCATAGCGAAGGCGAAGCCCGCAGTCGCGAGCTTCTCGCGAAGACCCACGCTGCGCTCGCCTCCGGCGGCACGATTGCGATTCAGGAGTTCCTCGTCAACCCCGAACGAACCGGCCCGCTCAACGGCCTGTTCTTCGCGGTCAACATGCTGGTGAACACGCAGACCGGCAACACCTGGTCGTTCGAAGAAATCGCCGCGTGGCTCGAGGAAGCCGGGTTCGTGAATCCGCGCACGCTGGCCTCGCCGGGCCCCTCGCCGCTCATCCTCGCAACGAAGGCGTGACCAGCTGCGCGTTGCCTTGAACGTGCACGGCTTCGAGGAAGGGCTCGCGGATAACGCGCGTCCTTTTCGTGTATCGGCTAACGGTGCGCGGCAGCCACCTGCGACGCACTCCGCCGCCGCCGTGGCGAAAGCTCCTGCAGCACGATGCCCATCGCCGGAATCAGGAACACCGTCGATCCCGCGACCCACATGAACGCCCCGGCCGCGGCCTGATCGTTCACCGCGCTCAGGCCGAAGAGCCGCGGCACCGCTCCGTAGCTGGGATAGATGAGCCGGCCCGAAAAGCAGAGAAACGCCGAGAGCCCCGTATTCACCAGATCGGCGAGCACCAGATACGGCAGCAGAAGCCACCGCGAATAGTTCTGCCGGAACGGCCACGGCGCGATCACCGGCCACCAGAACAACAGGCTGGTGAAGAAGAAGCACGCGTGCTCGCAGTTGTGGACGTTTTCTGACGACAGCGCATACTCGTACGCTCGCGGCACATGCCAGCCCACATACGCGATGTTCATGGCCAGCCACGCCACCCGCGGCAGCGTCAGAAAGCGCCCGATCGAATGCAGGATGCCCCGCGCAAACAGCGGCCGCAGGCCGCGGATCAGCCATCGCGGCAACCCTCGCAGCATCGGCACCACCGGCGCGCCCAGCACGATCAGCGGCGGCGCCACCGACATCAGCACAAAATGCTGCGCCATGTGCATGAAGAGCAGCGATTCGGAAAACGTGTCGAGCGGCGACGCGACCGCAACAAAGACCGCCAGAATGCCGCTCAGAAACGCCAGCATCCGCCATTGCGGAAACTGCGCGGGCCGCGTGCGCCGGATGCGGCTCCATCCGCGCACGTAAATCGCAGCCGTGACGATCAGCGCGCAGGTGACGGCCCAGGGTATGTCCCACTGCGTGATGAGCGCGTCCGGAGTCATCGATTCCCAGGTGGCGTCGGCTGGCTCGCAGGCGGCGGCGACGGACTCACCTCGATGTCCCGCTGCGCAGAGTCGGCCGCCGGCACTTCTCCCTTCGGATGCAGAGTCTCGAGGAAGCTCACCAGCGCCTCGATCTCCGGCGGAGAAAGATTTTTGCCGTAAGCCGGCATATTGCCGCCGCCCGTCACCACTTTAAAGCGCATCTGGTCCGCGGTCATGCGCGTGGCCACAGCGTCCAGAGACGGTCCGCGCTCCCCGCCCTCTCCGCCGATCGAGTGGCAGTTGCGGCACTGCTTCGCCTGGAAGATGATCGCGCCCTGGCGCACCAGCGGCGTCGACTCCTCCAGATAGCGTACCGGCAGCGTGTCGCCGCTCCACGCGTTCATGTGCGGCGACCACGGCGTGGACATGGCGAGATGGGTAAACACCGCCCACGCCACGGCGACGCCTGTCAGCGCCAGCACCGCGACCGGCCGGCGATGCCAGCTTTTTTCGCCCTCGCCGGCCACGAAGGGCACGGCAAGCAGGCCTGCGATCATCAGCACCGGAGCGATCAGGATGAACGGCGTCTCCATCGACGGCGGCAGATACGAGAGCACCGCGTAGATCCAAAGGAACGGAAAGTCCGGCTTCGGCACCGTCTGGATGATCGACGGATCCGGCATCCCGCTCGGCCCGTTCGGCCCCAGCACCGCGGCGCATACCGCAACCGCCGCCAGTACCGCGCCCGAAAACACCAGGTCCTTCCAGAACGCGCCTGGAACAAACGGAATTCCGTCTTCGTGCGCGAGCTTGTTGTACTCGGCGATGTAGGTCGAGCGGCGCACCACCCGTCCGGGCATCGGCCACTCGTTCACGCCCAGCTTCAGCACCATCCAGATGTGCGCCGCCACGAGAACCAGCAGCGATCCGGGGATGACGAACACGTGCAGCGCAAAGAATCGCGAGAGCGTGGCGCCGGCAATCACCGGCCCGCCCAGCAGCAGATGCACCATCGCGCCGCCCACCAACGGAATGCGGCTGGTGATGAAGACGCCGATGCCGAGGCCCCAGTACGCGTCCTGATCGAAGCGCAGCACCTGCCCGGTGAACGCCATGCCCAGCGTCGCCAGCAGCAGAAAGACGCCGACCACCCACGTCAGCTCGCGCGGAAACTTGTACGCTCCGAAGAAAAATACCTGCGCCATGTGGATGAACACCACGGCGACCATGAAGTTCGATCCCCATCCGTGCAGCGCGCGCAGAAACCACCCCAGGGGAATCTGGTGGTTCAGCACATTGAGGCTGTTCCACGCCTCCGCCGCCGACGGGATGTACACGAGCGCCAGCAGAATGCCGGTCACGATCTGCAGCAGCAGCAGCGTGAACGCGGCGCTGCCGAAGACATACCACCAGCTCGCCGTATTGCGCGGCACCTTGTGCAGCACCGCATCCTTCACCGGGCCTTCGATCTGGAGGCGCCGCTCGAACCAGTCGTAGATTTGCTTTAGCCGCGGCATCCGCAATCTCCATCCGGCTTGCCCGGAGCCGCGATCTGCACCAGCTTCGCGGAGTTGGCCAGCGACGGCATCTGCCCGGCGTCAATTTGTAACTGTCCCGAGACGATTTGATAGTCGTACGTGAACAGGCCGCGCTCCGGCGGCCCCGAGGCGCGCGAGCCATCGGCGTAATACACGCCGCCATGGCACGGACACATGAACAGCTGCGATTGCGGGAACCACCGCACCGGACATCCCAGGTGGGCGCAGTTGATGGCAAACACCTTGAAGGTCTTTGCATCTTCGCGCCGCACATAGCACGCCACGTTATCTGTCTCGCCGTCCCACGAGCGCGTAAACGGCGTCTTGTAAGTTGCGAGCCGCGTTTCGCCCACCGGAAACTGCCCGACTTCGCCGAGGCTGACCCACGATTTATAGGACGAATCTTTCCGCACCGGCGCCAAAAGGTAGCGCAGAATCGGCACCGCCAGAGCCACGCCGACGATCCCGTTCAGCGCCGCGCCCGCTGCCAGCAGAAACCACCGCCGCGAAACGACGGCGCGGCTATCCTGGTCGGAGGCATGGACGCTGCCGGCCACAACGTCGGGGCCTGTGCTCGGCTTTTCGGGACTGTCGCTCTTCTCAACCACGGGGCTCTCCTTACTTCTGCGCAGTCGGTGTCGGCGCCGCGGAAACCGCGAGGGGATTCCGCAGCGAGTCCAAATACGTAACAAGATCGGTTACATCCTGAGCGGCCAGTGGCGCGCCGGCGCTGCCATTGGGCGTGTCGTGCTGCCAGTCCGGCTGATGGATATCCGGCCGTCCCGCAACGATGATGGTCCGCAGCGCCTGATCGCTGACCAGCGATAAATACACCGGGCTGGTCGGCTGCTGACGCGCATGTTCCCGATGGCACGACGCGCACCGCGTCTCGTACACCTGCTGCCCGTGCGCCGCGTTTCCGCCTGCATCGGGCTGCGCATACGGCGGCGGAGCCGCGCCCGCGAAAGCGTCCGGCTTGCGCCAATCCTTCCGCATCCCCGCGACAATCGCGTCCACCTGCTGGTCGGTCAGCATGCCTCCTGCCGACTGCGCGAACGCCGGCATCTCCGTGCCCGGCATTCCGTTCGAGATCACCTTCTTCAGCGTTGCGTCATCCACCAGCGCCTGGTACTCGGGGTTGCCCAGATCCGTCGCCGGACCGCCCTGCCCGTTCGCGCCGTGGCACGCCTGGCAGTTCGTCGCGTAGAGCGTGTGAAAATCCGTCACCTGATTGGGCGGCGTGTACTCGTCGATCTTCGCGGCGCCGGGCGCGCGATCGCATCCGGCCACAATGGCCGCCAGCGCCAGCCCGGCAGCGGGAATCATCGTGCGCAGCCGCATCAGTGCTTCTCCCGGTCGCGCTCGAGCGGCGGCCCTGCGAGAGGATTCGACTCCATCAGCCCAGGCGCCTCAATCCCCATGCGCGCGAAGAACGGCAGCCGTCCGCTGGTGCGAATGCGCCCTTCCCGCGCCACCACCAGTCCTGCCACCACGCCGAACGTCACCTGCGAAACCACAAACCATCCCCACGCAATGTGCGCATCGAGGGCGGGATTGATGATGCCCATCGTCGAATGCAGCAGCCCCGTCCACAGCAGCGGAGCTACGACCCCGCCGAGCACCACCGGCCGCCGCGGCAGCATCGGCAGCATTGCGCCATACAGCAGCCCCACCAGCAGGCACGTGATGGAGTGGATCAGGATCGCCACCAGCAGCCAGCTCCAGTGGAATTGAGCGATCTGCGCCGTGGTAATGTCGTGCTGCGTGGCTCCGGCCCCGCCCAGCAGATTCACCGGATACCAGAGGCTGTGCTGCGCGATCAGACCGTAGAGCAGCGCCGGGAAGATCATTGCGATGCCGCCGGCAATGCCGCCCTTGATGCCGCTGAGGATGGGATACGTTTCGACCGGGAGCAAAGCGCGGGTCTCCGGAGTCATCTGGAGCCGCTCCACCACGCGCCGCGTCGTCGTGATCGTCACCGGCTGCACCACCACTGGCACATCCTCGTGCGCTTCGTGCGGCAGCACCTGCCGAAACCATCCAATGCATCCGGCCAGCGCAACGGCCACCCCGCATGCCGACACCCACAGATTCGTCACCAGACCGGCAAATCCCATCACCGCGCCGAACGCCAGAATGATCGGCCAGTGCGTCGCCGCGGGCAGATGCAGCGTCCCGCCCTCCGCCGGTCCCGACTTGTGCTGTTCCGTCTGCGTCATTCAGCGCCCCAGAATATAGACCACCGTAAACACCACCACCCACACCGCATCGACAAAATGCCAGTACAGCGCCAGCACCTGGATCCGCTCGCTGTGTTCGTGGCGAATGTGCCCGGTGAGCGCAAACAGCAGCACCAGGCCCAGCATGATCAGCCCCACCACCACGTGCGTCGCATGCAGCCCCACGAGGGAGTAAAACGTCGTCCCAAAAAGATTTGTGTGAATCGTCAGGCCATCGAGATAGATCAGCTTGCGCCACTCCGCTCCCGTGCCGAGGATGAAGATCACCCCCAGCGTCATCGTCAGCGCCCACAGCGCCGTAAAGCTCTTCATGCGCCCGCGCTCGATCTCGCGCTCCGCCAGCCAGATCGTCACGCTGCTCGAGAGCAGGCAGATGGAGTTGAACCACGGCACCTCGAGCACCGCCGGCGTCGGCCCGCTCAGGCTCTTGCCGATGTAGTAGACGTAAGCGACCACGAAAATCGTGAAGATCGCCGACTCGCCGATGATCAGCGACAGCATCGCCACGCGCCCCCGCGACGGCAGATGCCAGGGCTCGTGCTCGAGTGGTCCGGCGGAGACAGGAATCGCGCTCACTCGTATCTCCAGTCCGGATCGTCGGGGTGTTTCAAATCCCACAGCGGGCGGCGGCTGTGCACCACCGGGTCGGTCGCATAGTTATATACGGGCGGCGGCGAAGGCGTAGACCACTCCAGCGTCCATGCATCCCACGGGTCGCTGCCCGCCTCTTTGCCGCGAAAATACGAAGCGACCATGTTCCACGCGAAGAGGAGCACCGCGATGCCCTGGATCAACCCGCCCAGCGAGATCACCAGATTCAGCGTGCCCCATCCGCGATCCGGCATGTAGGTAAAGATCGAGCGCGGCATCCCCTCCAGCCCCACGAAGTGCATCGTGTCGAACGTGACGTGGAAGCCGATGAGGAACAGCCAGAAGTGCCACTTCCCCAGCGTCTCGCTCATCATGCGGCCCGTCACTTTCGGATACCAGTAGTAAATCCCCGCAAAGATGTTGAAGACGATCGCGCCTACCAGCACGTAATGGAAATGCGCGATCACGAAGTAGGAATTGTGCAGTTGCCAATCCCACGGCGCGACCGACAGGATGATGCCGGTAAGCCCCGCGATGAGGAACTGGAAGAGGAAGGCAATGCAGAAGAGCATCGGCGTCTTGAAGCGGATGCGCCCGCCCCAGATGGTCGCCAGCCAGTTGAAGATCTTGATGCCGGTGGGAATGCCGACGAGCATCGTCGACAGCACGAAGAAGGTGTTGCCCACCGAGGTCATGCCCACGGTAAACATGTGGTGCGCCCACACGCCCAGGCTCACGAAGGCAATGCCCACCGAGGCCGCCACCATCGCCGGATAACCGAAGATCGCCTTGCGCGAGAAGACCGGAATAATCTCGCTGGCGATGCCGAACGTCGGCAACACCAGCACATAAACTTCCGGATGCCCGAAGATCCAGAAGAAGTGCATCCACACAATGGCCTGCCCGCCGGCCTGGGTATCGAAGAAATGGCCGCCCAGATAGCGATCGATCACCAGCATGATCTGCGACGCGGTCAACGGCGTAATGGTCACCAGCGTGAGCCCGCTGGTCACCAGCATCAGCCACGCGAACAGCGGCATGCGCATCAGCGTCATGCCCCGGCAGCGCATCGACAGCGTGGTGGCGATGATGTTGATGGCGGAACCGAGCGTGCCAAACCCCATCGCGATCAGCGACAGCGCCCAGTAGTCCGTGGCGTGGCCGGGAGAGAAAGCTTTGGCGGTCAGCGGAGCATAAGCCCACCACGTCACATCGGGAGCGGCGCCCATCCCGTAGAGCCCGAAGCCCCCGATGAAGCTGTAATACAGCAGCAGCCCCCCGAACGCCGACAACCAGAAACTGAAGGCGTTCAGCCGCGGAAAAGCCATGTCGCGCGCACCCACCATCAGCGGCACGATGTAATTGCCAAACCCAAAGATGTACATCATGCCCACCAGAAACACCATCGTGGTGCCGTGCATGGTGAACATCTCGTTGAACGTCTCCGGCCCGATAAAGCGGTTGTGCGGCGACGCGAGCTGGAGGCGAATCACCAGCGCCTCCACCCCTCCCACCAGGAGAAACAGAATGGCGTAGGCCATGTACAGAATGCCCAGCCGCTTGTGGTCGACGGTCACCACCCACCCGTGCAGCCACTCCAGCAGCGTCGTCTTCTCGGCGCGCGGCGGTGGCGTCACGTCAATCGATCCGGCAATCGGGAAAGTCTGGTCTGCCATTCCTGTTTCCTAGCGCAGTGTGGAAAGATACGCCACCAGCTCATCGACCTGTTGATCGCTGAGCTGCATGGCCGGCATCAGGACCCCGGGCTTCAGATCGTTGGGGTCATGGATCCATTTGCGAAGATTCTCCGGCGTGTTCGGCACAATGCCGGAGGCCAGAGTGTCGCGGCTCATCAGGTGCGTCAGATCGGGCCCGAACGTCCCGATGGCCGCCGTCCCCGCAACCGCATGGCAATTCGTGCACGCTTCGGTCTCAAATACGTGCCGCCCCGCGGCCACGCTCGCATCCTGAACCCCCGGCTGCTGCTGATGCTCGACCCATGCGGCGAATTCCGACGGCGTATCCACATAAACGCGCAGCAGCATCTGCGCATGTTCCACCCCGCAGAACTGCGCGCATTGTCCGAGATACAGCCCGGTGCGCTCGGGCTGTATCCACGTCTCGTTTGGATGGTTGGGAATCAGATCGGTCTTTCCCGCCAGTTGCGGAACCCAGAAGCTGTGATCCACGTCCGCCGACAGGAGGTGCAGATAGGTCGCCGTCCGCACCGGCACGTGCAGCTCATTCGCCGTCACGATGCCGAGCTTCGGATAGCGGAACTCCCACCAGAACTGATGCCCCACCACCGTCACATCGAGCGCATCTTCCGGCTTCGGCGCATCCTGCACGGCGAAAATAATGCGCGCCGTCGTCAGGAACAGCACCACGACGATCAGAATCGGGATCACCGTCCACGCCAGCTCCACCTGGGTGCTGCCGTATATCTGCGGCGGCTCGCTCGTATCCTCCTGCGGCCTGGCCCGGTAACGCACCAGCGCGAACGCCAGGAGGCCGCCCACCACCACGAAGATGCTGCCCGTGATCAGCAGCACGAACAGCGACAGATTGGCGATCGTGTGGGCCGGGGTCGATGCCGGCGTCAGCATGTTCGGCTGCCCCTGCGGCATTTCCGCCCATGCGGCGTGGCCGGCGAGAATCCCCGTCGCAGGCAGCGCGAGCAATCGGCTCAGTCGAGCCGCTCGTGCACGATGCTCCTGGAAGAATGATTCCATGTGAATTCGCGCCAATGCTGCTTCTGATGCCGTGACCCGGGTGAAGGTATCGGCCAGTTAGAGGACTGAGTCAGTATGCGAGAAAGATGTGCGCATCGAGCCCAGGGCCAACCTGCTGCGCGTGTCCGAAAATCAATCTTAGCAGTATTCGCGCAGCCGTTTGGCAAGTTAACACCGACCGCAAAAAGGATTCACGCGTGGATCGTGAACATCCTCGCGAAGCGTCGCACAGCATTCGCCAGCGACGCGATTTTCGTGCCGTTGGCATAGGCGTTAATCACCGCGCTGCGAAAAACCGGAGCCGTCAGCGCGCGAAATCCCAGATCGAAGTTGGCGTAGAACCATCGCGCACCCGATGCCGACAGCCGCAGATCCCTCCGCAGCCGCAGCGTTTCGAGCGCGAAGACCTCTTCCGCGGCCGCATCTCCTGACAACCCGGCATCGATGGCCGCCGCCGCCGCCTGCCCGCTGGCAATCGCACCGTAAATTCCTTCGCCGGTGAGCGGATCGGCAAACCCGCCGGCATCGCCCACAAGGAATGCGCGCCCTCCCGCCAGCGCATGCTCGGCGCCGGGGCTTTCCGCTCCGAATCCCAGATACTGCCCGGTCACATTTTCGACCTCGGCCTCGCCGTCGAATCGCTCCGCGATCCACGCCAGCAGCCGCGCGCGGTCGATCTTTTCGCCGGCAGCCTCGGTGTAGAGCCCCACGTTGAGGTGGTCGCGCTTGGGAAAGATCCACCCATACCCGCGGCGCACCGGCGCGAAATCGAAGAGCACCCCCGCGGCCAGTCCATCCGCAGGCCGCACCTTCGCTTCCAGCGCAAATCCGCGCCGCAGCCACGCCGGATGTTCGCCGCACAGCAGCCGCCGCACGCGGCTGTGCACGCCATCGGCGCCCACGAGATAGCGCCCGCGAAAGATGCCGTCTTCGGTTGTCACGCTCACGCCGTCGCCGCCTGCATCGATCGCGGCAATCGCTGCAATCCGCGCAAACTGCGCTCCCGCCGCGATGGTCTGGCGCAGGCAGAAGTCGTCCAGTTCCTGCCGCACCGTCATTGCGCACACAGGCGTGCGGCTGGCCAGCCTGGCTCCCTCGCCCCGCCGCTTGTCCACCCGGATTGCGGAAACGGTCGCCCGCGTCACCGGCGAAACCGAATACCGCAGCGCCAAAAGCGATTTCCGCGTCAGCCCGCCGGCACATGCCTTGTGCCTGGGAAACTCGGAGCGATCCACCAGCAGCACCGCACGCCCCGCGACGGCGAGGTCGTACGCCGCGGCGCAGCCCGCCGGCCCTGCGCCCACCACGATCGCGTCCCATTGCTGCATGGCAAAAGTAGTATTGACCAGCGCGGCTGTCTTCGATACGGCACGAAAGAGTTATTACGTCGGCGTCGGGCGCGCCTCTACGCCGCCTGCGGAGGGCTGCACGCCCCGCCGGATTCGCACTGCGCCTTCGCCCCGCTCCGGCGAATGCTGAGCAGCACCCGCACCGGATCGCCCGCCGTCGACTCCAGCGTCTCGCGCGTGCACTGGCAGAGCGACGCCAGATGCACGTGCGCCTCCGCGCTCAGCTCCAGTCCGGCGGCGATGAGGATGCTGTACATCTCGACGCAGGTGGCGCGCACGAACTCGAACTCGATGGCCGCGGCCTCTCCCGGCTCAAAGCGCCGCGCGAGCACGTTGCCCCCGCACGCCAGCACCGCTCCGGTCAGAAACCGCACCGTTCGCGGCGCATCGTCGGAGCACAGCGCGCTCAGACTCAGGTTCCAGTCGTTTCGTAGTCCATTGGGCTCAGGGAAATCGCGCACACCGTCTCCATCGGACAAGGTACGCTGCACCTTCAGGACCATCCCACCCGCGATCACCCTAAAGGTTTCCTGCTGTGCTACTGTGGCCTCATGCTCGTGGGAACCGGCATCGACCTCATCGAAGTCCCGCGCATCCAGCGCTCGATTGAGCGTTTCGGCGACCGATTCCTCCACCGCGTGTTTACCGAACAGGAAATTGCGTATTGCCGCGCCAAAGTCACCGCTGCCGAGAGTTTTGCGGCGCGCTTTGCCGCCAAGGAAGCCGGAGCCAAAGCCCTCGGCACCGGCATCCAGCACGGCGTCGCGTGGAGAGAACTGGAAGTCAGGCGCCTCCCCGGCCAGCGTCCCACCCTGCACTTCAGCGGCCGCGCCCGTGCCATTGCCGGACAACTCGGCGTCGCGCGTGTGTCACTTTCGCTCACCCATACCGAGTCGCTCGCCATGGCCACGGTGCACCTGGAAGATCAGGGTTAGGCTCCGGGTAGCCCGCATCTGCGCGAGGTTCGCGGATGTGCGATTCCGCACATCCGGGTGAGAACCCGCTTACCGTTCCACCAGCTCCGCCTGTCTCTCTTCCGGAAGGCTCACCGCCGCCCCCAGCGACTTGAACGCCGAGTACACAAATGAGCCCATCCACCAGCCGTCGAGAAACTTATAGGGGAATTCTCCCGTCGTGTAGTGCCCGCAGGGCAGTACCTTCGACACGTAATCGATCCTGTGCTCCGCGAACGCCGCCACCACCTGCTCGGAATACTCCGGCAGAAACGTCAGATCGTAGCGCGCGTGGATCACCAGCACCTTCCGCGGATTCGACGCGAACCGGCTCATGTACGCGACCGGGCTGATCCCGTTCCACAGCCGGTAGATTCGCTCGTGCGTCATGCCGGCCTGCTCAAAACCCTCGCGGATGTGCCGCGTGCTCTGTCCCGTCCACACCACGTCGCCAAAACTCATCGAAGCGTGGTTGAAGGCGTTCACCCGCAGCCGCGCATCGTGCGCCGCCGCAATAAACGCATAGCAGGAGCCGAGGCTCGTGCCCAGGATCCCGAACTGCTCGTACCCCTGCGATTCCAGCCAGTCGAGGCAGCAGCGCACGTCGATCACCGCTTGCCGTCCCGCCGCCAGCGTCCGCCCGATGTTCGCGCTCACCGCGTAGTCCGAGCGATCCGTCTCCGCCGGCCGCCGGATATCGTGAAACGGCTTGCTCAGCCGCAGCGCCGAGATGCCGAAGCGGTTGAACAGCGAGCACAGCACGTTGTGGCTGAAAGCGTCCGCATTCCATTGCGGCATCACGATCATCGCCCGCTTCGGCTTCCCCTGCATCCGTTCCGCGGGAGCGGGATACCACCGCGCATTCGCCAGGTCGTTCTCCGGATACGGCGTCCGCACCGGCGACGTGAACCGCAGGAACTGCGCCGCCGGCATCTTCCCGTCCTGCGCAAGTTGCTTCAGCTGCGCATCCCGGCGCAGTGTCTCCGGCCGCACGTTCGTGGGAAAAAGCTGCGGCGCGCGCGTCTCCAGGCGAAAATCCGTCGGCCGCGTGTATCCGTAGAACGCATCGCTGTTCGCCACGATCGCCTCGTTCAGCTCCGCCATCGCCGCTTCCGCTGCCGCTGGATCGCCCTCCGCCCGCTCCACCGCCTGGTGCAAACCCACCGCGTTGACAAAGTCGTGCAGCCAGTCGAAACCCCACTCCATGGGCCGCACCACGCGATTCTGATCCTGCGTCGTCAGCGACCACTCCCACGCGTGCATCCACCGGCCGTAAAGCTTGCCCAACATAATTAGTCCACCGCCACGCGCGGCACGCGCTCGCCAATCGCGCACAGCACTTCGTACGAAATCGTTCCCGTCGCCCGCGCCAGATCGTCCGCCGTAATCCGCTCCTCGCCCCGCACCGCACTTTGTGTCCCGATCAGCACGGCCTCGTCGCCCGCCGTCACGCCAGGAATCTCCGTCACGTCGATCGTCGCCTGATCCATCGACACGCGCCCTACAATCGGCGCCCTCTGTCCGCGCACCAGCACCCATCCCCGATTCGACAGCAGCCGATTCAGCCCATCCGCGTAGCCCACCGGCAGCAGCGCCACCCGCGTCGTCCGCGCTGCGCGAAACGTCGCGCCATAGCCCACCGTCGCGCCCACCGCAATCGTCCGCACCGCCGTCACCCGCGTCTTCCACGCCAGCACCGGCTCGAGGCCGCGCACGTTTTTCCCGTGCGGCGGATACCCATACAGCGCAATTCCCGTCCGCACCATCCGCCGCGCGCCCACCCGCTCCGCCAGCCGCGTCACCTCGCCCGTGCTCTGATCCAGCAGATCGCCCGAGCTGCCCGCGCTCAGATACTCCGCCTTCAGCCCGGCCTTCGCAACGGACTCAACCCCCGCCACGAACCGCCGCATCTGCTCGTCCGTCGCAGCCTGATTGTCGGCCGAGTGGAAGTGCGTCATCACCGCCTCCAGCCGCAGCGGCGAATCCCCGCCGAAGCGTCCCAGCAGCGATCCCAACTCCTCCGGAGCCGCGCCCTGCCGCGACATCCCCGTATCGATCTCCAGATGCACCGGCAATCCGCGCGGCCCAACCTTGTGCCGCGCCGCAGCGTCGGTCAGCAGATCGAGATGCTCCGCCGTCCACACAGCCGGTGTGATGCCCTGCTCCACCACCGCATCGCCCTCGCCGGGCCAGCAGCCCGACATCGCCAGAATCCGCGCCGCCGGGCACACCCGCCGCAGCGCCACAGCTTCCTCCACGCTGGTCACGCCGAACCAGCCCGATCCGTCGCCGGCCAGCGCCTCGGCGCACGCCGCCAAACCATGCCCGTAGGCATTGGCCTTCACCACGGTCACCAGCTCGGCATCCGCGCCGGCCGCGCCGCGCAAAATTCGATAATTGTGAAGCAGGCGGCTGCGAGCAATCTCAGCCCAGATGGGTCGCGTGCGGGTCATCGTCTCCAGGCCGGCCAACTCGTGCAGTCAGACAACGTGACGAAATCTCCGGGGCGTCAGTTCGGATTCGTCGGAGCATTCTGCGCCGTCGCCGGCTGCGTCGACTGCGCGCCCTGGTGGAACAGCGGAATGTGGAACGGCAGCGGCGCATCGCTCTTCTGCGCTTTCTGCTGCTTGCCCGGCGTCAGATCCACCACCGCCGTGCGCTGCGCGTTCACGCACGCCCAGTGGTTCCGCGCCCGGTTGTAGACGTGCGTAAAGATGCCGCGCTCCTCGCGCAGATTCCCGTTCGTCCGGAACCGCACAATATATGTGCCGCTCACGATGGCCGTGTCGCCGAAGGTGCGCACGCTCACCACCTTCTGCTCCATGCTCACCGGCTCGGTCCCGTCTTTGGCGAACAGCTCCGCAATCTGCTGGTTGCGCGTGGTCACGTCGCCGTTGGCGGCAATGTCCACATACAGCGGCGACAGCAGGTTCTCGAGCGAGTACTGGTCCGCCTTCACGACCGCCACGCTCCACTGGTCCTCGTAGCCCTGAAACTCTTTCACTTCGGGGGGCTGCTGCCCGGCCGCGATCGACTCCGCCTGCTGCGCCCGCAGCGCCGGAGCCGCGCACACCGCCAGCGCGCATAGGGTAAGGAAACTGATTTTCAACTTCATAGACATCCGCTTTCCGGGGTACCTCCATGATAGACGCTCGCCCCCGCCGGATGCCATCCGCCGGCGCAATCCCGGTTTGCCTGTTTTTACACAGCTTGAACAACGCCTCCACAGAAAACTGACCCCGCCGGCTCTTTTCGCTCTCGCCCCGTCCCGCGCCCAGACCTACACTGGACCAGGCTCGCAGTTCCCGACCCCTGTTCCCCGTACCTTGTTCCCTTTCCCATGGCCACCACTCCCGATCTCGAATTCGAACGCGGCCTTCCCGCCTCCCTCGATGCCGAACGCACCATCCTCGGCGCCATCCTTCTCGACAACCACGCCTACAGCGACGCCGCCAGCAGCCTCCGCTCCGAAGACTTCGCGCTCACCGCCCACCAGCGCGTCTTTGCCCGCATGGGCGAGCTCATCGACCGCAACCACGTCGTCGACATCGTCACCCTCAGCGAAGAGCTCTCCCGCCGCAAGGAAATCGAATCCATCGGCGGCGTCGCCTGGCTCGCCTCCCTCACCGAAGGCCTGCCCCGCCGTCTCGCCATCGACGAGTACGTCCGCATCGTCAAGGACAAGTCCCTCCTCCGCCAGCTCATCCAGATCTGCTCCCTCTCCATCACCCGAGCCGCCGATCAGAGCGAGGACGCGATCGAGGTCCTCAACGCCGCCGAAACCTCCCTCCTCGAAGTCACCGAGAAAGGCATCACCCGCGGCTTCTCCAGCATTTCCGAAGTCGTCGCCGGCTCCTTCCGCACCATCGACAACCTCTATAAGGAAGGCAAAGAGGTCACCGGCCTCGCGACGCATTTCGACGAATTCGACCGCATGACCAGCGGCCTCCAGAACTCCGAGCTGGTCATCATCGCCGCCCGCCCTTCGATGGGCAAAACCGCCCTCGCCATCAACATCGCGCAGAACGCCGCCATCCAGGGCGGCAAAACCGTCGCCGTCTTCTCCCTTGAAATGTCGAAGGAGTCGCTGCTCCGCCGCATGCTCGCCTCCGAAGCCCTCGTCGACTCGCAGAAGATCCAGAAAGGCTTCCTCCTCCGCGAAGACCGCGACAAGCTCACCAACGCCCTCGAGCGCCTCGTCGAAGCCAAACTCTACGTCGACGACACCCCCGGCATCTCGCTCACGGAAATGCGCGCCAAGGCTCGCCGCCTGCGCCAGTCGCACGGCGGACTCGACCTCGTCGTCATCGACTACCTCCAGCTCATGACCGCCGGCAGCATGGGGCCGAACGCCAAACGCTACGAGAACCGCACCCAGGAAGTCTCGGCCATCTCCCGCGGCCTCAAAGCGCTGGCCAAGGAGCTGAACATCCCCGTCATCGCGCTCTCCCAGCTCTCCCGCGCCAGCGAGCAGCGCGGAGGCGACAAGAAGCCCATGCTCAGCGACCTGCGCGAATCCGGATCCATCGAGCAGGACGCCGACGTCGTCGCCTTCATCCACCGCGAGAGCTACTACAACCGCGACAACCCCGACCCCGATACCGACAACAAGGCCGAAGTCATCATCGCCAAGCAGCGCAACGGCCCCACCGGCAGCGTGGAGTTAGCCTGGATCGGCCGCTGCACCCGCTTCGACAACTTAGCCCACGGCGGCGGCGACGGACAGTATTAACCGGCGTATCGATACAGCGAGATAACCTGCCAGGTCAGCAAAAGCCGACTTTCGAGTAGCGATCAACTCCGGTGGACGATTTGGCACCCTATTACGCACTGACATGGAATCAGCCCTCGCAACCCGGCGGCACTCGAGCGTCGTGAACCACTTCTCTACAAGAAGCTGCTCCGGCTCAATACTGGTGCTTTGGATCGCCGTTGCCGCACGGCCCGTGGCAGCGTTGCCCGCAACTCGCGCTCTGGCCGTTGTAACCGCTCAAGAGCATCCGAATTATGATTCAGGTGCCCTTCGAGCGTGTTGGCGGCAAAATCAGAGTACACTGCCAAAATAGTCCCCTAAGTGGTGCGCAGCGGTTGATCTTGGAGGTTTGAAAGATGCCTTCAATTAAGATATCCGTGACCGGCTTGGCGAAATTCATGAAGGCCAGTCACTCGCGGCAGCGGTCAATGCTGCGAGATTACAAGTTCAAAACAGACAGATTCGGGCACAAACGACCACAGATCGTGCGCTACAGCGAAGCGCGCACGGCGATCATGAAGTATCACCAGAGCGGAAATGATGTGGCTGTGCTAGCAGCGGCGGTCGCGGAACTCCAAAAGAAGGAGGCCGCAAATCCAGAGAAAGACCCGAACCGCATCCGCGACAACATCCGCGCCATCCAGACCTATATGACCTACTTCGCGAAGAACGCCTTTAAGGTCCTGGAAAACCCGCGGCCGAAATACGTCCACGGAGAGGTGGAAGTCTCAGCAACTCCTGAACTGTACGTTGAAGAGGATGGCAGAAGGAAGTTGATCAAACTCGATTTTAATGCTGAGAAACCTGACGAAGATATGGTCAACATCATTTTGAAGGTGATGCACGAAGCTGCGTCACTTGCTGGACTCGGCATCGCGCCGAAGGAGGTCGTGTACTTAGATGTTGCACGGCAAAACCAATTCGTAGGCAACAAACTGAACAAGCGCTTGAAGCAAGACATCGACGCGGCCTGTGAAACGATCGCCGACATTTGGCCCAAAGTGAAGCAGTGACACGAGCCTCACGCATGAAAGCCTCAAAGTCGAGTCTT
>DATJTG010000126.1:0-33849 GCA_035503555.1 Acidobacteriaceae bacterium | reverse complement strand
GAGGCCGCCGATGGCGTAGCCGGGGAAGTCCATCTCGACGAGGCGTTCGGCCGATTCACGGCGCAGATCGGGGAACATCCCGCCCTGGACGATGCCGAAAAGCGACTGGTTATCAGAGATCAGTTCTCGGTCGCCAGGGGTCTCTTCCGATCCCCGATCCCTGCTCCCTGGTCCCTGGTTTTTCCATGGCACCTCGTGGCGGTGGGCGTCGTGGTGGGCTTTGCTGCGAGCGGCCCAGCGCAGGGTACGGTCGAGCGAGGAGCGGGCGCGGGCGTAGTCGGCGGGATACTCGGTGCACTCGTCGAAGGCCATGGCGATGTCGGAGCCGAGGGCGATCTGGACATCCATGGAGTGCTCGGGGGAGAAGAAGTGCGAGGAGCCGTCGATGTGGGAGCGGAAGGAAACGCCGTCGTCGGTGACCTTGCGGAGGTCGCTGAGAGAGAAGACCTGGAAGCCGCCGGAGTCGGTGAGGATGGGGCGGGTCCAGCTCATGAAGCGGTGCAGGCCGCCCAGGCGGCGGATGGTTTCGTGGCCGGGGCGGAGATAGAGGTGGTAGGTGTTGCCGAGGAGGATTTGGACGTCGAGGTCTTCGAGGATTTGCTGGGGGACGGCCTTGACGGTGGCCTGGGTGCCGACGGGCATGAAGACCGGTGTCTCGACGGCTCCGTGGGGCAGGCTCAGCGTGGCGCGGCGAGCGGCGCCGCGGGTCTGGTGGATTTGGAAGCTGAGGGACACTCCGCTGATTGTAGCGACCCTATTCGTCGGGATCGCGTTCGCGAAGCGCGGCGGGGATATCGCGGCTGCCGTGGAAGACGGCGACGATGACAACGTCCTGCCCCTCCACGCGATACAGAATCAGATATCGACCTGCCGGCCAAAAGAAGATGTCCGAGGCTGGCAGGAGATCTGTCCTGCGATGTCCGATCCCCGGAGTTGAGCCGATGCGCAAAATCTCGTCGTAGATGGTTTGAACGACTTTGTCAGCACTTTCGATGCTGTCTCGCGAGATGTATTCCCAGGTGTCATTGACGTCTTCGGTTGCTGCATCTGTGATGACGAGGCGCATCATGCTGACTTTTTGCGCCTCGCCTCTGACTTAGCGCGCAGTTCGGCAAAGACTTCTTCCACATCACGAACCTTCCCGGCGTCGGCCTCTGCGATGCGGCGATCCATTTCGGCCTGGAAGGCCTCGAGGGCTTGTTCGCGCTCGAGGAGGCGGCGGTCTCGTTTTTCCATCAGGCGCAGAGCTTCGCGGACGACTTCGCTGGCCGAGGTGTAGCGGCCGCTGTCCACTTTCTCCTGGACGAATTTCTCAAGTTCGTGAGTGAGCGAAACGTTCATACGGAGCTCCTCGTTGTGCCTCCAGCATAACGAAAAATGTCAAATCCTGTTATCAAACCTTCCGATCGAAGCGCCCGTGCCTGCGCTCGGTACTGTTACTGTGGATACCGCCTCGCAGCGAAAATCCTGCCCTTTCGCGCCGTCCCGGGCGTACAGTAGTGCCGGGATTCTCCCCACAAGCAAGCTCAGGAGGCTGCTATGTTCAAGCCTTTACTGATGGTTCCGGCGCTTTTGCTGATCGGCACGCCGGCGTTTTTCCAGCAGCAGACCCCGACCCCGGCGGCGCCGGCGGGGCAGGCCGCTCCGGCGGGCACGATTCCGGCGGAATATATCGGCAAAGCCAATCCCGTGAAGCCGACCGCCGAATTACAGGAGCGCGCGAAGAAGCTTTACGGCTGGGACTGCGCCATGTGCCACGGAGATACCGGCAACGGCAAGGGAGACGTGGCCGCCGACCAGAAACTGCCGATGAACGACTTCAAGGATTCGCTGGCGAAGATGAGCGACGGCGAGATTTTCTACATTATCCAGAACGGCAGAGGGAAGATGCCGTCGGAAAGTGACCGCGCCAATCCGGATCTGATCTGGAACATGGTTACGTATTTGCGGAAGATGTCGAACACCACGCCAACATCCGGCGGCGCGGGACAGTAGCTTTGCTGCGGGCGCGGTGAATCGGGAGGCCGCCGCGCCTGCATGGCTGCCCCACCCTTCCGTTCCGCTTTGCTTCCGATGGACTTAGCGATTTGCGCCCGCGCTCACCGGCAATTCCATCTGTTCAGAAGCGTTTTCGTCGAGCCAGGGGCGGAAGCAGGCGCGGCAGCGGGCTTCATAAACTCCAGCAGCCCCCACCACAACCAGTTCCTGATTGCTGCCCAGCCGCTGCGTGTGGATGGCCGGCGCTCCGCACTGCATGCATACGGCCGAGAGCTTGATAACTTCGTCGGCGATAGCCATCAGGTGCGGCACGGGCGCGAACGGCTCTCCGGTGAAAGTGGTATCGAGGCCGGCGAGAATCACGCGCTTGCCCAGATGCATGAGGTCGTTGGCGAATCTCACCAGCGGCTCGCCCAAAAACTGCGATTCATCGACGCCCACGACTTCAATCTCGTCAATACGCGGCAGGAGAACCGCTTTCATTTCCTCGACGTTGGCGACGGTGACAGCTTCGAGCGTCTGCGCGCTGTGGGAGGCGATGGCGGTGCGGTGGTAGCGCACGTCGAGGTCGGGCTTAAAGCAGGCGACGCGGCGCTTCGCGATCTGCGCGCGCTTCAGGCGTCGGATCAGCTCCTCGGATTTGCCGGAAAACATGGGTCCGGTGATGACTTCAATGCGTCCTGGCTGTGGGTGCAGCGAATTTGCGGCCGCCATCGCGCCTCCCGTCTGAAATGTCAGCGAAGGATTCAGTGTAGGTCCGCGGAACAGCGAGGGATGTGGAAAGGGAGGTGCGAAATCCCCAGCCTCGGTAACTATCGGAAGTGGGCCGGAACCGAGCCCTGCCAGACCCCTTTTCCTTGACACTCCCACGCCTGTACGCGATTCTATGAATCAGGCTTTCCGGCTGAGTCTGTCAGTGTGCGTAAGCTCCAGCTGGGAGCCGTTTCCAGGTATTCAGGCCCGGGGCGCCCGCGCGCTCCTTCGGGCTCTTCCGTGGAAAATGATTCTGTCTCGCGCCGGCGGCGGCTTTTCAACCGTCCTGGCCAGAAGGACGCGCGTTGATTTCCATCGCATTGCTTGCACCATTTGCCCTGCCCACAGGATTCGCCTCGCTTCTGCCGATCCTGCTGATGGTCGTCGTCTTCTATTTCCTCCTGATTCGCCCTCAGCAGAAGCGCCAGCGCACCTGGCAGGATATGCTGGGCAATCTGAAGCCCGGCGACCGCATCACGACCAGCGGTGGCATTCGCGGCACTATCCTCGCGATTAAGGACGACACCATCCAGCTGCGCATTCCTCCCGACAATCTTCGGATCGAGGTCGTCAAATCGGCCATCGCCTCCGTGACGCAGGACGAGACAAAGTAGACCACTCCCATGCAGAAGAATCTCAAAGCCAAAACCGTTGCGATCATCGCCGTTCTCATCATTTTCGTTTTCGGCATCTTCGGGATCCCGAAGGGCGTTTCCGGCAGCGCACTGAAGCAGGCGCTGGCGCAGCACATCAATCTGGGTCTCGACCTGAAGGGCGGGACGCACCTGGTGCTGCAGGTAATGGTCGACGAGGCCGTCGGCGCGGCCACGGACAGCGATGTCGGCGCGATCCAGTCAGATCTGCAGCAGAACGGCATCAGCGGCGTCACGGTCGCCAAGCCAGATCCGAACAAGCCGGACGTGATCCAGCTCACCAACGTCCCGGCTGATCGCGCCACCGACATCAGCAGCGTTCTGAACTCGCGCTACAGCTCCCGGTACGACATCACGCCAGGCGTCAACAACACCTGGACGCTGACGATGAAGAACCAGACCGAGCTGGACCTGAAGCAAAGCGCGCTCGACAAGGCGATTGAGGTCATTAACCAGCGCATTAACGGGCTGGGAGTTTCCGAGTCGGTCGTCGAGCCGTACCAACTGGGCAGCTATCAGATTCTGGTGGAGCTGCCGGGCATCGACGATCCGGGCCGCGTGAAGGATGTGATCCAGTCAACGGCGCGCCTTGAAACCCACGAAGTGATGGCCGGTCCATGGCCGGATCAGCAGACCGCGATGCAGGCGATCGGTGGCATGGTACCGCCGGATGCCGAGCTGGTGCAGAGCATCGCCGGCGCGTCCAACGAAGGCAGCACTGCGGAATGGTACGAGCTGAAGAAGGTTCCCGTGTGGGGCGGCACCGATATCCGCGATGCGCAGCCCGGGCATGACCAGAACACCAACGAGCCGCAGGTCACCTTCTACCTGACCAATGCTGCAGGGCAGAAGTTCGCGCAGTTTACGTCAGCCAACATCGGCAAGCAGATGGCCATCGTTCTCGATAACCGGGTGCGCGAAGTTGCGGTCATCAAGGGCGAAATTCACGATACCGGCGACATCTCCGGCGGCGGAATCACCGAGCAGTATGCCAAGGACCTCTCGATGCTGCTGCGCACAGGCGCGCTGCCGGCATCCATCCGCTACCTGCAGGAGAGCACGGTCGGTCCGTCGCTGGGCGCGGACTCGATCCACCAGGGCGTGGTCGCCTCGATCGCCGGCATGGCGGCCGTGATGATCTTCATGCTCATCTACTACCGCGGGGCGGGCATTAACGCGGATCTTGCCCTGATCCTGAACCTCGTCATCCTGCTCGGGTTTATGGGCTTCGTGGGCGCCAGGCTCACCCTGCCAGGCATCGCCGGAGTCATCCTCACCATCGGCATGGGCGTCGACTCCAACGTACTGATCTTCGAGCGCATTCGCGAAGAGCTGCGCAGCGGCAAATCGCCGTCGGCCGCCGTCGATCAGGGATTCAAGCACGCACTGACGACGATTATCGACACCCACGTGACGACCGTCGTATCGGCGGCCATTCTCTTCCTGTTCGGCACCGGACCGGTGCAGGGCTTTGCCGTCACGCTGACCTTCGGTCTGCTGGCCAACTTCTTTACTTCGGTGTTTGTTTCACGCGTCATCTTCGACGCCAGCCTCAGCCGCAAGCTGCACGGCGAACCCATTTCGATCTAATACAGGCGGAACTTCGTGGAACTGTTTCATGACGTAAAAATCGACTGGCTTGGGAAGAAGTGGTACTTCCTGGGCTTCTCCCTGATCTTCAGCATCGCGGGGCTGCTTTCGCTGTTTTTCTGGCACCACCTGCCTCTGGATGTTGATTTCCGTGGCGGCACCGTCGTGCGCGTGAAGTTTGCCGATAAGCCGAACCTCGACCTGATTCGCTCGGCTGTCAACAAGGCCGGCCTGAAGGATCCGCGCATCACGCAGTTTGGCGCGGCGGCGAACAACGAAGTTCTGGTCACTCTCTCGCTGGGGCAAACCAGCGAAGCGTCGCTCGATCAGGGCCGGGCCGTGATCGAAAGCACCCTCACCCGGAACTACTCGCAGGCGGGCGCGCAAAATCAGGGCAAGCTCGACCTCGACAATGTGAGCCGTGGCGGCCTCGCGACGTGGCTCGAGCAGAAAGATCCCGAGCACCTGGGCGTGACCGACGCGGCGACGGCTCGCTACCAGCAGCAGGCCGACGCCGTGATGAGTTATCGGGACAGCGCGGAGCACAGCGGCATCCTCGACTCGGTCGACGCGCTGCGCGGCAGCGTGGATCCGGCGGTGCTGACTGCACTGGAGCAGGGTGCCTATGTTTCCGGATTCCACGTCCAGAGCGCGGAGATTGTAGGCGCGCAGGTCGGCAAGCAGCTGCAGAAGCAGGCCATTCTGGCGACGCTCTACTCGCTGCTGGGCATGCTCATCTATCTGTGGTTCCGGTTTGAGCTGATCTACGGAGTGGCCGCCGTCGTGGCCTGCTTCCATGACACGCTGATTACGGTGGGCGCGTTCAGCCTCACGAATACCGAAGTCTCGCTGACGGTGATCGCCGCGATCCTTACGCTCGTCGGCTACTCGATGAACGACACGATTGTCGTCTTCGACCGCATTCGCGAGAATCTGCGCCTGAGCCGCCGCGAGCCGCTCGCCGATCTGGTGAATCGCAGTATCAACCAGACGCTGAGCCGGACGGTGCTGACGTCGGGTCTGACTTTCCTGACGGTGCTTTCGCTCTTTCTGTTCGGTGGCGAAGTGCTGCACCCGTTCTCGTTTGCGCTCGTGATCGGCATTCTGATCGGCACGTATTCATCGATCGCCATTGCCGCTCCGATGCTGGTGGCGTATCAGGACTGGCGCGCCGGCCGAGGCAAAACGGCGGCTTTGCCGGCAGCGAAAAAAGCGAAGGTCTAGAAAGCCAGGGTATGATGGTGCCGTTCGCCGGAAGGGGCCTGGATGCGATTTCTGGTTTGGCGTTTGGTGCCGGAAGACCAGAAATCTGCATCGAACTCAGGGCAAATCGATTCCGGTCGCCCGGGAATGCTTCTTTCGGACAGGAAAAATGTGTTATAGAACGAGAACTGGTCATTCCAGCCAGTCGCAACACGCAAAATACTCTTTCCAGGTCGTCAAGGGGTCCCATCCAAACAAATAGGCGTCGCCGGGAACATTCGAGGTTCCCTGCGGTGTCTATAGACTCAACTACTGAAAGCTCCGAGGTTGGTCATGTTTGAAGACAGCACATTTTCATCGGGCGGCAAAATCAAGACGAAGAGCAAGTACTACACCCTCGTCGGGTTCATCCTGAATGGGGCTGTGCTCGCGGCGCTGATTCTGTATCCGCTGATCTACCCAGAAGCGCTGCCCAAGGCAATGATGACCACGCTGCTGGTTGCCCCACCCCCCCCGCCTCCGCCTCCCCCGCCTCCGCCTCCGGCCCCTGTTCATCCCGTGAAGGTCGTCTCCGAGATGATCAACAATCAGCTCACCGCGCCTACCAAAATCCCGCATGACATCAAGATCGTGAAAGAAGAAGCCCCGCCCCCGGCGGCAGGAATCGGCGTCGCTGGCATGGAAGGATCCGGTTCGGGTGGCGTCATGGGTGGAGTTCTGGGTGGTCTGGGCACCGGTCCGGCTCCAGTAGTGAAGGCCGCACCTCCCAGGAGAGTGGCCGTTTCGTCGGGTGTGATGGCCGGCAACCGCATCGGCGGAGAGAATCCGCAGTACCCCGCGATCGCAAAAGCGGCAAGAATCCAGGGAACTGTGGTTCTTCAGGCAACGATTTCCAAGAATGGGACTATCGAAAATCTGCGGGTCATCAGCGGTCCACCGATGCTTCAGTCGGCCGCGACGCAGGCAGTGCAGGGCTGGCGGTACAAGCCCTACCTCCTGAATGGTGAGCCCGTAGAGGTCGAGACCCAGGTCAACGTGGTCTTTAGTCTCGGCAGCTAAAATCTCTTGCCCCGTTCCGCCGCAAGGCGGAGCTGGGGCGGTTGTGCAAACGTTTTTCCGGCCTCCCGGCCTTCACTTTGCGGAGAGGTAATCCGTCAGCGCTTTTTGTATTGCTCGCAGCAACAGCCTCAGGAGGAAAGATTCAAGTGATTCTCGCTCAGATCAACCATCTCGTCGCACATTCGGCGTCTCTCGGCTTCTTTCAGGAGAGCCAGTCCGTCGGGTTCAGCCCCATCGACCTCTGGAACAACATGGGCTGGCTGGCCCGTGGCGTTGTGTTCGTGCTGTTCATCATGTCGATCTGGTCGCTGGCTGTCATGATCGACCGCTGGCTGTACTTCAACGCCGCCCGCAAGCAGTCGCGCGAGTTCGCCCCGCGCGTGGCCGGCGCCCTGAAGGAAGGCAAGCTGGATGAGGCCGTGAAAGTGGCCGATCGCAACAAGAAGTCGCACCTCGCCGAAGTCGTGACCGCGGGTCTCCAGGAGTTCCGCAACTACGGCAGCGGCGGAGCGGTCAGTGCCGAGCAGATCGAGTCCTCGAAGCGCGCTCTCGAGCGGGCGGAAGCCATCGTGCACGCCAAGCTGAAGAGGGGCCTCGGCAGCCTCGCCACCATCGGTTCCACGGCTCCGTTCGTCGGACTGTTCGGCACCGTCGCCGGTATCCTCAAGGCCTTCCAGGAGATCGCCACGCAGAAGACGCCGGGCATCGGCGCCGTCGCCGGCGGTATTTCTGAAGCCCTCGTGACCACGGCGTTCGGTCTCTTCGTCGCCATCCCTGCGGTGTGGCTCTTCAACTACTTCACCAACCGCGTGGAAGCCTTCGACGTGGAGATGGATAACTCGTCGAGCGAGCTGATCGACTACTTCATCAAGCAGAGCCAGCGGCGGTAATCGCGGCAGGACCTCCGCTGTGAAGCGGAGCAACGGCGAGAATCTCCTGATTGGGGGCCGGCCTTCGGGTCCGGCTCCCGACTCCTGATTCGCGCAGAGTCCGGAACCAGTATTCCGCGACGACGATTCCGACCGGGGAGCACAAAACCATGTCAATGGCAGTTAGGAACGAAGGCGCCAAGGTCAACGCCAACATCAACGTCACCCCGATGGTGGACGTCATGCTGGTGCTGCTGATCATCTTTATGGTCATCACGCCCATGCTCCAGAACAAGGTGAACGTGGACCTTGCCCAGAGCACGACGGCCACGCCGATGGACGATGCCAACAAGGAAGATTCCGTCGTCGTCGCGATCACCCGCGACAGCCGCGTGTATCTCGGCCAGAACCAGATCACCATCGCGAATCTGGGGCAGGAAGTCAGCAACGAGCTGACCAACAAGACCAACAAGATTGTTTACTTCCGCGCCGATTCCCGCGCACACTACGGAACCGTGATGGATGCGATTGACGCCGTCCGGACCGCCGGAGTGGAAGAAGTGGGAATGCTTACACAGCAGCCTGCGGCCACCGCCGTTCCCGCTAAACCCGCCGCCGGCGGCGAGTAACGAAAGAATCGAGGAATTGACCTATGGCAATGAGCGTTGGCTCCGCTGGTGCCCTGAATGCCGAGCCGAATGTCACCCCGCTGATCGACGTACTGCTGGTGCTGCTCATCATCTTCATGGTGATTGTGCCGGTTACCCCCCGGGGCCTCGACGCCCTGGTGCCGCAGCCCCCCAAGAATCCTAACCAGCAGCAGCCCAACGATCGCACCATCGTGGTCCAGGTTGAGCCGGGCGGCGGCGGTGTTCCGCAGTACAAGATCAACGACAAGCCGTTCGCGAAGGCCGATCTGCAAAACGAGCTGAATACGATCTATGCCAGCCGCGCGGAGAAAGTCATGTTCGTGAAGGGCGATGCCAACGTCGATTTCCAGGACGTGGCCAGCGTCATCGACATCGGCCATGCCGTCGGCGTCGACCATATCGGGTTGATTACGCCCAAGATTGAAGCAGGCCAGTAGAGGGGACGCGGGCTTCGTGAGGGAGCGCCGGCGTGTGGCGGGCCGCACTCCGGTGATCTTGTGAAATCCTGCGGACCGTCTACAATCACTCACGAATGCGTTTCGCCCTATTTTTGAGGCTCCTGGCGAGCTGAAGGAGAAGATAGACAGCATGAACCGTATTGTCCGTTTACCGGTGCTGGCCGCCGCCACGATTGCCCTGGTGGCTTCCGCGACCGGATGCAAACGCCTGGAGGCCCGCGATCAGCTCAACAAGGGAGTACAGGCCTACAAGCAGGCGAAGTACGAAGAGGCCATCGGTCACTTCAAGCGAGCGGTCAGTCTGGATCCTACTTATCCGATGACGCGGCTTTATCTTGCTACTGCCTACGCCAACGAGGTCGTTCCGCAGCTCGATTCGCCGGAGAACGAGAAGACAGCGCAGATGGCCATCGACGGGTTTAAGCAGGTTCTCGTTGATCACCCTGACGACAGCACCAGCCTCAAGCAGATTGCCGCGCTCTATTTCGATCTGAATAAGTTCGACCAGGCCAAGGAATGGCAGATGAAAGTGCTGCAGGCCAATCCGAAGGATCCCGAGGCGGCCTATACCATCGGCGTGATCGACTGGACGCTGGCCTACAAAAATGCCGTGACCGATCTCAAGGGCGTCAACATGCAGGATGACGGCCAGGGCAACGTCAAAATGCCCAAGGCTCTCTGCAAGCAGATGCAGACGCAGAACGAAGCTCTGGTGGATGAGGGTACGAAATATCTGCAGCAGGCGGTCGACAACCGGCCTAACTACGACGACGCCATGCAGTACCTGAATCTGATGGCGAGGCGCAAGGCCGACCTGGAGTGCGGCAACAATGCGGCCCGCAAGGCCGATCTCGACACGGCCCAGGACTGGGTGCACAAAGCCATGGGCGCCCGCAAGGCCAACGAAGAGAAAGCCAACGAGAAGGTCAACGGCGTGGTCATGCAGTAGTCGTCGTTTTCGGCAAACCCAAGCCCTCGCTGCGGCGGGGGCTTTTGCTTTTGCGCGACCTGCGCTTCACCCGTTACCCTGTTGTTCCGTGCTTCGCAAAGTCCTCATCGCCAATCGCGGCGAAATTGCCCTGCGCATCATCCGTGCCTGTCGCGAGCTGGGCCTGGCGACCGTCGCCGTTTTCTCTGACGCAGATCGCGCCGCCCTCCATGTCCTCGCCGCCGACGAGGCCTGGCGCCTCGGCCCGGCCGCCGCCAGCGAATCCTATCTGCGCGGTGATCTGATTCTCGAAATCGCGCGCCGCTCGGGCGCCGACGCGATTCACCCCGGCTACGGATTCCTCTCAGAGAACGCCGGTTTTGCCGAAGCCTGTGAGCGATCGGGCGTCAAATTCATTGGCCCGCCCGCGTCGGCCATGCGCGCGCTTGGCTCCAAGACCCGCGCTCGCCAGGCAGCGGATCGCGCCGGCATGCCGCGCACGCCCGGCTCCGTCACCGGCCTTGCCTCGCTCGACGAAGCTCTGGCTACCGCCGCGAAGATCGGCTATCCCGTCATGCTGAAGGCCGCGGCCGGAGGCGGAGGCAAAGGCATGCGCGCCGTCGCGCAACCCGCTGACCTTGCTTCCGCGTTCGCCGCTGCACAAAGCGAGGCCGAGCGCGCTTTCGGATCCGGCGAGGTCTATCTGGAAAAGCTGATCGAGCGTCCGCGCCACATTGAGATTCAGGTCCTCGCTGATGAACACGGTCATTGCGTTTACCTCGGCGAACGCGAGTGCTCGGTACAGCGCCGCCACCAGAAGGTGATTGAAGAGGCCCCGTCCGCGGTCGTCGGCGAAGATCTTCGGCGACGCATGGGAGAAGCCGCCGTGCGCCTGGCCCTTGCTGCCGGATACACCAACGCTGGCACGGTCGAATTTCTCGTGGATGAGGAGCAGAACTTCTACTTCCTCGAAATGAATACGCGCCTGCAGGTGGAACATCCCGTGACCGAGCTGGTGACCGGCCTGGACCTCGTCCATCTGCAGATCCGCATCGCGCAGGGCGAGCGGCTGCCGTTCGTGCAGAGCGACGTCGTGCTGCGCGGCCATGCTATCGAATGCCGTGTCTACGCGGAGGATCCGGACAACCAGTTCATGCCCTCGCCCGGGCGCATCACGCGCCTGCTCCAGCCCGGAGGTCCCGGCATCCGTGAAGACTGCGGCATCTATGAGGGCTGGGTTGTGCCCATGGATTACGATCCCATGCTGTCGAAGCTGATCGCCTTCGCGCCCACACGCGACCTGGCCATCGATCGCATGCTGCGCGCTCTCGACGAGTACGTCATCGGCGGTATCCGCACCAATCTCAATCTGTTTCGCCGCATTCTGCGCGATGAGGATTTTCGCGACGCGCGCATCGACACCGGTTATCTCGACCGGCTGCTGCAATCGGCGGACGGCGGTTCGGCTCCAACCGCCGGCGCAGCGAGGGCCGCCATTGCCGGAGCCGCGATTTTCGAGGCTCTGCAGGCTCGCGACGGCAATTCCGCCGGTACGAATGCCTCCTATTCCTCAGCGCCCTCAAGCGCATGGAAGGCTGCAGCCCGCAACGAGGCTCTGCATACCCGCCGATGAGACTCGACCTCGACATCGAAGGCCAGAGTCGCCAGGTGGAAGTCGTTCCCGGCGACGTGCCCGGCCGCTGGCAGATAAAGATCGACGGTACTCCGATCGAAGCCGACGCCTGCCTGCTGCGCCCGGGCGTGCTCTCGCTGATCATCGGCGGCGTCGCGCATCGCGTGGTTCTCGACGCAGATCCGGATGAGCCTGTGCTCCATCTGGGCGCACAGCGCATTGCCTGGCAAGCCGATGATCCCCGCTCGTTTCGCCGCCGCCGCCGGCATGGCGCGGCGGAGGGACCGGTCACCTTGAAGGCCTCAATGCCAGGGCGCGTGATCCGCGTGCTGGTCGAGCGCGGCACGCACGTAGCCGCGCATCAGGGCGTCATCGTCATCGAGGCGATGAAGATGCAGAACGAGCTGAAGTCGCCGAAGGAGGGCCGTGTGACGGAACTGCGCGTCGCTCCCGGCGACACGGTTGCGTCCGGGCAGGTGCTGGCCGTCATTCACTGAGTCAGGGCAGGCCCGGCCCCTGTTTTATTGCTGCTGCTGGCTCTGCTGAATCAGCAGCAGGGGCGCAGCGGGCGGCGGCGGTGCCTGCACCTTCTCCACCAGCATCGACCAGTCTTCCGGAATGGGCAGCTCGCGATCGAGGTCCGGCGCCGCGTCGGATGCCGTCACCTGCACCGCCACGTAGAGTTCGCTGTCGGTTCGTCCCCGGAAAAGACCCCGCGTCGGCGGCACGTCGGCATAGTCGCGCCCCAGTGCGGTGCGGATATGCCGGTCGCGCGCCACAAGGGCATTGGTCGGATCGAAGCCGACCCATCCAAGCCCCGGAAGAAACGCTTCAACCCAGGCGTGGGTGGCGCTGGCCGTCGAACGGTCGTGATCGTCGCGCCCGTGGTACAGATAGCCGCTCACGTAGCGGCACGGAATCCCCAGATGCCGTACCAGCGCGATCATGATATGGGCCATATCCTGGCACACGCCGGCGCGTGTGCGCAGCGACTCGTCGATCCCCGAGTCGACGCGCGTCGATTGCTTGACGTAGCGAAAGCCATCGAAGATGCGCCGGTTGATTTCGTGCAGCAATTGCAGCGGATCGTCGCGGCGCACCACTTCGTACTCGTGCGCAAGGCGCAGGAGGTCGGGCGTGGGCTGCGCAAATTCACTGGGCAGGAGCATCTCCCAGTAATCGCCCTCCGATACCAGTGCGTCCAGTTCTTTCCAGGCCTCGGGGGCGAGCGACGCGGGAATCTCCGCCAGCGGCTGATATTCGACCACCGATTCAGCGACTACGACCAGTTGGTCGTGCCCACCCGGTATATCGAAGTGATGGATATGATTGCCCAGATGATCGCGGTACGTGAAGACGCGGCAGCGCGGGCTGACGGACAGAGAGAACGACAGGCATCGCTGGTTGCTATCGCTCCTCGGATGCATACGCACCTCGGTCACGCTCTCGCTCACCGGGCGGCCGTACACGAATTTTGTCAGGTGCCGCACAAAGTAGAAAGACATTCTTCGCTCCCGAATCCGGTTACACGGCCAGAGCAGTCTCCACCGAGTACTGAATGTAGACCGCGTAGATGAGGTTGTGGATCTCGCGGCATTGCTCCAGAATGTGCCGCAAATAACGCGCCGGACCCTGCGCCAGAATTTCTCCGATCTGTCCGT
Source organism: Acidobacteriaceae bacterium (assembly GCA_035503555.1). Classification (GTDB taxonomy): domain Bacteria; phylum Acidobacteriota; class Terriglobia; order Terriglobales; family Acidobacteriaceae; genus Palsa-343. Next base: position 20,394 of record DATJTG010000126.1, on the reverse strand, counting down.
AACCCAGCGTCGCCTTCAGGCGTCCCGCAACGCGCATCAGCTCCCCGCCGTGCTGCGTGCGCGTTTGCTGCTGGATCGCCGCCAGCGCATCCTGCAGAGCGTCTGCGGCGTAGCGCACCGAATGCGGGAAGTCGGCATTCAGCAGGAGGAAATCCAACACCCGCTCATGCGTCAGTTCCGCCGTGTGCACGCGGCAAAAGGCCTCGAAGGCCGTGCAGACGCGCAGCAGCCCGACCCACTCCAGATATTCGCCGGCGTCGCTCATGCCGTCGTCACGGAATACCTCGCGCTGATACAGATCGAGCAGCGTTGTGACCGACCAGGCTCGCTCCAGATACCGGCCGACGCGCAGAAAATGCCAGCCTTCGCCATGGCTCAGCGTAGTATCGGTCACCCCCTGAAAGAGATGCACGCCGTCGATGATCGTCGGCAGAAACTCCGCGAGGTTGCGCTCCGAAGGCTGCGCAGTGCGCAGGCGCCGTATCTCATGGAATAGACCGTTGAGTCGCTGCCACTGCTCCGTGCTGATTTCGTCGCGAATTTGCCTTGCATTCTCGCGCGCGGCGGTGATACACGAAGTGATCGAGGTGGCTTTGGCCGTGTCGAAACACAGAGCATGCACCAGGGCTGACACCCCCACCCACTCTCCCGGCTCGGTCGACGGCTCCGCTTCGCGAGTCCAGACGCTTTGGGTTGCTCCCACAGCGGCCAGCACCCGCTGCCAGCGCCCTTCCGCGCTCAGCCGCGAGCGGTCGAGCATCAGGCCCATGTTGATATCGATCAGCCGCGCCGTATGCTCCGCTCGCTCCAGATAGCGGCTCGTCCAGTAGAGACTGTCTGCTACGCGAGATAGCATATGCCGCTCCCCGTGCTCGCTTCCCTGCGCCGTGAACCCTGCATCACGCCCCCAGCACCCAGGTGTCTTTGCTGCCGCCGCCCTGCGATGAGTTGACCACGAGCGAGCCCTGGCGCAGCGCCACGCGGGTCAGGCCGCCCGGGACTATCGTCACCTTGTCTCCGAACAGAATGTAGGGCCGCAGATCGACGTGCCGCGGTCCGATCGACCCGTCCTCGAGAAGGCAGGGCGAGCGCGAGAAATTGAGCGTGGGTTGCGCGATGTAGTTGCGGGGATTGGCCTCGATGCGCCGCCGAAACTCCTCGCGCTCGAGCTCGGAGCTCTGCGGACCCACCAGCATCCCATACCCGCCGCTCTCGCCCACAGCCTTCACCACGAGCTTGTCGAGATTCGCGGCCACATGCGCGCGCTGCTTCGCATCGGTCAACAGCCACGTCTCCACGTTGTTGAGAATCGGATCTTCGTCGAGGTAGTAGCGGATAATCGCCGGCACATATGCGTAAAGCGCCTTATCGTCGGCCACGCCCGTGCCGAACGCATTGGCCAGCGTCACGTTCCCGGCACGGTAAGCATTGAACAATCCAGCCGCGCCCAGAATCGAGTCGGGACGGAAAGCCAGCGGATCGATGAAATCATCGTCCACGCGGCGATAGATAACATCCACGCGCTTCAGGCCGGCGGTCGTCCTCATGTAAACGACGTTGTCGTGAATGACAAGATCGCGGCCTTCCACCAGCTCCACGCCCATTTGGCGCGCCAGCCAGGTGTGCTCGAAATACGCGGAGTTATAAACCCCCGGCGTCAGCACCACGACGGTCGGTTCGGGCCGTCCTTCGGGCGCCAGCGAGCGCAGCGTCGCCAGCAGCGCCTGCGGGTAGTGATCGATCGGCCGCACGCCATAGTCTCGAAAAAGGCTCGGCAGCGTTCGCTTCATGATGCGGCGGTTGGTCAGCATGTAGCTGACGCCGCTCGGCACGCGCAGATTATCCTCCAGCACCACGAACTCGCCGCTCCGCAGCCGCAGCAGATCGGTGCCGGCGATGGCTACGTACACGTTGCGCGGCACCCGCAAACCGCGCATTTGCCGGCGGAATTGCTGGCACGTGTACACCACATCGCGCGGCACCACGCCCTGCTCAAGAATTTTCTGATCGTGATACACGTCGTGCAGAAAGAGATTGAGCGCCGTAATGCGCTGCGTCAGACCGCGCTCGATGCGCGCCCATTCATCGCCGGTCACAATGCGCGGAATCAGATCGTAGGGGAATATGCGCTCCGTGCCCTCGTCGCGCCCATACACGGTAAACGTGATGCCCTGCATCAGGAACGACGCGTCCGCTGACTGCTTCCTCCGCCGGATCTCTTCGGGCGGCAGCGTCGTCAGCTCATGGAACAACGCCGCATAGTGCGGGCGTATCGCCCCGTCCCCGTCGAACATCTCGTCGAAGGCGGTGTCCATGAAATAGTCGCGGAGCAGCGGGTGCTCGTGCGTGCCCTGCAGAGGCGCGGTATTCATATCCGTCCGTGTTAGTCGGATGCCAAAAAGTGGCTGAACTGTCGTGTTCGTACCGGTTTCGGACGGGGAAACACCGCACTGCAAACGGAGCAGCGTACTTAGCTTGTATCACGCATCAGCGCCTGCGGGAAAGCTGGAAAGAGAATACGGGCCCCATGGCATTCGCTGGGCCAAGCGGGATTCAGGGGGCGGGTTCCTGAGCCTGAACGCTATGGTTTGTAGACCACCCCGCCCTTCATCACAAAGCTCACCCGCTCGACCGCGGTGATGTCATCGAGAGGATTGCCGGGCACGGCGACCACGTCGGCATCGAATCCGGGTTTGAGCTGGCCCACGCGATCCTGCATCATCAGAATCTGTGCGCCGTTCAGGAAATCGGCCTGGAGCACGGCCAGCGGCGTCATGCCGTACTGGACCATCAGCTCGAATTCCTTCGCCTGCGTGCCGTGCGGGAACGGCCCCACATCCGATCCCACCGCCATGGGCACGCCCGCGGCCACCTGCCGCTTGAACTCGCGAATCTTGTAATCCAGCATGGCGTGCTCGCGCGCAGCGGCCGCGGGGCTGGGTGCGTGATCGGCGAAGTAGGCAAAGATCGTAAACGTCGGCACGGCGGGAATGTGCTTCGCCTTCATGATCTCCATCGTGCGTGCGCTGAGCTGCGTCGCGTGATCGATTGAGGCCACCCCCGCTTCAGCGGCGTACCGCGCCCCCGGCTCCCCCTGGCAGTGAACGCCGACGTTGGTGCCCAGGCGCGCGGCTTCGATCACCGCGGCCGTCAGCTCCGCAGGCGTGTATTGGTACGGCGAGTGGAAGTCCCAGAACTCCGGATCGCCCGGCTCCGGCGCGGCCGGCTCTTCGCAGGGCCGGTCGCCCAGGCAGGGAGCCATGGGGCCGCGTCCGTTTTTCACCAGGCTGTCCGGTCCGGTCTCGTAGATCTTCACAAAGCTCGAGCCTTCTTTGTGCTGTTCACGAATGGTCTCGATGAGTTGCTCGGTATCGTTCGCGTAGTCGGCGTTCGAGAGCACATGCTGGGCGGGGTTGTAGTGGATGGCGTCTTCGTGTCCGCCCAGAATGCTGATGGCGTTGCCGCTGATGCGCAGCCGCGGGCCGGGAATCAGCCCCTCGTCGATGGCGTCGCGTATCGCGGAGTCCGCCGAGCCCGCACCCTCAGTGCCCATGTCGCGCTCGGCAGTGAATCCTGCCATCAGATCGTCTTTCGCCGCCAGCTCCGCCAGAATCGTCCGCTCCGGCACGCTCTCCTGCACGGTTTGCAAATCTTCGGCGCCGGGATGGAGAAACAGGTGCACGTGCGCATCGATGAGCCCAGGCATGAGGGTTGTGTCGCCCAGGTCGATCACCTGCGCGCCGGCAGGGTGCTCCACCGCAGTGCCCGAGGCGACGATTCGATCGCCCTCCACCAGAATCTCGCCTGGCGTGACGATTTTGCCTGCTTCGACGTCGAAGAGCCGCGCGGCGTGCAGCACGATGGGATGCGTAGCGCCGGAACCATGGTCACGCGTGCTCTGCGTAAACGCAGAGTGGAAAGCCATACACAGGGATCCGGCCAACAGCAGCAGACACAGCTTTCTCATCGTCCCTCCCGAACGGCCATCAGCATAGCAGAGACGCCGAATCGGGCAGCTCGACTGCCCGGCTCCGCCCGCACGCCGATAAGCCAGGGACCGCCGGCAAAATGGGCGCCGGGTGGCGCCGGGCGCCGTAGCTGGAGCGCGACAGGGAATCTCTCCGGATTGCGCAGGGATGCATGCGCAAGATGGCGTTGGAAGCGTATTGACGGACGTTTCCAGGCGGAGCTATTCTGCCGCGCACATGGAAATCACCGGCACAGTCGGCGCATTACTGCACAATAAATCCGGCGAGGTCTGGTCGCTCGATCCGTCGGCATCCGTATACGAGGCGATTCGCCTCATGGCTGAAAAATCTGTCGGAGCCTTGCTGGTGATGCGCGACGCGAAACTCGCGGGGATTGTCTCGGAGCGCGACTACGCGCGCAAGGTCGTACTGCAGGGCCGCGACTGCAACAAAACACCCGTCTCGGAGATCATGACCGCGGAGGTGATCACGGTTACGCCCCAGCACACGGTGGAGGAGTGTATGCGCATCGTGACGGAGAAGCGCATCCGCCACCTGCCCGCAGTCGACGGCGATCTCGTGGTTGGCATCGTGTCGATCGGCGACCTGGTCAACTGGCTGTTGACTCAGCAACAGGAGACCATTCGCCATCTGGAGGCGTGGATTTCGGCGACGTGAGCGGCCGCGCCGAGAAGCGCTGCGCTTAGGCCAATTCGTAGCCGGCAAAGAAGTAGCCGATCTCGAACTGCGCCGTCGCCTCGGCGTCAGATCCGTGAATCGCATTCTCTTCGATCGAGCCGGCGAATTTTTTCCTGATCGTACCCTCTTCGGCGTTGGCGGGGTTCGTCGCGCCCATCAGCTTGCGCAGATCGGCGATCGCATTTTCCTTCTCGAGAACCATGGCGATGATCGGCCCGGTCGACATGAAATCCGTCAGCGAGCCGAAGAAGGGCCGCTCTCTGTGAACGGCATAGAAGCCCTCGGCCTGGGTCTTCGAGATCGACATCTTTTTGATAGCGGCGATTTTGAAACCCGCCTTTTCAATCTCGGCAAGAATGGCGCCGGCATAGCCCTTCCGAAGCGCGTCCGGCTTAATGATGCTGAATGTCCGCTGGGTCATTTTTCTTTTCTAGCCTCTGGTCCTTAGCCTCGCAGGAGGCTGGAGTGAAAATCAAAAAAGCGTCGGTCACCGCGCAGAACCGGGAAGCCGGCAAAGAGCCTCAAGCCAAATCTGGCGGCTGCTTCTATGCTTTGCCGATCGCCTTCGCAACGGTCTCGCCGATCGCGGCCGGCGTTTCCACCACATGAATCCCCGCCGCCTTCAGTGCCTTCATCTTCTCTGCCGCCGTGCCCTGACCGCCCGAGATGATCGCGCCCGCGTGGCCCATCCGGCGTCCCGGAGGCGCCGTCTGTCCTGCGATGAAGCCCACCACCGGCTTCTTCACGTGCTCCTCCACATACTGCGCCGCGGTCTCCTCCGCCGTGCCGCCGATTTCGCCGATGAGGATGATGGCCTCGGTCTCGGGATCCTCGTTCAGCAACTTCAGTGCGTCGACGTGCGTGGTGCCGATGATGGGATCGCCACCGATGCCGATGGCCGTCGATTGGCCGATGCTGCGCTGGGTGAGCTGATAGACGGCCTCATAGGTGAGCGTGCCCGAGCGCGACACGATGCCGACGGAGCCTTCCTTGTGGATACGCCCCGGCATAATGCCGACCTTGGCCTTGCCCGGTGAAATCACGCCTGGGCAGTTCGGCCCGATCAGGCGCGACTTCGACTGCTTCAGCACGCTCCAAACCTTCACCATGTCGTTGATTGGGATGCCTTCGGTGATACAGATGATCAGCGGCACGCCCGCATCGTTGGCTTCGAGGATCGCGTCCGCGGCAAACGGCGGAGGAACAAAAATGACTGTGGCATTCGCGCCCGTTTCCTCCACGGCCTTGTGCACCGTGTCGAAAACCGGCCAGCCTTCGTGCGTTGTGCCACCCTTGCCCGGCGTCACGCCTCCGACGACTTTGGTTCCGTACTCCGCGCAGCCTTTCGCGTGGAAGGTGCCTTCGCGGCCGGTGATTCCCTGCACGATGAGGCGAGTGTTCTTGTCAACCAGTACAGCCATCTCTACGCAGCTCCTTTCGCAGCAGCCACAACCTTCTGCGCCGCGTCCTGCATCGTGTCGCCCACAATGAACTTCAGTCCGGATTCCTGCAGGATCTTGCGGCCCTGCTCGACGTTCGTGCCTTCGAGCCGCAAAACCACCGGAACCTTTACGTTCAAATTCTTCGCCGCCTGCACCACGCCCTGCGCCAGCGTGTCCACGCGCAGGATGCCGCCGAAAATGTTGATGAAGACCGCCTGCACGTTCTTGTCCGACAGCAGAATCTCGAACGCGTGCTCAATCTGCTGCTGGTTCGCGCCGCCGCCCACGTCGAGGAAGTTCGCCGGCATGCCGCCTGCGTACTGGATGATGTCCATCGTGGCCATCGCCAGGCCCGCGCCGTTCACCATGCACGCGATGTTGCCGTCGAGCTTGATGTAGTTCAGCGCGTACTTCGACGCTTCCACCTCGAGCGGATCCTCCTCCGCCACGTCGCGCAGTTCCTTCAGATCCTTGTGCCGGAACATCGCGTTGTCGTCGAAGTTGATCTTGCAGTCGAGCGCGAAGAGCTTGTCGTCCTTCGTGGTGATGAACGGATTGATCTCCATCAGCGACGCGTCGGTATCGACATACGCCTGATAAACGCCGGTCATAAACTTCACCGCTTCGCCAATCTGCGTCGGCTTCAGGCCGAGCGCGAAGGCCAGCTCGCGCGCCTGGTAGGGCTGGAATCCAACCGCCGGGTCGATGTACGCCTTGTGGATCGCCTTCGGATCCTTCGCCGCGACTTCTTCGATCTCCATGCCGCCGGCCTGCGACGCCATAAACACCAGCTTCGCCGCCGCGCGGTCGAGCACGATGCCGAGGTACAGCTCGCGATCGATCGCCGCCGTCTCTTCAATCAGCAGGCGCTGCACCTTCTGCCCCTGCGGGCCGGTCTGGTGCGTCACCAGCTGCATGCCGAGGATCTGCTTCGCGTAGTGCTCGGCTTCCTCGATGGTCTTCGCGACCTTCACGCCGCCGCCCTTGCCGCGTCCGCCCGCGTGGATCTGCGCCTTCACAACCACGCCTTTTGCTCCGCCGCTGAACAGCCGCTTCGCGACTTCCAGCGCCTCATCCAGCGTGTTGGCCATCTCGCCTTTTGGGATCGCGACGCCATACTTCGCCAGAATGTCCTTCGCCTGATATTCGTGAATTTTCATATGAAATTTACGGCAGATATTTCTGTCTTTCCGGTCCGATTGCGGCCCGCGCCCAGCGCGTGCTGCTCGCTGCATTTTCTGTCTGAAGCCGAATGTCCAGTGTAGCGAACCCCAGCGAGCCGCCGCAAACCGCGCTGACGTCGGCTGAAATGAAATTGCGGTACACTGGCGCCGCTGCCGAATCTGGCGCTCTTCACACTCCCTTCATCTTGGATTCTCCCCCTCAGGGCCCAGGTTCGTTGCTGCAGCTGGTTCACCCGCTCTTCTACCAGGAGGAAACCATGAACCTCAGCAAATCTCTCGTCGCCGAATTCTTCGGTACCGCGTGGCTCGTCTTTGGCGGATGCGGAGCCGCGGTGCTCGCCGCTGCTTATCCCAACCTTGGCATCGGTTTCCTGGGCGTGGCGCTGGCCTTCGGCCTCACTCTGCTCACCATGGCCTTTGCCATCGGCCACATCTCCGGATGCCACATCAACCCAGCCGTCACTCTGGGCCTGTTCGCCGGCAAGCGCTTTCCTCTCGCGCATGTGGTGCCCTACATCGTCGCTCAGGTGCTCGGCGCGTGCGCCGGTGCTGGCGTGCTCTACGTCATCGCCAGCGGCAAGCCCGGCTTTGTGCTCGGCAGTTTCGCTGCCAACGGCTATGGAGCCCATTCCCCCGGCGGCTACTCACTGCTGGCATGCTTCGTCGCCGAAGTAGCGCTGACCTTCTTTTTCCTGCTGGTGATCATGGGATCGACGGACGTGCGCGCGCCCAGGGGTCTGGCGCCCATCGCCATCGGCCTCAGCCTCACGCTCATCCATCTGGTCGGCATCCCGGTTACCAATACCTCGGTAAACCCGGCGCGCAGCACCAGTCAGGCGCTCTTTGCACAAGGCTGGACGATTTCTCAGCTCTGGCTTTTCTGGGTCGCTCCCATTCTGGGCGGAATCCTCGCCGGAATCCTCTATCGGCTGGTCTTCGCCGAAACGCCCGATCCCTCGAAGAAAGCGGTTCTGGCCAAGCCGGAGTACGAGCCGCTGCCCGGGACTTCTGCCGGCGATTGAAGTCTCCAGCGTTGCAGGAGGCGGACTGCGTCGTCCACGGCTCCGTCTCCTGATGCGCCCGCGTCGTCGGATAGCATGGAGTGGATCTCTGGAACCGGCCCATGCTCGCGCTGAAAGATCTCGTCCGGGAAATTGCTGAAGCGCGTCGTACGCTCACGCGTGATGAAGCCCGTGCTGCCCTCCAGTCCATCCTCGTCAGTGAGGCCGATTCGGTTGCCGATCTCGCTATCGCCGGCCTGCTGGCCGCCATGGCGGCTCGCGGCGAAACCGTCGACGAACTGACCGGCTTCGCGGAGGCGCTGCGGATCCTTGCGATCCCCGTTCCGCTCACGCCCATCGAGCGCGCAGCTCTGGTCGATACTTGCGGCACTGGCGGCGATGGCCGCGGCACCTTCAACATTTCCACCGGCGCGGCCCTGGTCGCGACCGCCGCTGGAGCCAAAGTCGCGAAGCACGGCAATCGCGGCGTCACCTCGCGCTGCGGCTCCGCTGACGTCCTCGAGGCTCTGGGGGTTCCCGTTGAATTGACGCCGGAGCAGTCCGCCGCCTGCCTGCGCGCCACGGGATTCACCTTCCTCTTCGCGCCCGCGCTGCATCCGGCCATGAAGCGCGTCATGCCGATCCGCCGCGCGCTCGGCTTCCGCACCATCTTCAACCTCGCCGGCCCACTCACGAACCCCGCGGGCGCACCCGCGCAGGTCATGGGCGTCTACGCGCCCGACAAGCTCCCCATCGTCGCCGGAGCGATGGCCCAGCTCGGCATCCGCCATGGCCGCGTGGTCCACGCCCGCAACGGTATCGACGAGATCGCGCTCTCCGCGACCGACTCCATCCTCGTTCAGTCGCCCGCGCCGCCGGTTCCTGCCGTCATTCATCCAGAAGATGCCGGCTTGAAAGCCGCGGACCTCGCGCAGCTGGATGGCGCCGATACGCCCCAGGCGAACGCCGCCATCCTCGAGGGCATCCTCGCCGGAGTCGCCCGCGGTCCGCGCCGGGACATCGTCCTCCTCAACGCCGCCGCGGCGCTTCAAGCTTCCGGCCTCGCCTCCGATCTTCGCGAAGGCGTCGAACGTGCCGGGCACGCCATCGATTCTGGCGCCGCGCGCAAAACGCTCCAGTCTCTCCGCGACTTCGGCGCGGCGCTCCCCTTGCCTCACGGCGATTAACCTGACGTTACTCCCCCGGTGCCGGCGGGTTTGCTTTGGGCCCGCCAACGGATTTACCTCTACCTCCAACCGCTGTACAAATACAGGGGACATTCCGAAGCCTGGAATCTTCATGGCTCAGGGCTGTCGGGCCGGAATCCCCGATTCTCGCCCGGCTAGCCGCGCGAGGAGGACCCTTGTACCAGCCGGAAACGTACGCTGCCGCCCTCACATTCATGATCGTCACGATGATGTGCTGGGGCTCATGGGCCAATTCGCTCAAGCTTTGCCCGGGTTATCGCTTTCAGGTTTTCTACTGGGATTACGTCCTAGGCCTTTTCTTCGGCACCCTCGCCTGGGGACTCACGCTGGGCAGCCACGGCGCTTCGGGTCTTCCATTCCTGGCCGATCTCGCCACGGCCGACAAGCAGCACGTCCTGCTGGCCATCGCCGGCGGAATCGTCTTCAACATTGCAAACCTGCTGCTGGTCGCGGCGATTGAAATCGCAGGTCTCGCCGTGGCGTTTCCCGTCGGCATCGGACTCGCTTTGGTGGTGGGCGCCGTCAGCAGCTATTTCATCGCGCCCGCGGGCAATCCCGTGCTGCTCTTCGGTGGAATCGCGGTGGTCGTGGTTGCCATCGTGTTCGATGCGATGGCCTATCGCCAGCGCGAGCAGAAGAAGAGCGTCAGCACGCGCGGCGTGGTGCTCAGCCTGATTTCGGGCGTTCTCATGGGCAGCTTCTATCCGCTCGTGTCCCGCGCCATGACCGGTGCCGGCGCCTCAGGCCCTTACGCCGCATCGCTCTGGTTTGTCGTCGGCGTCGGCCTCTCGTCGCTCGTTGCAAACACCATGCTGATGAAATGGCCTCTCGACGGCCGCCCCCCCGTCAGCTTTCGCGCATACCTTGTGGCGCCGGCGGCATGGCATTTCTGGGGCATCCTCGGGGGACTGGTGTGGTGCACAGGCACCACGCTTAACTTTGTCGCGTCGCGCGCACATATCGTCGGTCCAGCCGTCTCCTACTCTTTCGGCCAGGGAGCCACAATGGTCTCGGCCTGCTGGGGCGTCTTTGTCTGGCACGAATTCGCCGGCGCACCAAAACGAGCGAAAACACTGCTCGGCTGGATGTTCATCTTCTTTATCGCCGGACTGGCCGCCGTCGCTTTGGCGCCAGTGCTGTAACGCCGTGGCTAACCCGTTGGTAGGATTGTGCGTCGTCTCAAGACCGTGCGCAAATGGCAGATGAGGTGGTCACGCAGGCGCAAATTCCGGCGAAAGGGCGCGGCGGTGTCTCTGATTTCCGGCTGATCCCGCGGCTTGAAACTTATCCCCGCATCGTCGCCTTCGCGCAATCCACTTTGGGAAAAATCGTCCTGCTCGGTCTGTTCACGGCCGGCATGCGCTATTTTCTCCCCGACCTGAACGTTACCCTGCGCTTTGTCTTTGTCTTCGGATTCATCACGTTTCTCCCGGATCTTCGCTGGCCGGTCCTGACTTTGTGCCCCCTGGTCTTCCTGGTCCAGAACAACCTGCACCATCCGCTGGTGCTGACCGCGTCTCTGCTGGTGGTGGCGACGGGGATGTTTGTCTATTGGTGTGCGATGCGATGGCCGAAGTCGAGATTCGGGCGGCGCCCGCTGGTCTTCCTCCTGACGGGCTATTCTCTTCTGATCGTTCTCGCTTGCGGCACCCGGCCTCATACCCGCCCCTACCTCGTCCTTTGGACCCTCGTCGGCACAGCAATCGCGTATTTGTGGTTCATCGCGTACGCCGTCACCGACCGCAGCTCGATGCCGCGCAACGATGCAGGACGCGAACTGGCGACGTTTCGCCCGCTGTGGGGCTCCACGGGTGTACCGTTTCCCAAAGGCGCGGCCTACCTGCGCAGGATTGAAGCGAAGACGCCGGAACAACTCGCGGTCGTGCAGCTGAAGGGGGTTAAGTTGCTCGCCTGGGCGATTCTCTTATCCCTGCTGCAGCACTTCTGGTTTCGGCTCTTTCACGGCTTTCTGCACATTCCTATGCCAGCGGCCGCTCTGGCGGCGAGTGTCCACGGAACACCCGTTCCCTGGCACCTGCGCTGGGCGAGCCAGATCCTTGCTTTCTTCGAGCTGATTTTCAGCATGTCGATTCTGGGCCACGAGATCATTGCGTGCTGCCGCATGGCCGGCTTCAATGCTCTGCGCAACACGTATCGTCCGCTCTCAGCAACGACGCTGATCGAGTTCTTCAATCGCTTCTACTACTACTACAAAGAACTGCTGGTTGACTTCTTCTATTTCCCGGCGTTTCTGCGCTATTTCAAGAAGCATCGACGCCTGCGCACCGTCTTTGCCACCTTCGCCGCCGTAGTCTTCGGCAACGCCTTCTACCACATCACCCGCGACTGGCAATTTTTCCGCGATCGCGGCTTATGGGGAGGGCTCGCCAGCTATCAGGTAGAGATTGTGTATTGCGTGATGCTGGCCATCGGACTCAGCATCTCGCAGCTGCGCAAGCGCGGCGCGCGCGCCAAGGGGTTCCTTCGTGGTCACCTGCTGCCTGTCTGCGGCGTCGGCCTCTTTTATGTCCTCATCTCGGTTTTTGAGACAGACACTCGCACTTTCACCGTCGCGCAAACCGTGCGATACTTTGCCAGCCTTTTCTTCATTCGCCTGTAGGAGCCGCGATGTCCGGGATAGACGAGATTCGAAATTTTGTTCAGGAACTGCTCACTCGCCAGGACGATCGCCGGCCTCTCGCCGACAACGACTCACTTCTGATGAGCGGTCGCCTTCAGTCTGTCGATGCGGTGGAGATCGTTTTGTTTCTCGAGGAGCGCTTCGGCATCGACTTCGCTGAACTTGGTTTCGATCGGGAACAACTCGACAGCATCGACACCATGGCGGCGCTTGTTCAAAACGCAGGCAGCCGCAGCTAAAGCCTCAATATCCGGAAGCATCATGGACCTCGATTTGGCCGCCCGCAGTTCCGCAGCAGAGCAAATGCTGCTGCTCCATCCCGGCGTACAATCCGCCGCCGTTTTTTCGCCGCCGTCCAGTTCTGGCGCCGATCGCCTTCTCGCTCTCGTCGTGCCGGCCGAAATGTATCTCGATGAATCTCTCGACCGCCTGAAGGCCTCTGCCGCCGCCCTTCGCAAATGGAAGAAGACCTACGACCTGAACCAGTCTTCCAAAGCTGCCGTCTCCGCTCCTTCAGGCTTCAATACCGTCGGCTGGGACAGCAGCTTCACCCGGCTTCCGCTTCCGGCGGAGGACATGCGCGAGTGGGTGCAGACCTCGGTGGACAGCATTCTTCGCCTCGGTGCGCATTCGATCTACGAAATTGGCTGCGGCTCCGGCCTGCTGCTCCTGCGCCTCGCTCCTCATTGCGATCGCTACGCAGGCGTGGACTTCTCTCACGAAGTCCTTGCCCGCCTCCACGAACAGTTGCAGTTGGTTCCAGACGTGGCCTCGCGCGTTGAGCTGATGGAGCGCACCGCCGACAATTTCGCCGGCCTCCAGCCTCGTTCGTTCGATGCCGTAATCATCAACTCCGCCAGCCAGTACTTTCCTCATTCCGGATACCTCGCGCAGGTGCTGGAGAATGCGGTCGGACTCGTCCGTGACGGTGGCCACATCTTCGTCGGCGATGTGCGCAGCCTTCCGCTCCTCCCCGCCTTCGCAGCCTCCGTCGAGCTCTTTCAGGCGCCGGATGACCTTTCGGTGGCGGATCTCCGCGAACGCTCCATCCGCCGCCTGCGCCACACTCCGGAACTCGTGCTTTCGCCGGCGTGGTTTTTCGCCCTGCGGCAGCGATTGGACCGCATCGCCCACGTCGAGATTGCGTTGCGTCGCGGCCGCGCCGACAACGAGATGACCCGCTATCGCTACAACGCCATTCTTCGCGTTGGGCCCGAGTCGGAACCCATCCCCGTCCCCGTCCCCGTCGAATCCGCATCCGCCGATCCGATCGGCCGGATCCGTGGCCGGCTCCAGCAGAGCAGGGATCCCTTTACCATCGGCTGCATTCCCAATGCCCGCATCGAAAAGGATCTTGTTACGCTCGAGCTTCTTCGCACGCCCGATCGTGAGCGCGCCGTCTCGCGGCTGCGCCATGAACTCGGCCGGTACGCGGTGCACGGCGTGCATCCGCAGGATCTCTTTGACCTCGAAGCCGAACACCCAGGCCTTCGCGTGCTTCTTAGCTGGTCTGCCTCGAGACCTGACGGGAGTTACGACGCTCTTTTCATCCCCGCCGGCGCTCCCGGTGGAACTGCGTTGACTGCTCCGGGCCCATCCCCCTGCGCCCAATTGCGGCTTGCCAACGCCCCAGGACAGATTGGGATTCGCTCCGAGTTGACCGAGCGCCTGCTGGCGCATTGCCGCGAGCATCTGCCCGAATCCGCGGTTCCCGATCGCCTCGTCTTCGTCGATGCGATTCCCGCTGGTCTCGATTTCGCGGCCTGCGAAGAGCGGTTCCCGCCCGAGGACGAGCCACTGCTCGCCTAATCGGCGATCGAACCGGCTCGCTTCGACGCAAACAGGTTGTAGATCGGCGTTCCCCGCAGCAGCGGCTCCTGTTTCGCGATCACTTTGAATCCTCGATCGCCCAGCATTGCCTCAACCTCATGCAGGCTGCCGTCCTCATCGGTGAGCTCCATCACGATCTGCCTGATGCGCCCCCAATGATCTTCGCGAATGCCTGCGATGACATCGCGCTCGCTGCGCTCCGCGTCGATCTTGAGAAGGTCGATGCGCTCCACACCCTCTTCGTCGACAACTTCTGAGAGCGTCCTCACCGGACAGGAGAACTTTTCCTGTTTTCGGAAAAGCGCCGCCGCGAAGACCTCGGCACCATGGGGCGAGACCCCGGTATTGACGAGGTAACGCTCGGTTGCCGCCCGATCGCGCGCGGCGTCGGCGTGAAAGCCTGAAGCCGCGGAATTCGATGGGTACAGCGTGAACTCCTCGGTTCTGGATGCACCCATCAGCCCGATTGCGAATACCCGGGCATCCACTCCGTGCATTGCGATATTGGCCCGCAGGCACTCTGCGACGGCAGGGTTCGGCTCGAAGGCAAATATGCGGATAGGTCTGCGCTCCCGATGAAAAAACAACGTCGCCATGCCGATGTTGGCGCCGACGTCGAAGACGCAATCGCCGTCCTCGAGCGTCAGTCCATGTTGCAGATAGCACCGGTCTTCAAAGATCTCCCGGTACATAAAGCGTGTCTCGTCGGGGTTGAGCCCAAAGACAGTCAGGTCAGCGCCCAGGGTGATCTGCCGCATTGTCACGCACGCCTCTCTGTCGCGGCCTGGCTCTGCTCCAGAATCTGCACCAGCGCCTTGCGGTCGACTTTTCCGCTGCTGCTGCTCATGGGCAGCGATTCCAGTTCCACGATGCGCGAGGGCACCATGTAGATCGGCACCCGCTTCTGCATCTCCTCACGCAGGGCATCGCGGCTCACGCCCGCGGCGCAGTGGAACGCTGCAATTCCCATCGCCCGCCCGTCCTGCCAGGGCCACGCGACCGCCGCGACCGCATCGTTGCCGGTGATCTCCCGCAGATGCGCTTCCACTTCTTCCAGTTCCACGCGATTCCCCAGCACCTTTACCTGATTGTCGATTCGCCCCAGGTGATGGAATACGCCATCGGCGTCCTGGCGCACCAGGTCGCCCGTCCGGTACCAACGCCGCCCTTCGATGGTCGGGAATCGCTCGGCCGTTAGCTTGTCGTCGCCCAGATAGCCGCGGGCCACCTGTCGCCCCGCCACCACCAGTTCTCCATCCGTCTCCCGCGGTACAAAGCGCAGCTCTGCGTCGATCACAGCCGCCGTGTTGTCGCGAAAAGGGCGCCCGATCGCTACCGTTCCGCGGTTCGGCGTCACCAGCGGCGGATCCTCTACCCGCTGTGCAATGCAGTCCACCGTCAGTTCCGTCGGCCCGTAGAAATTCTCCACCACGCTGTTGGGGGCGGCAGCCTGCCACGCCAGCGCCGTGGTCACCGGCAACGCTTCGCCGGCAAAGATCGACACCCGCAGCGCTGGAAACGCGCCCGGCTTCAGCATTCTCATGCGGTCCATCATCGCCGCCGTCGACGGCACTCCGAACCACACCGTCAGTTCCTGCTCGCGGATGAATCTCGCGGGCCCGATCAGTTGCGCCTTCGGCACAACGTGGACCGAAGCGCCGATGCCCCACGCTGAGTACATGTCCAGCACCGAAGCGTCAAAGGTCAGCTCCGACATTTGCGAAAACCGATCCGTTTTCCTGAAATCGCACCTCTCCTGCGCGATGCTCAGAAACTGCGCCACGCTGCCGGCCTCGATCATGACTCCCTTCGGCGTTCCCGTCGTGCCCGAAGTAAAAAGGATGTAGGCGAGTCCATCATCGGCCACATGGGCTGGCCCATCCGCCCCTGCTCTGGGAAGGTCGGCCAGGCGGCACAGCTCAATTCCGGACTCGTTCACCGCAACTGAGCGCAAGGTCACATTGTCGCCGGCAAGAATCCGGCGCGGCGCACCGGCGAGCACGCCTTCCGAGAGCAGATCGGCTCCTCCCTGATCCACCACCAGCGCATCCAGCTCGGCCAACCTGAAAATGCGGAGCAGCCGGTCCTCCGGTGTATCCGGGTTGATCGGAACATACGCGTCGCCGGACCATAGAGTGCCCAGCACGCCGGCATAGGTTTCGAGGCTGCGCGAAGCAAGGATCCCGACTCTTCCGGAACCGGCTCTCCTGCCCTGTCGAAGCCAGGCTGCGATGCGGCCGGCGAGAGAAGCAAGCGCACCGTAGGAGTATCGGGTGCCTCCGGCAAACAGGGCCAGCGCCTCCGGATGACGGACCGCATTCTCGTGGAAGGGGCTGGCCAGATTGTGGTTCATTGGCGGTTCGTCCAGGCTCCTCTCGGCCGGTATCGCCGGCTCTGTTCGGGAGGATTATTTCATGGGAGACCTTGCGACGCAGACGAGAAGCTCGGCCGCGGCTTTCCCCGTCGATTGGCAGAACACCGGCAATGGTTCGACTCACCAGCTTCCCGCCGATCTCACGAACCTCTGCGAAAACCTCGTGGTCCGCATTTACAAGCGCAAGCTTCGTGATGGCAAGGCGAGCGAGAACATAACCAGTATGTGAGCCGTCCGTATTGGCTCGAAAATGCCTTACAGAAGGGCAAAACGGTCCCAACCGACGAGGCCCCCAAGGTGGTCGCCCATCTCATCCCCTGCGAAAGCCAAGGGGTGTCCGTGAAGCACTTGGACAGCAACGACCGGTACTCCTACGGCGTGCTGCAAATCCAGTCCTCAACGTGGGCACAGTTCGACGCGAGCTCCGGGATTACCGGAAGTCCGATGGACGCCGTGACTGCCCTCCGGATGGGATTGTGGGCGGTCGAGAACGGGTATTTGTCGAAGTGGTCCTGCGCAAAAATCCTGAAGATCATTTGACCGACCTGTCCTAAATTACAGGCAGCCGAGTGAAGGGCACCGACAACGGATCGCCACGTAGACTCGGTGGTAGCGCCAACGCAAGGTAAGGCAAGGCATGGAGCCCGCCCGGCCGGGCAAAAGAGCACTCCACACGCCGCAATAGCGCCGTGTCATCCTCTTCTATTCGCCGGGAGAATAGGAGACTTGTGTTTTCCCCGCCGGCGATCGATCCCCTCATAGTTAAGGAATTTTGGGTGCGCACGAGCGTTTCCCTGCTCATGCTGTGCTGCGCAGCGTTTGTAATCCTCTCATCACGGTTCAAACCCCACCAGAAGAATTGGGCCTATGGTACCGTCGGTCTGATTCTGGGGTATTGGCTTAGACCATGAGCGGTGTCGCAGAACCTTCTTTGCCACGTGCTCATGCACGAGATCGGCATATGGGCAATAATCGTGCCGTGCCAGTTCTTCTTTGCGGTTGGGAAGCCGCATCGTCCCATGGACGCCAAGCTCACTGGGGAAGAGGCTTGCCGCTTCATCCCGTTGGCCCCGCAAAACATTTGAGCGGCCATTCGACGCCTCTCGAAAGATAGCCTTGCCGTCGTATCCACCATACCGTACTGTGAAATTCCTACTTTTTATTTCCCCCCATATGGGGCTCGCTCGGGCGCGGTATCAAAGTGGTTTGGGTATTGCACCGGGCGTAGCTCCACCAGCTCGTGGCAGAAGCGACTGGCCGCTCACGCTGCAGGATTTCCATGAGGTAGTCTTCCCGCATCGCAAGGAGCCATGGTTCACGCCCGACGGAGAGGATCAGTCGAAGTAGAATGCTCGCATTCCAAAGCAAGCCATGAAATTCGACCGATGCAAGGCAAAAACACGGAAGGGTAGACGTTGTAAGAACAGGGTATCTATGCGGGGTCTGTGTTCCATCCAGCACGCTTTGAGGCCCCCGTTTTAGGTTCGCCACGGGAATACGATCAAGCTCTTCGGATCGCTCGCCGGCTCGGCAGCGACCATTGTTGAGCCAATCAAAACGCTCGGCATGCTCCATGAAACCGGTGGGCTAGTTAGTGAGGAGTGCGGCGTAGAGAATATTACGGCGCTCCGCGCGCTCAGTGACCGAATACACGATAGGGCTCCGATGAGTAAGGAAACTACTCGTTCCCTAAGAGCAGATTTTGACAACTGGTTCATTCATCTTCCCGATGCGGGCCGAGCTCGAATTTATCAGTTCCTGGGAATCAAGAACGCTGATGTGTGATCGTAACCACAGTTATCCCCACCCTCCCCTTGCGCCTTTCCTTCATCGTGCTTTCATGAAGATGTTCCCGTAAGGGAGCGTCCGAGAAGCACTCGAATGAACCTTTTGTCGGGTGCGCGTGGGCGAAAGCCCGTTCGGCTGCAAAGCCGACAAACGCGCCTCGGACAAAGGGTTTTCTTTTTAAAACATCCTGCGGGTTGGGTGAGCGGACCGTACAGCCCCCGTGGACGCAATTTGAATGTACGGACTTGGTGGCCCTAAAACAGCCCGACGAAGCCAAAAACCAAGCGGTGTTCCTGCGTCCTCCCCGGCGTAGCTACGCGCTGAATCTTTTTTCGGGCAGAAGTCGCAGACATCTTCCACGATTCGCGAAACCGCGAAACGTTATCCAGTGTGATCACGCGCAGCTGAACATCGCCGAAAAACGCCTAAAATTCGCGCTTGAGGAGCCTTTGCCGGTTGATCGTATCCACGGAGAGCCCGTTCGCCTCGCCCTGCTCAAAGAAGCGATCGCACGCAACGAGGACGAAAATGGAATTCTTGCGGCCGTGAACCTCCCAGTCGCGAACGCGCATATTGGCAGCCTCGTAATTTGTAAGGTCGAGCGACTGCCGGATTGTTTCCTCATGCAGCAGGCCCTGCACCCGGATCGGGCAGAAACCCTTCACGCGCCGGGATCTTATCTTCCAATTCGCGCGATGGCGGCGAAAGGGCATGAGCCTGGCGTCCTCAAGTATCTGCGAGGAACGTCATGATGCTCTGCTTCCAGGCCTTTGCTATGAAAAAGATGAGTTGGTGGAGGCGGCGGGAGTCGAACCCGCGTCCGAAATCGTTGTCAGCCAGGAGACTCCATGCTCAGTCGAGTTCCAAAGTTTCGCTCCCGGCGCTTAGAACCGACAAGAAACGCCGAAAACTAGTCCGATGATCTCGCCGGCGGCCCACGGACCGAGGGTCGCCAGCCAGCCCACTGTGCGACGTCCTGCCTTCAGCCCATGGGCGAAGCCGAAGAGGACGGCAACCTAATTAATTAGGCTGCGTATGCCAGCTGATTGGTGTTGGCAATTATGGTTTTCCAGGCGATTACGGGTGCCCAGACCCCGGCATGCCTCCGTGCCGCAAGCGATCCCGTCGAAACCGTGACGCCCCCATCCTGCGGGGTTTTTGAGATCCCCTGTGGTACAGATCCATTATCGCACTGAATCAAGGGCCGTCGGCGGCGCCCCTGCAATCCACGCCGGTTGCCTGTCTCAGCTGTTTCCCCGCACGTACTCCCGGAGCTTGCGGTTGATGTCCGCAGCCTGCGCCACGCCGTTGTCCAGCATCTGTCGCCACTTCTGCGCGTCCTCGTCGAGCTGGACGGTGCCCAGCAGAAAGCTGGTTTGAAGCACGACCTCCAGCGCGTTGCTCAGATCGTGCGAAAGCCGGCGAATCTCCTTCGCCTGCTCCTCAGGGATGGGCCGCGATTGCGCGCCTGCTGTCATCAATGCACTCTTCCTCGCTCAAATTCTCTCGGCGCGCCTGCGCCCGGCGTGTTTTGAACGAGTGGATGCCTTTGTACCATCTGGAGTTGCAGAGAGTCCAGCCTGCCGTGCGCCTCTCGCCCCACAGCTGGGAATGCGATAGAATCAATCCACTGCCCGTTTGGCGCGCCCGCATCCGAGCGAAGTTCGTTTTCGGAAGCCAGGAGCCGCGCCGAATCTCTCCGTGCCGAAGTGGCGGAATTGGCAGACGCGCATGGTTCAGGTCCATGTACCCGCAAGGGTGTGGGGGTTCGAGTCCCTTCTTCGGCACCAAAGTCAAGGTAAGCGCACTCCTGGCAGAGTGTTAGCTGGTAACGAATTCCCTGGCAAACCCATCTGGCTAATGCAGCTTTTGCCCCATCGGTTCGGTGCGATCGGCTGGATATCTCGCGCGGTCCAGTTGCCGCTGACGAGCCCCGGATTCTCATCCATTCATCACTGGAGATTCCCGGTTGTTGACCCGTCTGTCGAAAAGGGGGATCCGATCCAACACTGTCAGCATCCGGATCAAAGCCAATCATGACCGTTCGCGAATCCGCTGGTTTTCGTCCGATCTCACGCGGCGTTCGGTTTGTTGTGCGGCCAGCGCTGCGTCACGACCTTGGTGCGAGTGAAGAAGCGAATGCTGTCTTCGCCATATTGGTTGAGATCGCCAAAGGCTGAGTCCTTCCAGCCGCCATGGCAGTAATAGCCGACTGGCGTGGGCATCGGGAAGTTGACGCCCACCATCCCGACCGCGACC
>DATJTG010000125.1:0-4344 GCA_035503555.1 Acidobacteriaceae bacterium | reverse complement strand
TTTGACCGATTTGCGGCAATTCGCAACTTTCTGATGTATGATTTGTGGCGAATCAACCATTTCCTGGTGTGGGAGCGATTTCCATGAATCGCCGCAATTTCCTGAAATCTTCAGCCGGAGCGGCCGCGCTCGCCGCCGGCGCTGCGCCTTTGCGCGCCCTCGCGCCCACGCCGCGCCCCGCGGTCCCCAGCCTGAACGATCTGGCCAGCGTGCGCATGACGCACGGATTCATGGAGCTGTTCAACCTGCCCATCGCGATGAACGACTGGGGCTACGCGCAGACGGTGAAGTCGGTCTCCGCGATCAGCGCCATCGCCTTTCCGCCCTACGCCTGCTGCGGCGTTCCCAGCATTCCGTGGAGCCCGGGCTACCTGACGACCTGCGAGCTGTTCGTGAACGAGAAGCTCGCGTCGATCTCCGACGATCCGGCGCAGGCCGTCACGTACCAGTGGTTTCCGCATCGGGTGGTGCGCGAACAAACGGTCGACGAGCTGCACATCCGGACGGCGATGTTCCTGCCGCAGGAAGTGCGCGCGGTGGTGCAACAGATCGAAGTGCGCAACACAGCCGCGACAAGCCGCGAAGTCACCCTCGAGTTCAGCCTGCGCGCGGGGGTCATCCACAAGGGGACCACCTGGTTCAACGAACTCCCAGGCGAGGGAGACAACCGCGCGACGTGGAATGCCGCGCAGGGGCGGCTTACGTTTGCGGCGCAGCACTCGCCGGCGGCCTGCGCGCAGGGGATACATCCGCCGGCGCAGGAGGTGCGCGGCGGCAATCTGCTGCGCTCTACGCTGCGCATGCGGCCTGGAGAGAAGCGGGAGTTCCACTTTGTAGCCGCGATCGCGGGCCATGCGGCCGACGCGGAGGCGCTGCACGACCGACTGCAGGCGAACTTCGCCGCGCTTGACTGCGAGAACGAAGACGCGTTCGACCGATTGGTGCGCTCGGCGTTTACGCCGGGCAACAGTGACTTTTCGGGACATCTGCCGCAGCTGAAGACCGGCAACGAAACGCTCTGGGACCTGTACCACAACGGATTCAAAGGCCTGCTGACAGCGCGGCGGCGCTCGCCGGATTCCGCCTACGGGCCCACGCTGCTCACGCTCAGCGGGCATGTGCTGCCGACGCTGAGCTTTCCGTGGGACACGGCGCTGACCAGCCTGAGCCTCGCGCTGCTCGATCCGCAGCCGCTGCGTGGGCTGGTGGAGATCTGGTTTCAGCGCGATATGCATCAGCACCTCGCGACGGACTACATCACCGGCGACGCCATCGGCCCCTGGTACGGCGTGAACGACATGGCCATCGTTCGCTGCGCGCGGAATTATCTGCGGGTGACGGGAGATTTCGCCTGGCTCGACAAAACCGTCGGCGAGCGCACGGTGATCGAGCATCTGCACGATCACGCGACATACTGGAAGAAGCTGGTGAAAACCAGCACGGGTCTGGCGGATTACGGCGAAATCTCGAATCTGCTGGAAGTCGTCAGCACGTACCTGCACGAAGTGGCCGGCATGAACGCCGGCAATGTATCGAGCATGCGCTTTGTCGCGGAATTGCTGGATCATCGCGGACAGAGCCCGCAGGCCGCGGCGCTGCGCGCCGATGCGAACGATTTGGCGGCGCGGATCAATCGGCTGCTCTACGTCGATGGCACGGGATGGTGGCGTTGCGGTCAGCCCGACGGCAGCTTCAACGAAGTCCGGCACTGCTATGACTTTCTCGCTGTTCTCGACAACATGGGCGAAGATCTGTCGGCCAAACAAAAGCAGGAAATGTCGCAGTTTTTCCGCGAGCAGCTCGCGTCGAAGAAATGGATGCGCGCGCTCTCGGCCGGCGATCCCGATGCGACGTGGAACATTCGCCCCGACCACAGTTGTCTGGGCGCGTATGCGGCGTGGCCGCCGATGAGTGCGAAGGGCCTGTATAAGTGTGAGTCACCGGCGCAAATTGTTCCGTGGCTGACGGAAGTGGCCAAGGCGGGGCGGCAGGGACCGATCGGCCAGGGGCACTTTACCGAAGACGTGGTGCCGCCGCTCTATGGCGGGGCGCACAAGGCGTCGGAAGACGCGCCCTATATCGAGGACTGGTGCTGCATATCGGCCGGCGCATTCACCGATCTGGTGATCGATTCGATCTTCGGCGTGGAGCCGACGCTCTACAACGGGCTGCGGGCGACGCCGAAGCTGGCGGAGTTCGACGCTGCTGCACGGCTTGAGAACCTTCACTACCAGGGTGCGGAGCATGCCGCAAGCCACAGCGGCGTGGCGAAAATGACCTAGCGCGCCGCGGCTCCGCTGGCGATCTGCGAAACAAAACGCAGCGTCGTGCGCACGTGCTGCTGCCAATAGGCCCAGTCGTGGCCGCCGGGATGCTCCGCATACTCATGCGGGATGCGAGCCCGCAGCAGAGATGCATGCAGCTCTCGATTGCCGGCGAGAAGCGAGTCTTCCGTGCCGCAGTCGAAGCGAATCGGCGGAAGCCGCAAGCGGTTTTGGCGCATCCAGTAGAGGATTCTTGCGTCGCTGCGCTCCTCGGCAAGATCTTCTGCGATCGAGTCCTGCACGAATCCTCGGAGGTCAGCGAGACGGGTTACGGCTGAGTGCGCGGAAATGCCGGCCACGCGGGATGCGTGCTTCGCGCCAATGCGCAGCGCGCCGAAGCCGCCCATCGACAGGCCCGCGAGGAAGACCTTCTGCGTCTCGACTTGCGGGAAGAGTTCGCGCACGCACGCGGGAACGTCATCGACAATCCACGATTCCGCGTCGAAGCCTTTGTGCGTGACATAGCCGCTGCCATCGCTCCATAGCCCATCCGAAGGCATCGCCACGGCGAAGGGAACGATCTCGCCCGCAGCAAGCATCTCGCGAGCGATGCCCGGCAGGTTCCCCAGTGCCCACCAGTTCCAGTGGCTGCCGTAGACGCCGTGCAGCAGGATGAGCAGCGGCAGCGGGCGATCGCCTGCGGCGGCCGGCAGGTACAGCGTCACGTCGCCGCGGCGACGGAGTGCGGGCGAGTGGAGCGTCAGCAGGCGAACGCCGGGATGCCCTGGAATCTCTTCTGACAGGACCGGGTTGCGAATGCCGCCGACCATCACGATTCCTCACTCTGCCGGAGCGTTATTGCGACGGCATGGGCATGCGCACGACACGCGGAAAGTAGATGCCGAGGTTCGTCGCCAGCTTCGGGACGTCGAACGTGTTGCACACATAGGTGAACACCAGGTCGCCGCGCTCGAATTCAGGATGCTCCTTGGCAGCGTAGCAAAAGGTGTTTTTGTCGTAGCCTGGCGTGCTGGGCTGCATGTCGGGCACCGTGTAGATGACTTGCCCGTCGCTCCACGGGCCGGTGAGCGCGGGCGCGCTGCGCAGCAGGATCTTCGCTGAGAACGCCTCCGGATCGAACAGGACGGCGAGCCATTGCTTCAGCTCGGGATGGTAGCGGATGGAAAGTTCCGGCGATCCTTTGTGCATCACTTCCCGCGCCGCGGCGGGATCGAAGCCGGGTTGCCACTGGCCGCCGCTCGCCAGGTATTGAAGATTCTTTTGTGGATCGCTGAGCCCGTCCAGCGGAATCCGCGTAGCCAGCAGCGGCCGGCTGCCATTTTCGTACAGCGCGAAGATGTAGGCATCCTGGCCGTCGACGACAGCCGTTGCCGAAGGATACGCGTGCGCTCCATCGGGCACGAGCGGGAAATAGTCAATCTTCCAGTTCTGGGGATTGGTACCCGGAGCGGAGATGCGGGCCAGATCGGTACCGCACGTCTCAAAAGCCATCGCCGCGTTTTTCGCTGGAGTCGCGCGCACGCAAAGCAGCGTCACCCACAGGTCGCGGCCAGCGACAAATCCATCGAGCGCCCAGTACCAGGTGTTGGGGTGCTGCGGCTCGAAAAACGAAACGGGATGACCTTGCGCGTCTTTGCGGATCGCGTACTTCAGATGCCAGCGGCCATGACGGCAGGTGGAGATGCCAATGCTGTTGCGCACCATCTGCGGTGTCGTTCCGTTCACGACTCGGTGGCGGCCGTAGAGAGTGTCGCCGAAGATCCACACGTCGCGGCCGTCTGCCAGCGGAATGGAATAAGCGGCATCGGCGCCGAGCCACCCGTACGTCCGGCCGTGCTCCAGGGGGAATTCCGGCGTGCAGGCGCTGTCATTCTCAGCAGCCAGGGCGCGGGACCCGGCAAAGAGCAGCAGGCACGCCGCGGACAGGGCAATCGCGCGAAGGCGCAGCATCATTTCTATTCCACTCCTACTGGCTCGGCAGCGACTGCGTGACCACAACCGGGTGATAGAGATTCATGTTATTCGTTACGTCGCTCTCGACGGTGGAATTGCACGCGTA
>DATJTG010000124.1:0-17389 GCA_035503555.1 Acidobacteriaceae bacterium | reverse complement strand
TCGCCGCGGCTGGAGCTAAAATACAAGCGGTGACGATGACCGCCATCTCGTTTTCCCCGCTTCTCCGGCGCTTCCGGCGCGGCCGTCCCGATCGCGGACGAAGCCTGGCGTAAATCCGTACAGCATCCCGCTCCGCCTGATCCTGCGGCGTGAGCGATCCGATTGCGCCCGCAACCTAGGAAAGGAAACGCAAATGAACTCCTTCGGCAGCCAGTCCGAGCTTCACGCCGGCGGCAAATCCTACGAGATCTTCCGGCTCAGTGCCCTCGAGAAGAAAGGCATCAACCTCTCCCGCCTGCCTTTCTCGCTCCGCATCCTGCTCGAAAACCTGCTCCGCTACGAAGACGGCAAATCCGTCACCGCCGACGACATCGAATTCCTCGCCCAATGGGATCCCAAAGCCGAGCCTTCCCGCGAAATCTCGTGGATGCCCGCCCGAGTCCTCATGCAGGACTTCACCGGCGTTCCCGCGGTCGTGGATCTGGCCGCGATGCGCGACGCCATGAAAGTGCTGGGTGGCGATCCGCAGAAGATCAATCCGCTGCAGCCCGCCGAGTTGGTCATCGATCACTCCGTCCAGGTGGACGAATTCGGCACCGGCAACGCGTACTCG
This sequence comes from Acidobacteriaceae bacterium, assembly GCA_035503555.1. Taxonomy (GTDB): domain Bacteria; phylum Acidobacteriota; class Terriglobia; order Terriglobales; family Acidobacteriaceae; genus Palsa-343. Next base: position 16,776 of record DATJTG010000124.1, on the reverse strand, counting down.
GTGAACGCCGCGCTTGAATTCCAGCGCAACCGCGAGCGCTACGCGTTCCTGAAGTGGGGACAGACGGCTTTCCGCAACTTCTCCGCCGTGCCGCCTGGCATGGGCATCTGCCATCAGGTCAATCTCGAATATCTCGCTCGCGGAGTCTTCACCACCAGCGGCGCGAAGCCGCAGGCTTACCCCGACACCCTGGTCGGCACCGACTCGCACACCACCATGATCAACGGCCTCGGCGTCCTCGGATGGGGCGTCGGCGGCATCGAAGCCGAAGCCGCCATGCTCGGCCAGCCCGTCTCCATGCTCGTGCCGCAGGTCGTCGGATTGCGGCTCACCGGCAAGCTGCGCGAGGGCGCAACCGCCACCGACCTCGTCCTCACCGTGACCGAAATGCTGCGCAAGCTCGGCGTCGTGGGCAAGTTCGTCGAGTTCTACGGCCCCGGCATCGCCGAGCTGCCCCTCGCCGACCGCGCCACGATCGGCAACATGGCTCCCGAATACGGCGCCACCTGCGGGCTCTTCCCCGTCGACGCGGAAACCCTGCGCTACCTGCGCCTCACCGGCCGCAGCAAAGAGCAGATCGCGCTCGTCGAGGCGTATTTCAAGGAGCAGGGCCTCTTCCACACTGCCGACGCGCCGGAAGCAGAGTACTCGCAGACGCTCTCGCTCGATCTCGCGCAGGTTGAGCCCAGCGTTGCCGGCCCCAGGCGGCCGCAGGACCGCGTGCTGCTGCGCGAAGCCGGAGCCAGCTTCAAGAAGCAGCTTCCGTCGCTGCTCGGCCCCAACGCGGGCAAGCTCGGCGAGCGCCAGGCCGTGCGCTGGGAAGGCGAGGGGGGACACCCCTCCGCCGGCGGCAACGTGCAGTCCACGCAGGCCGCGCCCGAGCCCGGCGGCAACGGACACATCGCGCACACCGTGAAAGAGCGTTTCGGCGTCGACGTCGATCCCTACCTCGATCACGGCTCCATCGTCATTGCCGCCATTACGAGTTGCACCAACACCTCGAACCCATCCGTGATGGTCGCTGCCGGTTTGCTCGCAAAGAAAGCCGTCGAGAAAGGCCTCAGCGTTCCGCCGTGGGTGAAGACCTCGCTCGCGCCCGGCTCGCGCGTCGTGACCGATTACTACGACAAGTCCGGCCTGACGCAGTGGCTCGACAAATTGCGCTTCAACACTGTCGGCTACGGCTGCACCACCTGCATTGGCAACTCCGGCCCGCTGCCGGAAGACATTGCCAAATCCATCGAGAAACACTCGCTCGTCGCGGTCAGTGTGCTCAGCGGCAATCGCAACTTCGAGGGCCGCATCAACTCCGACGTGCGCGCCAACTACCTCATGTCCCCGCCGCTGGTCGTCGCTTACGCGCTCGCCGGGCGCATCGATCACGACTTCGACAAGGACCCCATCGGCAAGGACAAATCCGGCTCGCCTGTCTTCCTCAAAGACATCTGGCCGACCCAGCAGGAAGTGTCCAGCGTCATCGCCTCGGCAATCAGCTCCGACAGCTTCACGAAGGAGTACGCCACCGTCACCCACGGCGATGCCAACTGGCAAAAGCTCAGCTTCCCCACCGGCGACGTTTACCAGTGGGAAGGCGACTCCACGTACATCCGCAAAGCGCCGTACTTCGACGGCATGCCCGCGCAGCCCGCGCCCGTGAAGGACATCAGCGGAGCACGCGTTCTCGCCGTCCTCGGCGACTCGGTCACGACGGATCACATCTCGCCTGCCGGATCGATCAAGCTCAACGGGCCCGCCGGCAAGTACCTGACCGAGCACGGCGTGAAACCCACGGACTTCAACTCCTACGGCTCACGCCGCGGCAACCACGAAGTGATGGTCCGCGGAACCTTCGCCAACGTGCGCCTGCGCAACAAGCTCGCGCCCGGCACCGAGGGCGGCGTCACGCGACTGCTGCCCGAAGGCGAGGGCATGTCCATCTTCGACGCATCGGTGAAGTACGCCGAACGCGGCACTCCGCTCATCATCCTCGCCGGCAAGGAATACGGCTCCGGCTCGTCACGCGACTGGGCGGCCAAAGGTCCGAGGCTGCTCGGCGTGCGCGCCGTCATCGCCGAGTCTTTCGAGCGCATTCACCGCTCGAATCTCGTCGGCATGGGCATCCTGCCGCTGCAGTTCAAGTCGGGCGAGAACGTCGAGTCCCTCGGTCTCACCGGCGAGGAGACCTTCGACTTTCCCGGCCTCAAGGCCATGCTCGACGCGAAGTTCTCCGGCGGCAAATCCCTGAAGGTTCGCGCCACGGCCGACGGCAAGACGAAGGAGTTCGAAGCCACCGTGCGCATCGACACACCGCAGGAGATCCTCTACTTCGAGCACGGAGGCATCCTGCAGTACGTGCTGCGACAGCTTGGCAAGCAAAAATAGCACCGAGTCCAAAAGGAGAAAGCCACCCATCGCGGGTGGCTTTTCCTTGTCCTTCTCCATTCCACTTTGGGTTCCCCACATCTGCGCGGTGTTCGCAGATGTGGGGCGCCCTTTGCGATTGTCCCTAGATTGCGATCTTGTGCGCCCGCTGCTCCACCATCCGCCTCGCCAACGCCGGAAGCCCAAATGCCAACCCGGTCACCAGCACCGTCGACAACGCATCGTTGCGATAGAACGCCAGCGCCGCGGCATAGCAGGCCGTCAGCCCCGCCATCGTGTGCGGATACATCTCAATCCAGGCCGCGAAATTGCTCACCAGAAAAAAACTCGTCGACGCGATGAGCGGTGCGGCAATCACGCGCGCCGCCGTAACCTGCCGGCTGAGCATCAATCGGCCGAGCACGATCGCGCCGGCATACCAGGCCCACGTGATCAGATAGGCGCTGGTGTGCCAGGGATAGTGGTAAAAGACTGTCGTCAGGTAGAAGTCTGTCGCCATCAGCGCCAGCACCGGCCAGATGGCCTCGCGCAGCGGACGCCGCGCGCCGAAGAACAGCAGGCCGCCGCCCACCGCCGTGAAGTTCAGCCACGGGTGCGGCAACACCCGGCTCAGAACCGCCGCCACAATCAGCCAATAAGCGCCCATCGCACCCTCTGTCCCCCGAAAATTCTGCTGCTTCCATTCTGCGGACCCGGGCAGCCGCGGTCAAGCCGCGATTCCATACCGCCAGCTCCCAGCTTTTACTTCTGCTCTTTCCCTTCCATGAACATCCCTTCAATCTCGTTTTGCGGACCCACATAGACCCATCCGCTCAGCGGCGGGTTTTCCTCGTTGTGCTTCATGGTGATCGCCCCGTGGCTGAAGCGCAGATCCTGGAATTCCACCGTGTGCCAGTCCGGCTTGGGCGCGAAGTCGGCGCCCGGCGCCTGGATGGGCCCACGATCTTCGGTGAGCGGCCAGGTCGACCAGTTCAAATAGACCTTGCCCAGGTACGACTGTTTCGCTGCGGCCACAGCGGGCGTCACGGGTGGTTTGTAGATCACGTCCGTCTGGGGGTCCGTCTCCACGTCGTCGTGGAGGGTTTGCACTGAAGCCGTCTGGTAGTAGTCCTGTGTCTCCATCACCACATGCCAGCGGAAGGGATTGACCATGCTCGCTTCCGCCGCCGCCCGCAGCAGCGGCTCGCGCGTGGCGTCGCCGTTTTTCACTAATTCGAGCGCGTGCGCGTGTTCGGCATTGCGCAGCCCCCACCAGACCACCACGAGCGACAGCGCTGCGACAGCCCAGGCGCGTCCGCGGAACGGCTTCTTCTTCGCCCCAATTTCGCGATCCGCCAGCCCCAGCAGCCAGGGCATCACCAGCGCCCCCAGCAGAGCCAGAAAGATGACCGGATCGAAGATGAAGACAATGCTCCACGCGTACCAGTGCCCGTTAAACGGATAGAAAGGCCGCAGCCCATAGTTGTTCGTGAAATCGAGCAGCAGATGGCTCAGGTGCGCGATGACCGCGCAAAGCCAAATCCAGCCCCAGCGGGGCGGGATGATCGGATCTTTGCGCCGGAACCGATGAAGGAGCCAGACGAACCCCACGACAAGAAGCGCCATAAACGGCGCGGCGATCAGCGTATGCGTGATGCCGCGATGGTGCTGCAATCCGGCGACCGGCCCGCGGAATCCCCAGACGACGTCGATGTCCGGCGCTTCGGCCGCCAGGGTCATGGCCAGCGTCGCATAGGCAGTCTTTCGATTGAAGCCGGAGCGCCCAAGACACGCGCCGGTTAGAAAGTGCGTAACAGGTTCCATGCCGTCTTTCTGGAAATTATCGCAGCCCGCGGCAGCTTGCCCGAAAACAGCAAGCGCCGCCTGTCTCAGGCAGCGCTCCACTGCTTTTCCTGCACGTTAAACGCTACACGCTGCCGTTAGACCAGCTTCGCGTCGAGCGTGATGTTGGTGTTGCCCTTGAACAGGCGCGAAATCGGACAGCCGTTCTTCGCGTTCTGCGCGGCCGTCTCGAAGCTCTGCGCGGTCGCGCCCGGCACCCTCGCCCGCGTGACGAGGTGAATCGCCGTGATGGCAAAACCGTCGTCGGTCTTTTCGAACTTCACCTCCGCCGTCGTCTCCAGCGATTCCGCCGTGAGGTTGGCGTTGCCCAGCTGCGCGCTGAGCGCCATCGTGAAGCAGCCTGCGTGGGCCGAGGCAATCAGCTCTTCGGGATTCGTGCCGACGCCGCTTTCGAATCGAGTACCAAACGAATATTGCGTATCCTTCAGCACGCCGCTCTGGCTGGAAATCGTGCCCTTGCCGTCCTTCAGTCCTCCGCGCCAGACGGCGCTCGCGGTGCGTAGCATAGGTATCTCCTTCTTGTAATCGGTTGTTGTGAGTGAATCCCCGGACGAGTCTTGCCGAGCCTGGTCGCAATTCCTGGCGGATCCCGGTGGGTCTGGCCGAGTTCTGTTCAATGGGATGCTGCCGGGCGCTCCCGGATTCGTCCCTGCCGGCGATCCCATCCCACGGCGGTGAGTGAACAGAGCGCGCCCGCACCATCATATTCGATCCCGTCGTCTCCCTGCGCATTCATACCGCCCCATGCGGGAAATCCGCTTTCCGCGCTTAATCCGGCCCGCGTATGATGGGTTCGATCATCACGTGGGTTTTCGATTAGGTGGGTTTTCGATCTTTATGACGTCCTATTGCATTGGAATCGATCTTGGGGGCACGAACCTTCGCATTGCCGCCGTAACACCCGCCGGCGAGCGCCTGGACCTGATTAATCTTCCTACTCGTCTCTCCGCAGGCCCGCAGGCTGTACTCGACGATATGGCCTCATCGATTCAGCAGATTGTCGAACGCCAGAGCGGCGAACTGCACGGCATCGGCGTCGGCAGCCCAGGCCCATTGGAGTTACCCCTCGGCGTCCTCCATCATCCGCCCAATCTCCCCGGTTTCGACGGCCTCAATCTGCGCTCCGAACTGGAGCGCCGCGTGCATCGTCCGGTGCAGGTGAACTCCGATGCAAACCTCGCCGCCTACGGCGAATTCATGCTGGGCGCGGGCAAATCCTTCGGCGTCGATTCCCTTCTCGCTCTCACTCTTGGTACCGGCGTCGGCTGCGGCATCATTCTCGACCGCAAAATCTGGCAGGGGATGCAGGGCGCAGCCGGCGAATCCGGCCACGGCCCCATCGATCCCAACGGCCCGCAATGCCCCTGCGGCGCGCGCGGCTGCCTCGAGATGTATGCCTCCGCGACGGCCATCGTTCGCCGCGCGCACCAGCTCGGCATTCCGGAGAGCGGCGGCAACGGCTCAGCCGGCCCGCTCACGTCCTCCACCGTGGCGGCGATGGCCCAGGCCGGCGATGCGCGGGCGCTGAAGATCTTCGACGAAGTGGGCTGGGCGCTGGGCCTCTCGCTCGCCAACCTCATCAACGCCCTCGATCTGCCGCTCTACGTACTCTGCGGCGGCGTGGTGGCCGCGTGGCCGCTCTTCGCGCCGCGCATGTTCGCCATCGTGAAGGAAATGAGCTACGTCTACCGCATGTCGATGCCCGCGGATCCCGCGGTTTTCGAAGCCGGCAAAACGCATATTTGCGCTGCTCAGGTGACGGATGCCGGCATTCTCGGCGCAGCCATGCTGCCCCTGGGAGCTGCGGCAACGGAAACCGCCTAGGCCGCCCTTTTCGCTTATGCTCGACCACCACAGGCCGCGTCGCCCAACACCGTGGGCGGAGCTGAAAGGTCGCCATCCGGCGCTGCGGCCTTTCCTCGCGGTCGACTGGCTTTGGCAGTGGCTCGCCTGGCTGCTCGGCAACTGGAGCTTCCTCCAGGTTCTCGAATATCTCGGCAGCTTCTCGGTCCTGATTGCCGTGATCTTCTGGTTCAGCGATGGCCGCCACCGCGTGCAGCAGCGTCATTACGAAGCCTGGCAGGTGATCAACACCGCCGAGGGCAAAGGTGGCAGCGGCGGCCGCATGGACGCCCTCGAGGAGCTGAACGCCGACCACGTGGCTCTCACCGGCGTCGACGTATCGTCAGCCTTCCTGCAGGGAGTCCGCCTCCCGGGCGCCCGCCTCGCGCGCTCCAGCTTCAGCGCCGCTGACCTGCGCAGCAGCGATCTCCACGGCGCCGATCTCACCTGGGCCAGCCTTCACTTCACCAACCTGCGCAACAGCAATCTCCAGTCCGTTGAATTCGAGCACACCGACCTCAGCGATGCCGATCTCTCGGGCAGTAACCTGCAGGGTGCGCGCTTGGACGCCGCGAACCTGACCGACGCCGATCTCCGCCAGGCGGATCTCGGCGGCATCGCCTGGCAGCAGATTGCCGCGGTCCACGGCGCCAACATCGCGGGTATCCGCAATGCACCTGCTGGATTCGCCGCCTGGGCACTGCGCAACGGCGCAATCCAGAACCCGTCTGCTCCATGAATCACGCCAACCTTCTACTAGCCTCCAGAAATTGGCCTGTGCTATAAAACTGCTCACCGTTCGCTCGCCCCTGCTGCTGTGCAGGAAAATCTCGCACAGGAAGCCACCCATGAACCTGCGTCTCGCCGTGCCTGCCGCTCTCGCGGCGCTGTTCTCCTTCGCCGCTCTCGCCTCAGCCCAATCCGGCCCGCCGCCCATGAAAATGGGCTTGTGGCAGCAGGATGTGAACGTTGACATGTCGGGAATGCCCGGCGGGGCCGGGAACTCCCACGCCGTCTCCACGCAGTCCTGCATGACCGAGGACACCTGGAAGCAGTCGTTCCAGAACATGCAGAACCGCCGCGGCCCGATGCCGCAGAACTGCTCCAACGACAACCTGCAGCAGGACGGGCATCACTTCACCTTCGACACGAGCTGCACGATGCAGCAGGGCATGAATATGAAAATCCACGTGGACATGACCCTCGACAGCGAAACCTCCATGCACGGCGAGGCCACATCCACGGTCAGCGGCGGGAGTTTGCCGCAGGCGATGACGATCCATACCACCATCCACTCGAAGTTCATCAGCTCTGACTGTGGCAGCGTGAAACCTGGCTCCTCGAAGCTGAACTAAGCCCCCCGCTGCTTCCTGCGCAGGCGCGCCTCGTTCGGTGCGCCTGTGCCCGCTCCAGGCTACGCTGGAGCATGATCCCGCCGCTCGAAACGCCCCGTCTCTGGATGCGTCCCCTGGATCTTGCCGACGCCGATCAGGTGCAGCAGATCTTCCCTCAGTGGGAGATCGTCCGTTTTCTGAACGCGGTGGTGCCATGGCCTTATCCGCCCGACGGCGCACTCACGTACCTCCGCGATCGCGCCCTTCCTGCGATGGATCGGGGCGATGAGTGGCACTGGACGCTGCGCCGGAAAGCGCAGCCGGATGCCGTCATCGGCGCGATCGCCCTCATCCGCGGCGAGAATGAGAACCGGGGGTTCTGGATTGCCCCACCGTATCGGGGTCAGGGCCTGATGACCGAGGCGGTTGCCGCGGTGAATGATTACTGGTTCGACGAGCTGGGTTTTAAGACTTTGCGCGCGCCGAAGGCGGTCGCGAATGCCGCTTCGCGCCGCATTTCCGAGAAGACCGGGATGCGAATGGTCGCCCTCGAGGAACGCGACCTCGTCTCAGGACGACTGCCCAGCGAAGTGTGGGAGATCACGGCGGAGGAGTGGGGGGCGATCCGCGCGCGTTTCCGCTCTCAAAGCGCAGCTGCGTCGGGCATTTAGGAAGAGTTCCCCGCCTGACTTCCCAATGGCACCGTCAAAGTGCCGACTCGCTCACCTGCGGCCCGCCTGCTGCCTTCCTATTGCCCGTTGTCGTCCGGCACGGCGAAGTAACCCTTGCGCGCCTGGACCTTCAATTTCGCACTCTGATTCTCGGCTTTGTCATTGCAGAAGACATCGACCTGGCGGAAGCGGCCGTCCATCGTGTGGTTGATCGGGGTGTACTGGAGGTAGTACTGGGTGCGCAGTTCCTCTTCGATCTGGTCAAAGGCATCTTCGAGCTTCTTGCCGTTGTTGCCGACGTTGATGACGCGGCCGCCGGTCGCCTCGGTCAGCTGTCTCATCTGCAGGTCGCCGGTGTAGCCCAGGCCGTATCCGAAATACTGCCCGCGATCGGCAATCAGAATCACGTAAATGATGGCGTTGGCGTTTTCCGCTGCCGCGATGGCCGCCTTCGGCTTCGTATCGCTGCCCTCGTCTTCGCCATCGGTAAGCAGGATCAATGCTTTTCGCCCGGTCTCGGAGCGCAGTTTGTCGTTCGAAACCTCATAAACCGCGTCGTAGAGCACCGTTCCCTTCGCCTGGCCCTGGGTGGGAACCGGACCCTCGCCGATGCCAGGAACGCCCGCCGAGCCGCCGCCTGCCGCTGTATTGATCTGGACTCGATTGATGGCGTGCTGCAGCTGGCGGACATCATTGGTGTAATCCTGCTCCAGATTGACGCCCACGTCGAAGCTGACCACGAAGGCCTCATCCTTCGCCCGCAGAATGCGCTTCAGGAACTCATTGGCCGATTGCTGCTCGAGGGGCAGCACGTACTGCTGGCTGCCGCTGGTATCCACCAGAATGCCGAGGGTCAGCGGCTGGTTCGCCTCAGCGACGAAGTTCGAGATCTTCTGCTGCTGCTTGTCTTCCCACACCGTACAGTCATTTTTGGTCAGGTAAGGAATGAGGGCGTTATGGTTATCGCGAACCGTGAAATACTCGCTCACCAGGTTCGAGGTGACGTGCAGGGTCTCCCGGGGATTCGTGGTATCGACGGAGGAATTGTCGGCCGGAACCGTGCTCACCGGCGGCGCATCCGGTGACGGAACCGACTGTCCCCACGTCAGAGGAACAGAGATGGCCAGAACCAGAACTGCAATGCCGAAAATGGACGGATGGCGCACAACCATGCCCTCTTAGACGGAATCGATTGCCGATGGGTTATGGAAAATCAGCTTCCGGGGAAGCTCTGATAATCTTGAGCATACGCCTCTGTCCGGGTCCCGGTTTGCGGCGCATCTCACTATCATGGATGCGGATCGCGGCGTCCCCGGGAGACTACCCAGGATTGAAGGTGCTATGCGGATCTGGAAGGTACGGATGAGGGGTCAGAAGTCGATGCGCTTCGCTTGGATTGGCGCTTTATGTGTTCTTTTTGCCGGGGCCGCTATTGCGCAGTCGGAACCAGCTGTTCCCAACGCTCCGGCTCCTCAGGCCCAGCAGACTCCGCCACCCAACGCTCCGGCGCCGCAGAGCAACTCGTCCGATTCGCTCAAGAGCCTGACCAGCGGCGTCACGCCCGGTATAGGCGCTGGAGCTGAAGCCGCCCCGGGCCAGGCAACTCCGCCGGCCAATGGGGGCGCCCCCGCAGCGCAGCAGGGCCCGCCGCCGGATTACGTTCCGCCGACGACAGTCCCTCCTCCCGGCCAGGGCGCCAGCGAGATTACCACCATCCATATCCCAGTGAACGCGGTCGAAGTGCCGGTCGTTGTTCGCGATAAACACAACCACCTCGTCTCCGGCCTGCCTGACTGGCGCTTTCGCATCTACGAAGACGGGGTTCTGCAGCATCCCTGGTATTTTTCGACGGATGCCCTTCCGCTTTCCGTCGCCTTCGTCATCGATGCCACTCTGCCTGCGGACGTGATGCAGAAGGTGAATCAGAGCCTTTCGGCCGTAGCCGGGGCGTTAGTGCCGTCTGACTCCGTCGCGGTGATCACGTATTCCGGTACCGGGCCGGATCTGATCACGAATTTCACCGGAGCCGCAGGCAATCGGCTGCCGGCCGCCCTCGTGCAGGCGCAGCGCCCGGGCCAGGAAATGGGCGTACCCTCCATGGGTGACGACCCCATGACTGCGGGTCCCACAGTGAATGGCCAACTGGTTGATCCCACACTGGCTCCGGAACATGGCAATGCTAATGGCTTCGTGAATCTTCCCAAGGAAATTCACCCCCTCAACGACGCGATTCTTTTCGCGGCAGAGCAGCTTTCGAGCCAGCCTCGCGGCCGCCGGCGCATTATCTATGTGGTCAGCGACGGAAAGAATGTCCGCAGCAAAGCGTCTCAAAAAGAGGTGCTCCAGTATCTGCTCCAGAACAACATCGCGGTTTACGGAACCGAAGTTGGCGACGCTTCGCTTTGGGGTATCGGCTACCTCGACCGCGCGAAATTGCCCTTCCTGAAACCGGAGAACGTTCTGCCCCGCTACGCGCTGATGACAGGCGGCGATCTCCAGGCGGAGTTGAGCGAAAACGGGATTCAGAACGCGTTTGTCGCCATCACCGAGTCGGTGCGCGGAGCCTACACCTTCATTTACAACAGCCACCAGCCCACGATCAGCGGCAAGTACCACAATATCGATGTGCGTGTGGAAGGCCTGCCTGGCCTGACCGTGGACGCCAAGCAGGGTTACTACCCTTCCGCTTCCGGCAACGACTAATCCCCAGGGAGAGCCGCTCTGCGGCTCTGTGTTTTCACCCTCATCAACAGCATCTGTTCCGCGCCTGACCACTCCAGGCTGCTATTCTGTCTCTTCCCGTCGATAACGTGCCACCACGACGTTATCCAATCTGGCAGTCGCGCCGCTGGCGCCTCCGCCCGGACGGCAAGTCCTTCCAATGGCTGACGCAAAACTACAAATCATCCCCCTGGGCGGGCTCGGCGAATTTGGCATGAACTGCCTCGCGCTCCGCTACAAAGACGACATCATCGTCATCGACGCCGGCCTCATGTTTCCCGAGTCGGAGCTGCTCGGCGTCGACATCGTCGTCCCCGACATCTCCTACCTGGTCGAGAATCGCGAGAAGGTCCGCGCCATCATCCTGACACACGGCCACGAAGATCACATCGGCGGCCTGCCCTGGATCCTCTCCGAGCTGAACGTGCCCGTCTACGGCACCGAATTCACGCTCGCCTACGTCGAGGGCAAGCTGGAAGAGCATGCCCTGCTCGACGACACCGAGTTGATCGAGATCACCCCCGGCGCGAAGTTCACCCTCGGGCCCTTCGCCATCGAGCCCATCCGCGTCACGCACTCGCTGGTGGATTGCGTCGCGCTCGCCATCGAGACGCCGGTCGGCATCATCGTCCACACCGGCGACTTCAAGATCGACCTCTCGCCGCCGGACGGCAAGGCCTTCGACCTGCACCGCTTCGCCGAATACGGCCAGCGCGGAGTGCTGGCGCTGCTGCAGGACTCGACCAACGTCGATCGCCCCGGCTACACGCCTTCGGAATGGGCGGTGAAGCCGCGCCTCGACGAGATTTTCTCGCGCACGAAGAAGAAGCTCTTCTTCAGCTGCTTCTCTTCGTCGATCTACCGCATTCGCATCGCGCTCGATCTGGCCCGCCATCACGGCCGGAAGGTCGCCATCATCGGCCGCTCCATGATCGAGTCGTCGGAGATCGCTCAGGATCTTGGCTACCTCGACCTGCCCGCCGGACTCCTCATTCATCCCGGCCAGGTCAATGACTATTCGCCCGAGCAGATCATGCTCCTGATCAGCGGCACGCAGGGCGAGCCCATGAGCGCGCTCAGCCGCGCCGCGGTCGACAACCACAAGCACGCGAAGATCCAGGCCGGCGACACCGTCGTCCTCAGCTCGCGCGTCATTCCCGGCAACGAGAAGAGCATCTTCCGCGTCATCGACCACCTCTGCCGCCGCGACGCCGAAGTGATCTACGACGACGGCTCCAACGGCCTCATCCACGTGAGCGGCCACGCCAGCCAGGAAGAGCAGCGGCTGATGATCAATCTGCTGCGGCCAAAGTTCTTCATCCCCGTCCACGGCGACTACCGGCATCTGAAGAAGCACGCCGAAGTCGCGCAGCGCCTGGGTGTCGTCGATCTCGCGCTCACGCTCGAAAACGGCGAAGTCCTCGAGCTGGATCGCGACAACGCCACGAAAAACGGCAAAGTCACCGCGGGCCGCGTCTGCATCGACTCCGGCTCAACGGCCGACGTGGTCGAGGACCTCGTCATCCGCGACCGCCGTCATCTTTCTGAAGACGGCATTGTGCTGCCCATCCTCACCATCAACAAGCTCAGCGGCAAGGTCGAACGCCAGCCTGAGCTGGTGAGCCGGGGCTTCGTCGGCGGCGAGCCCGATCTGATGGAGGGCGCGCGCCAGGTCGTCACCCAGACCCTCGACAACTCCAGCGCCGAAGAAAAGGCCGACTACGGCGTGATCAAGGAAAAGATCCGCATCGACCTCAAGCGCTACATCCAGAAGAACACCAGCCGCCGGCCGCTCATCATGCCGGTAATCCTGGAAATCTGAGTGCTAGCTTCTGGCTTCTGGCTTCTGGCTGTTCGCTTGCAGCCTTTCGCTTACAGTTTTTCGCTGACAGTCTCTTGCTGACAGCTTTTCGCTGACCGCTCCTCGCTGCCTCTCATGGCAGCGGCTGCACGATCAGCGCACCCGGATCGCTCACAGCATACGGCGAATCCGGCGCCTCGCTGTGCGTGGTCGCGGTCACAGTGAAAACCCACAGCTTTCCTGCGCTTCGGCTGATCGCATACAGGTGATGGCTGTTGTCCCAGAAGATCTGGTCCACCTCGACCGAGGTCAGCAGCCCGGTATACGGCGTCACCGGATTCGCTCCGTTGAAATGAAATACCTGCAGGCCCTTCGCCCCCGAAACCGCGAGGAGCGTTCCCGACGGCGCCATGCTCAGGTCAGACACCGTGCCCACCTGGACCGCCGGCATATTCGCGGAGGTATTGTTCGTCATCAGATTGCCCGAGCCGCCAACGGTGTACGACGCGAGTTGATAGGTTTCCACTTCGCCGTAAGCGGGTTCGAGTGCCATGGCAATGGCCAGATGGTTCGCCGGATCCGCTGCTGTCGAAGCGGGGCACCAGCCTTCGCCCTCGGGCGATGCCGGATACGGCGCTTCGAGATTCAACATTGTCAGCGATCCGTTGCTGCCCCGCTGCACCCCAAAGATTGCCGGATAAAAGTGGTAGCAGCTCGCCCCATAGGCGAACTGGTTGTTTGCGATGAACCGCAGCGGCGCAGCGTATTCCGGGCTTGCTCCGGCGTAGTCCCTGAACGTGAGCGCACCGGTCTTGCTCCCGACCGAAAAAGCCTGCCAGGTCGAGTTCGCGCAGTCATTGCCGTAGATATCCACGTTGTAAAGAGCCTGGCCCGTGTGATCGAGGAAGAGTGACCCCGGGGTGTCGCAATTTTCTCCCTGGATTACGTCGCTTTGCGACGACCAGGTGAGCGCGCCGTTCGCTTCGATCGTGTACGCATCGATATCCACGCCATTGTTATTCGACCCAAACAGGTATTTGCCGTTCACCGCCATGCTGTTTACGTTGGCGGAAAAGGGCGAGCCGGCAATATGCGTCAGCGCTCCATTCGCCGCGGCGGCATAACCCTGAATTTCTGCGGTATTGCTGTTCGGCGCCGTGCTGGCCACGTAAACATACGCCACGTCGGAGTTGTTGGAGCCTTGCGCCGTGGCGACCTGAGTGAATGCCGTTGCCGTGCACAGCATCGCGCTCAGGCAAACGAGTCGCAGATTGCGCGTCATTCGGTTCTCCTGCATCGGCCAACTCATCGAGGCAGGAGAAAACCCGGGGACTGGGTCAGCTAACGACCTGCGCTGGAACTGGCCTGCGCAGGGTTAGATGCACGAGATTGCGCAATCAGGCGAACGCTCGGATGAATTCTCAATGGATCAGCGCGAAGATTGCGCGGCGTAGAACGAGTATTTCGCCAGATAGGGTACACGGACGGTTTTTCCGACATCCGCACTGGTATGGCACGCGGATGCATCGGCGCCGCCACCCTCGGTTTCGGTTCGCCGAATATACACGACGTCAGCCAGTTTGCCTGTCGCGGTACCGGGATTAGCCCGCAGCAGCAGCCACGGTACGGCTCCGGCCTGCGCTGCGGGCCGGCTCGCCACCACGGTGCCCTGCACCCGGCTGCCATCGTTTAGCTTCCACGTCGGCCCCGCAAAGTGTGTGCCGATTGGTTTACCTTCGGCATTCAGCAGCTTCGCTTCCGGACCCTCCAGCACCCATTTCGCACCACCGTCGCTCGCCGTGCAGGCATAGATCTGAACGCCCGACCCGCGCGCTTCCAGCACCATGCGCGCACCGGATGGGACGTCGATTGAACCGCCTGTCTGAGCGCTCGCTGCCACCGTCATGCAGATCGCTGCTATCGCAAGAAGCTGCTTCATGAGCGGCAGCATAGCAGTTGATGGGCGGCGCCGGCATCCCTGTTTCCGTCGAATCGCTCCTCAACCTCGTGTCCGACAACTCACTCTCGCCTCCGTGCTTCCAACCCAGCAGGAGAACTCTGCATGAATGCCTCCGATATTTTGGTGGAACGCCTGATCGCGTGGGGAGTCGACACCATCTTCGGCCTGCCTGGCGACGGGATTAACGGCGTCTTCGAATCGCTGCGGCAGAATCAAGACCGCATCCGGTTCATCCACGTGCGGCATGAGGAAGCCGCCGCCTTTGCCGCCTGCTCCTATGCCAAATTCACCGGCCGCCTGGGCGTTTGCATTGCCACGTCGGGGCCGGGCGGCATCCACCTGCTCAACGGCTTGTACGACGCCAAAATGGATCACGCGCCGGTGCTCGCCATCACCGGCCTGCAGCACTCCGACCTGATCGGCACCTTCACCCAGCAGGACGTCGCCCTCGACAAGCTCTTTATCGATGTCGCCGAATACAACGAGCGGGTGATGAACGGCGCCCACATGGAGGCTGTCGCCGATCTCGCCATCCGCACCGCGCTCGAGAAGCGCGGCGTCGCGCACATCACCATCCCGGTCGACATCCAGGTGCAGTCGGTGAAGAAGGGGCGCTCGGAGCGCAACCCTCCGCATCACACCACGGCGACGCCGGCCTTCTCCGATCGCCTGCCCTCGCGCGTGGATCTGGACCACGCTGCCGACATCCTGAATCGCGGCAAGCGCATTGCGATTCTCGCCGGCCAGGGCGCGCTGCACGCGACGGCCGAACTCGAAAAGGCGGCGGAGATGCTCGGCGCGCCGATCATCAAGTCGCTGCTCGGCAAAGCTGCAGTTCCTGACGACAGCCCGTACACCACCGGCGGCATCGGCCTGCTGGGCACCGAGCCTTCGCAGGACGCGCTCGAAGGCTGCGACACGCTCTTCATCATCGGCAGTTCCTTCCCCTATGTCGAGTTCCTGCCCGAGCCGGGATCGGCGAAGTGCGTGCAGATCGACCTCGATCCGCAGCGCATCTCGTTGCGCTATCCCGCCGACGTCGGCCTGCTCGGCGATACCCGCGCCTGCCTGCGCGCGCTGCTGCCGCTGCTGAAGCCGCACGACAAGGGCTTTCTGAAAAAGGCGCAGAAAGCGAAGAAGGAGTGGGAGAAGCTGCTCGAGAATCGCGCCTCCGACACCGCCAAGCCCATGAAGCCCCAGGTCGTCGGCTGGGAACTCGGCAAGCGACTGCCCGCCAATGCCATCGTAACCTCCGACTCGGGCACCATCACCACATGGTGGGCGCGCTATATCCCCGCCCTGCGCGGCCAGATGCACAGCTGCTCCGGCAATTTGGCCACCATGGCGTGCGGACTACCGTACGCGATCGGCGCAGCGGTCGCGTATCCCGACCGGCCGGTGTTCTGCATTATCGGCGACGGGGGCCTGAGCATGCTGATGGGCGAGCTCATCACGCTCGCCGCCTACAAGCTCAACATCAAGGTCCTCGTGATTCAGAACAACACACTGGGCCAGATCAAATGGGAGCAGATGATCTTCCTGGGGAATCCCGAGTACGCCTGCGATCTGTATCCGGCTGACTTCGTCACCATCGCCCGCGGAGCCGGCCTGCAGGCCATGGAGATCGCGGAGCCGAAGACATGCGGGCGGCAGCTTGACGAGGCTCTGAGCCAGGCCGGACCTGTGCTGATCCAGGCGGTGGTCGATCAGTTTACCCCGCCCATGCCGGCCAAAGTGAAAGCCGGCCAGGCGGCGAAGCTAGCCGAAGCACTCGCTCGCGGCGAGCCGAATCGCGGCAAGATCGTGCTCACCCAATTGCACGAACGCGTGCGTGAGCTGGTCTGACGCGTGCGTGCGGCCACTCCTCCGGGGGATGCGGCTTCTCGTCCTCCCCCGGCAGCGAGTCGTCCTCGCGCCCGGTCGCGATCGTTCCCTGGTGATAGAGAACCTGCCATCCCTCGCTGGATTTGCGCCAAAGCGTCGCGCGGCGGGTCACGCGCTGCCACTGCCGCAGCGTGTAGGTGAGCAGATAGGTTCGCTCGCCCGCCTCGATCAGGTTGAAGTCGCTGCACTCCCAACCGACCGCGTCCGCATCGTCGAGCGGCGCTTCGGCCAGCGTGGCCAGAATGAATCCGCGGCTGTAGCGGCGCCCTGATGCGCCGACCTCAAAGTAGTCCGGGGCCATGCGGCGCTCGAAGTCCGCGATGGTCGTCCCAAACTCCT
>DATJTG010000123.1:0-18549 GCA_035503555.1 Acidobacteriaceae bacterium | reverse complement strand
ATCCACACCACCACCTCTTCCACCGGCAGCCCCGACCACGCGCCGATGAACACTCCCACCATCGCCCGCGGCCGAAAGCCCCACCACCCGTAAGGCACGGCCAGCGTCGCCTCCCAGATCAGGCTGATCATCGCCAGCAGCAGCATGGTCATGCTCAGCGCGCGCCAGTTGATGAAGCGCCGTGCCACCGGAAACAGCATCGCCGACGGCACCAGCGCCCCCGCCACCAAAAACGCGAAATAGCCAGGAAATCCCTCCGGCGACGGCGACAGCAGCTTCTTGTACGCAATGGCCAGCAGGAGCAGCGCCGCGCCCACCACCGCCGATGCCGGATGAAACTGCAGCAGGCGATCCACGCGCCGCGCTTCGCCGGCGTGGTCCTGCACGCCGTACGCCGCCAGCCAGTACTCGCCCAGCCACAGATACAGCAGCAGCACCGCGACAAATCCCGTGAAGTAGAAAACGTACTCCTCCACCGGAACCGCACCGCCCAGCGCCGGAGCTCCAATTCCCAGCGTCGCCCGTGGGTTCGGAAAAATGAAGAACCGGTGCGCGAAAAAGAAATCCAGCGCGCATCCCAGCGGCGCCAGGATCCCGATCGTCCGCCAGAATGCGCGCCGCGGCACCTCGATCCCTTCGCCTGGCAGCAGCCATCCGGCGATCGCCGCAATCGGCACGATAAACAGCAGCAGGCTCCACGTGTACCCATGCGGTGTCGGATTCGCGCTCGAGATCTGCAGCGTGCCCGCCACCCGCACCGCGTGCAGCGCAATCCCCGCGGGAACCGCGACCATCCCCACCATGGCCAGCACGATCCATGGGCTCACGCGCGGATTCGGGTTCTTCGCAGG
Source organism: Acidobacteriaceae bacterium (assembly GCA_035503555.1). Classification (GTDB taxonomy): domain Bacteria; phylum Acidobacteriota; class Terriglobia; order Terriglobales; family Acidobacteriaceae; genus Palsa-343. The sequence continues at coordinate 17,698 of DATJTG010000123.1, read as the reverse complement.
CATCGCCGGATTCGGTTGTCACGGATTCTACTCCCCGAGCCCGGCACCGAGGCTGCATGGGCGCAGCCGCATGGCGGTCCATCCGCATGAATTATCGAAGAATTCCCGTTCCGAAATTCGGATCCCATCTTTGCGAGCAACCGGCAAAAACCATCACGCCAAACAACGCCAAAACCCTTCCCGGAATCCCAATCCCGAGGAGATTTCATGAAGAAAATTGCCCAGGCATTTGCTGTATCCACCCTCGTCCTCACCCTCACCGGCGGCGTCGCCGCGTTCGCGCAGGATCACCACGACGATCAGCATCACCAGCAATACGTTCGCCACGATGAGTGGAAGAAGGGCTACCACATGCACCAGGAAGACTGGGGCCGCGGCGAGCGTGTCGATGACTGGCGCGCGCATCATCTCCACCGTCCCCCCAACGGCTACGAGTGGCGCATCATCGATGGCAACTACGTCTGCGCGAACAGCGATGGAGTCATCTACGCCACCGTCGTTGTGCGCTAAGATCCGCAACCCACGCCAATCTCGTCCCGAAACCTGGGCGTCCCATCCTTGTGCGTCCGCAGAGAGCACGGGATGGGGCGTTTCGCGTCACCGCGAAGCGAAGGTGCGTTCCTCTTCTCTGACAGCCTTCTTCCTGTTGACCTGCACCGTCATCGCCTCATACACGATGCCGCCGCCCATGTGACTGCGACTCACACCAGCACCAGCGCCCCGGAAACCAGAAACACCAGATACCCTGGAAATCCAGCCGGATCGTGCGAAAGCAGCTTTTTGTACGCGATTGCTGCTTCAATCAGTGCCGCTCCCCGCAGCGCCGAAGCCGGATGGAATCGCAGCAGCCGTTCGGCTCGCTGCGCCCGGCGCGCATCCATCGCCATGAACTACGCGGCTACGCGCGGGAACCGCAACCATCCCCACCATGGCCGGCACGATCCATGGGCTCATATCAGAACTGGAGTTTTTTGCGGGCATCGGCAGCTCCGGCGAAGGTTGCCACGGATTTTACTCCGCGGCCCAGGCTGCCTTCACGGTCGAGCCGTCAGCTCGCCATAGAACCTTCCTCAATGCCCGCATCCGTCCCAGCCGTCGGCATCTCGGAGACCGCCGCCGATGTGTTCGCAATCGCCCACCCGCACACTTCTTCGGAAATCCGGAGTTTGAATGCGCGTTTCCTCACCGTTCTTGATTTGTGGCCGTTCCTGATTAGGTCGAGCGGCTTGGACGGCAGCGGAAGTGGGCTGGAATAGAAGTCGTCTGTGGTGCGAGTCGCCCCCAGCGCGGCAAAGAAGTCGTCGTAAGTCTGCGTGAACAGGCCGTCGGCCGACTCAACATAACAATACTGGCGTTTCGCACAAACCATTGCCATGGAGCGGATATCCCAGGCGCTCGCGAGCCCCTGCAGGGCCGCCATGAGCAGAGCCGGCGGAGCCACTTCCTCCAGTTCCTTGGTAGCGCGTCGAACGAGTTCGTATTGCCCTTTCAGCCCCTGCACCCGAAGTACGAAAATGGCATCCCTTTCCTGCGACTGCACGACCCAGCCGGGAACGATGCTGAATTGCAGGCAGTAGATTGGTACACCGTTCACCAGCAATGCCAGCCGCAGCTCACCTTCAAAGCGGGATATCTGCGGCGCGCAGTCCAGCCGGACGGTGTAATCGTGATCGCCTTCCCGGCGCTCGAACACCGTCATCTCCAATGGATGCGGCTGGTCCAGGACGCTGGCCGGCAGGTGACCCTCAAGAAACTGGAAATGGTGGACGAAACTCTCGCCGCGGTGACGGGCGGGAAGTCCCCGGAACATGTATCGGGTCGAAAGATACTTGAAGGGAAATACCGGATCGTCCTCGACCAGGGATCGGAATGCGGGGCGCGACAGAATTCTGAAAACTTCAAACTGCCGGGAAAGATTTCCTCCGATGGACCAGATGATTCGAACCAGCCGGGCCGGTGAAGACCAGTAATACCGCTGACAGGCAACTCTTAAGAATGAAGAAGCGAACACTGGAACCGGCTCCGCGAACTGGGATTGAATTCAACTCTGAAATCAGCATCCTCCCCTGATTCCATCAACTTTCCGTACAGACTCCGTCGTACAGTTGCGGCGTCGCAAGGTCGTCCACATTTTATCACCGATATATTAGTCGCCTGAACAATGGATTCGCGGCTGATCCGCCGGAAGCAGCGTGGCAGATCCGCTCGAACCATAGCGGGACTCGGGATCGGTGAAATCTCTTTCTACCCCCGCCGTGGGATAGTGAGCGGTGTTTCCCATTCGTTACAATTTTTTGAGGAAGTCCTGGAGTTTCCGTCAACTGGGCCACTTTGCTGGGTATGCGCGCCAAACGTCTCTTTGACCGCACCGTCGCTCTCTGCAACGCCGTTTTTCCCCAACGCCGGCGTTCCTCGGGCCACGCCCGCTTCCACGCTGCCGCCGAATCCTCCCTTGACGATTTCTATATCTTCGACGGCATTCCCGACGCCTCCGGCGCCATCACCGATTTCACCTTCGGCTACATCAATCCCAACGCCGAACGCCGCCTCGGCGTGCCCCGCGAATCCCTCTACGGCAAGGTCCTTACCCAGGTTCGGCCCTTCATGATTCGCTCCGGCCTCATCCATCGCTACCGCGAAGTCGTTCGCACCGGCATTCCTTACACCTGCGAAATCTTCATCGACGACGACATGATCCAGGGCACGTGGCTCAACGTTCAGGTGGTCCGCATCGGCCAGAGCCTCGCCGTCACCAGCCGCGACGTCACCGAGCACCGTCGCCGCTCCGAACACGTCCATTACCTCGCGCACCACGACCATCTCACCGGCCTCGCCAATCGCACCCTCCTCCACGAGCGCCTGCGCCAGGCCATCCTGCGCGCGCAGAATCTCGACGAGAAGGTCGCCGTTCTGCTCCTCGACATCGACTGCTTCAAGCAGATCAACGACTCGCTTGGCCACGTCGACGGCGATTCGCTCCTGGCCACCATCGGCCAGCGCCTGCTCGCCACTGTCCGCGACTCCGACACCGTGGCGCGCATGGGCGGCGACGAGTTCGTCATCGTCATGCCGGAGTTCCGATCGCTCGACGACGTCGAGCGCTGTGGCCGTCAGATCATTCGCAATGCCGCCCAGCCCATCCTCATCGGCGGACGCAACATTCACCTGACCCTCAGCGTCGGCATCTCCATCTTCCCCGAGGGCGGCCGCACCGCCGAAGAGCTCCTCCGCAACGCCGACGCCGCCATGTACATGGTGAAAGACTCCGGCCGCAACAGCCTCTGCGTCTTTGACGACGCCTTCCTCGCCGATCGTCGGACGACGGCGTAAGCCGGACCGCGCCTCATCCCCGTCCGCCGTTTTCTGCGATCCATCCCATCGAACGCTTCCAGTAGCTGCCCACGTTCGTGTTCAGATGCTTTGCCCATGCTGGGCTGCGCTCGCCGCGTTCCGTCGCAAAGCGCGCCAGGGCATAGCCGAACTGCTGTTCCGAAAGATAGCCGAGCCGCCGCGTCGACCAACCCTGCCGATCGTAGTTCGTGTGCTGCTGAAACTGGAAAATGGAGTTCGCATTGAACACGCCAAATCCGAGGAAGACCGTCAGCAGATGCGCATCTTCCATATCGACCTTCGCTTGGGTGGCAAAGGAGCCCGATCCCGGCGCGGCTGCGGCTGTGGCTGTAAAGGTTTGTGCTCCGGAAACAGCTGTGAATTCCAGCCCGGCGGCCAGGGCAAGGCAGAGCGACGTCTTCATGGCGCACTCAACTTTCTCGAGCGGCCGAGCAAGGGGGCATGCCCGCTGTCTGAATGATCCGTGCAGACGGATCAGCAAAGTCTGGGGCATCGAAGTCGCGATCTTCAACCGGAAAATGTGGATCCAGCGCAGTTTAAGGCGTCGCTGGGAGCGCGGCTGCGGTCTGCGTCGCGTGCCCGGCCTCGTTCAGCAGCGCCATATAGTCGGCGTTGGGAACATAGACCACGAACACGCGGTGATAGGTCACTGCTCCCAGCAGGCTCGAGCTCCACTTCTCCACCAGATAGATCCTTGTATTCGTGTTCGGCTTGCGGAAGCATTCCGTCGAAACCGTATCCGGTGGCACCCCCGATCCCGCATCCGCCAGATCGAAGGTCTGCTCCGCGCGCAGCGAGGGGATCTCCTGATCGGCGGTGGCCAGCTTCTGCCTCACCCTCTCATACTGGTCCGCGTCGATGCCCACCACAGCCATCACGAACTGGCCGTCCGCGAATATGTACTGCGTGCGCCCTCGCCGCACCGTGCTGAAGTGCGCTGCGCTGAACGATGCCGGATCGAAAGTGTCGGCCTGCGCGCGCTTGTGATTGGCCGGCAGCCCAATCCCCATCCAGATAATCGTCGGCAGGTCGAGTGGCCCGTTATACGCCGTGGAATCCACCGTGAAGCCGGCTTCCGCTTTCCCCCGCCGGCCGGCTACGTCAGCGACGCTCGCGTTCCACATGTGGCCGTCGAAACCGGCAGGATCGTCCTGCGCCGCGCCAAACACTGGCGGCGTCGCCGGGTTGGCGGTGTCCGCCGCTGCTGGCGCCACAGGGGTTGCCGGAGCAGCTGACGGCATCGCGTCGGCGCTGGCCGCGACCGACAATTCCGCGTCTCCCTGGTGTCTCGCCCTCTCGATCAGTCCCAGGATGATGCTGATGAACACCACGAGCCCCAGGCACACTGCTGCCAGCGTCAGATATTTCTTGTCTACCTTCATCCGCGGGACCTCGTGGCCCCAGTATAGGGTCCGAACTGCTCCGCGTCTCTCCCACAAACCGAGCAGGCATCCGCTCTGTTACCGCAAATCAGGAGATGTTGGTAGATTGGTTAACTCTCGCCGAATCAAAAACCTGGCTTCATCCCACCAGAAACCCGCAGCATCCGCCGTCTATCCTCCATCCAGCCCTGTTATCGTTCGGCCATGGCTGTTCTCGATCCAGGCGAGCCGAATCGTTCTCCCCCCGATCTGCCGCCCGCGGCCAGGCTCCGCAAAATCGTCCACGTCGACATGGACGCGTTCTACGCCTCTGTCGAGCAGCGCGACGATCCCTCCCTGCGCGGCAAGCCGGTCGTCGTCGCCTGGCGCGGCCTGCGTTCCGTAGTCTGCGCCGCCTCGTACGAAGCCCGCAAATTCGGCGTCCGCTCGGCCATGCCCGCGGTGCGCGCGGAACGCCTCTGTCCGCAGGCCGTCTTCATTCCTCCCGACTTCGTTCGCTACCGCGCCGTCTCGCGGCAAACCCGCGAGATCTTCCGCCGCTACACCGACCTGATCGAGCCGCTCTCGCTCGACGAAGCCTACCTCGACGTGACGGAGAACAAACTGGGCCTGCCCACCGCGACGAAGGTCGCCAAAGCCATCCGCCAGGCCATTCGCGACGAGCTGAACCTCACTGCCTCCGCCGGCGTCGCGCCGAACAAGTTTCTCGCCAAGATCGCGTCGGACTGGAAAAAGCCCGACGGTCTCTTCGTCATTCAGCCCGAAGACATCGACACCTTCCTGCCGCCGCTGCCCGTCGAACGCCTGCCCGGCGTGGGCAAGGTCACGGCGGAACGCCTCTCCCGAATCGGCATCCACACCGTCGGCGATCTGCGTGCAATGGATCAGGCGCGGATCGAAGAGAGCTTCGGCCGCCACGGCGCGCGTCTGCGCGAGCTGGCCTTCGGCATCGACGAGAATCCCGTCGAGCCCAACCGTCCCACGCAGTCTATCTCCGCCGAAGATACCTTCGAGCGCGACATCGTCCTCGATGACACCGAGGAGATCATCCGGCGCCTGGCAGAAAAGGTCTGGGCCGCCTCGCGCAAGGAAACCCGCATCGCGCGCACCGTCGTGCTCAAGCTCAAGACCGCGGAGTTCCGCATCCTGACCCGCAGCCTGACGCAACTGGAGCCGCCCGCGACCTGCGAAGAGCTGACGCAGATTGCCTTGTCGTTGCGCGACCGCGTCGCCCTGGCGCGCGACCAGCGCTACCGCCTCATCGGCGTCGGTCTCCACAACTTCCGCGATCCCGCGGAGGAAGCGGCGCAGCCGGAACTGTTCGATGCGGCGGCAGCCGTCGAGACCCGGTGGCCCGCCGTCGAAAAATGACTACGGCTGTCCCGTCGGCGTCGGATTCCCCGCCGTGAACTCCGAGCAGCACGGCTTTTCCACCGCTGAGAACTCCATCAGCTCCACCCGCACCTGGTCGGGATCGTAGAGGTTGAACTGCCACTTGCCGTCCTTGCCCATCTGCGGACGCGCATCCGTGCCGCTCAGCCGATCTTCAGCCGAAAGCGTCGTGACCGATTTCTCCATGTTCACCACGCCCAGCGAGAAGTGGTCCAGCACGCCCAGCGTCTTCTGGCTCACCAGCGACGTGTTGCCGTCGCGTCCCGCCTGCGCAATGTCGCTGCCGCTCGGCGCCGCCGAAGCTCCCACCGACAGCATGTACTCCAGCCAGTCGTGGCCGTTCGGAACCTGCTGCGAAACCCAGTCCGTCCGGTCAGGCTGCATGCCGCCGTGCCAGTAAGGATTGAACCCGAGGATCGCTCGATAGAACCCGTCCTCAGCCTCGCGGCTGTGCACCGCAAAGCCCACATGGATAATGCGGTGCCCGATCGGCTTCGCCCCGGTGAGCGGATACAGCGCAGCGGTATCCTTCATCCCCAGAACCTTGGCCGCAGGCTGCACGAACTGAACCGTGTTGCCTTCCGGGTCCTTCACCTCGAACCACTGGCTGCTATCCGATGCGCGCTGCACCGAATCCGGCACACTCACGCTGTGGCCGGACAGATACTGCCGCAGCTTCTCCGCGTTGGCCGTGATGTATCCCACGTGGTCCAGGCGGTTGACCCCCGCATCGGATGGCAGCGGCAGAACCTCAATGAACTGTTCCTGATTCACGTAGTAGCGCGCGCCGGCGGGGTTGTAAGGGTCGGCGCCCTTCTTCAGCCCCAGTTGATCGACGTAGAAATGCTCCGCTTTCGTCGCGTCGCTCGCGTACACGCCCATATTCGAGATGCCGAGAATCGCGGGACGCGCTCCCGCGGTTGCCCCGCCGGTGTGAAGAGACGGCGTCTGCGCCGCGCAGGTAAAGCCTGCCAATAGAAGAATCAAGCCAGAGATGCGCATGAACCTGAGCCCTCCCGATTGCGTAATCGAGCATAGCGCATCGGCGCCGAAAATCCACGCTGCGGAATACCTCGTACCCGGGATACTATGGCACCACGGATGAAGCCGCGCAAAAAGTCAGCCTCACCCAGTCAATTGCGGGTCCTGATCGGGCTCTGGATGCTTGCTTCCCTTGGCTACTGGATCGCGGGCACGCTCGACAATTGGCAGATTCGCGTCCACTGGGACGAGCGGGTGGAGCGCCCCTTTGGCTTCGACTCCGATACCCGCACGATTTACCGGGACGGCCTGATGCCGGAGGCGAAGGCGGCAGGCATCGCCGCGGGCGATCAGGTCGTGCAGTTGAACGGCGCGCCCTATTCGGGCCTGGCACAGTGGGCCACAATCCTCGCTGAGAGCCATCCCGGCGACATTCTTGACGTCGAGTACTCGAAACCCGACGGATCGACAGCCACCGGAACGCTGACCCTCCAGCGCCCCGCCTACGCCTTCGGCCGCACCTCCGCCATGTCGTATTTCTGGCAGGAATTCCTGGTCGTTGGCCTGCTTCCGCTCGTCTGCCTCCTCATTGGCTATTGGGTCCTGCTCTCGCGCCCCACCGATCGCAACGCCTGGCTGCTGATGGTGCTCCTCAGTTTCCCCAGCGTCGCCTTTGTCAACACCGGCCTGGCGACCGGGGTTCCATTCTTCCTCCGCGATTTCTGGTTTCGGACGATTCAATTCACCGTCGGCCCCGCGCTGCTGCTCTTCGGCGTCTATTTCCCTGAGCGCTCCCGCATCGACGCGCGCTTCCGCTGGATTAAATGGCTCATCCTGGCGCTCTTCGGCGTGGCCTTCGCCATCCTCTATCCCGAGGTTTATGCGATGACCTACGGCGGCGGCAGCCCTCCCTGGCTCATCCACGCCAGCGATTTCGCCAGCAACGCAATCAATGGCCTCGATCTGCTCTGCGTCGGGCTGTTTCTCCTGCTCACGCTCGACAAGCTCCGCACGGCGTCCACGGCCGATGCCCGCCGCCGCTTGCGCGTGCTGACGGCCGGCATGAGCGTGGGACTCGGCGCGCTGATTATCGTCTTCGTCGTGCTGCCCTACTTCGGCATCACCGGCAACCAGCCGCGCCACTTCTGGGTTCGCTATCTCGGCGCTTATTTCTTTATGGTGGCGCCGCTCACCCTCGCCTACGTCGTGCTCGTGCAGCGCGCGCTCGACGTCCGCGTCCTGGTGCGCATGGGCACCCGCTACGCCCTGGCCAAAGCCTCGCTCTGGATCCTGCAGGTGGCTCTGCTCTCGGTCATCGGCATGAAACTGCTGCTCCCTGCGCTGCATAAACAGCAGCCCCAGCCCTTCGATATCGTTGGCGTCTTCATCTTTCTGGGACTGGTGCTGGCCGTGCGCTTCGGACTGCGCAAGGGCATGCAACAGTGGCTCGACCGGCAGTTTTTCCGCGAAGCCTACAACTCCGAAGTCATGCTCAGCGAGCTCTCCGATGAGGTGCGTCGCTTTACCGAAACCAAGCCTCTCGTGATGACCGTCGCCGAGCGCATCCGCGAAACGCTGCACATCCAGCAAATCGCCGTGCTGCTGCGCCGCGGCGAGGGCTTCTATCTGGAAGAAGCCATTGGCATCAATGCCGGCGCGGCCCTGGTGCTGCCGCCGCAGTCCTCATCGGTGCGGTATCTGGCGAATTCCAATCAGCCCACGACCCTCTACCGCGACGATCCCGAGGCGTGGTATCTGATGGCCGGCACGGCCGAGCGGCGCGCGCTCGATACGCTCAACGCCGAACTGCTGGTGCCGCTGCCCGGCCGCAACAAGCTGATGGGCATCATGTGCCTGGGGCCAAAACGCTCCGAGGCCGCGTGGTCGCGCACCGACTTGCAGGTGCTCCAAACGGTCGCTCGCCAAACGGGACTCGCGCTCGAAGTCAGCGAGCTGGCGCACTCGCTCGCGGCCGAAGCCGCCCAGCGCGCCAAGGTGAACCGCGAAATCGAGATCGCCCGCGAAGTGCAGGAGCGGCTCTTCCCCCAGGAGATGCCGAGGATTCCCGGCGCCACCGTTGCCGGCCACTGCCGGCCCGCCCTCGGCGTCGGCGGCGATTACTACGACGTCATCAATCTCGAAGACGGCCGCCTGGGTCTCGCCGTCGGCGATGTATCGGGGAAGGGAATTTCAGCGGCGCTGCTCATGGCCAGCCTGCGCGCCTCGCTGCGCGGCGTTACCCTCGACAGCCCGCGCGACTTCGCCAACCTCATGCACAAGGTGAACAAGCTCGTGTACGAAGCGTCCGCGTCGAATCGCTACGCGACGTTCTTCTTCGCGGCCTTCGATCCCAAGACGCGCAGGCTCGAGTGCGTCAACGCGGGGCACAATCCGCCCGTGCTGCTGCGCAAAGGCGCGGTGATTCGCCTCGAAGCTGATGGTCCGGTCGTAGGTCTGCTGCCCAACGCGCCGTACACCGAGCAGAGCCTTACGCTCGAGCCCGGCGATCTGCTCATCCTCTACACCGACGGCATCAGCGAAGCGATGACCAACGACGACGAGGAGTGGGGCGAAGAGCGCATGATCGCCTCCGCCACAGCCGTGCGCAACAAATCCGCCGCCGATGTTCTCAAAGCGATGTTCGCCGACGCCGACCAGTTCACCGCCGGAGCCCCGCAGCACGACGACATGACCCTCCTCGTGCTGCAGCTCGACAAATCCCCGAACCTCGATCTGCCCATGCCGCAAATCGTGGAGACCGCAAAGGCCTAGCTCAGAATCCCGAAGGCCTGGCTGAGTCGAGATCCATAGCCGTGAACAAAGGTAATCTGTCCGGCCAAGCGGCCGCAGACTAGTCTGGAACCACCTCCAACCAGAGTGCAGAGCGGTCCCGCAGATTGGCTCGGATGTTCGGGCCAACGGCTCGCAGGCCGCGGATAACGACCTGCGGGCCGTTCCGATGGAAGGAGGTGAGGCCCTTTGGATGACAAGTCATCCTGGACGCGAGTGCTCGTCACAGTCGTCGTTGATTGGCGGTTTGTGCTGGCTCTCGTGTTTCTGGCGCTTCTGCTACTGCTGAAGTAGCACAACCTGCCGGGAGGGTTGCATCCTTCCGGCAGCATGCCTATTTTACCAAATCGGTCAAGTCCGGCCGCAGCTTTACAGCTTCGCGAAGAACGCCTTCATCCGCTCCAGCCCTTCCTTCACATCGGCGTGCGACGTCGCGTACGACAGGCGAATGTGCTCGTTCGTCCCGAACGCTTCGCCGGGCACCGTCACCACATGCGCTTCGTGCAGCAGCCGCTTCGACAGCTCCATCGCCGTGGGCACGCCCGCCTTGCCGAGATACTGCGACACGTTCGGATACACATAGAACGCGCCGTCCGGCCGCGTGCAGGTGATGCCGGGGATCTCTGCCAGCTTGGCGAGAATCTCGTCCCGCAACGTCAGGTAATCGGCGCGCATCTCCGCCACGCACTCCTGCGAGCCGCGCAGCGCGGCAATGGCGGCCTTCTGCACGAACGACGCCGTGCTCGACGTGGACTGGCTTTGCAGCTTGCTCATGGCCGCGACGATCGGCTTCGGCGCAAGCGCGAAGCCCGCGCGCCACCCTGTCATGGCGTACGTCTTCGAGAGCGATCCGAGCACCACCAGGTGATCCTTGCAGTCGGTGAACGATCCGCCGCTCACCAGCGCGCCCGTGTACTGCAGATAGACGTAGCACTCGTCGAGCAGGAGCCAGATGCCGCGCTTGTGCGCGAGCCGCACGATGCGCTCCAGATCGCCAGGCGAAACCACCGCCCCCGACGGATTCGATGGCGAGTTCAGAATGATCGCTTTGGTTTTCGGCGTAATCGCCCGCTCGATCGCCTCGGCCGTCACCCGGAAGCCCTCGCTCTCAGGAGCGTCGACAAAGACGCACGTCGCGCCCGCGTACTGCACGATGTCCTTGTACGAGACCCAGAAGGGCACCGGCACAATGACCTCATCGCCGTGATCGATGAGCACCTGGATGGCATTGAAGATCGCCAGCTTGCCACCCGTCGAGAAAATGGCCTCATCCGCCGTGTAGTTCGAGCCAAAATCCGCGGTGTGGCGCTCCACGATCGCCTGGCGCAGCTCCGGCACGCCGGAAACGACGGTGTAGCGGGTGAAGTTCTTCTGGATCGCGTCAATCGCCGCGTCCTTGATGTGCTGCGGCGTGGCGAAATGCGGTTCGCCCGCGCCGAAATCCACCAGCTTCGCACCCTGCGCGCGTAGCTTGGCAGCCTCGGCAGTCACAGCCATGGTGGCGGAGATTTCAATCCGCCCGATACGGTCGGAGAAAAGTGCGGATGCAGTTGTAGTCGGCATACTCATATTTTTTCAGATTTTGGGGGTGAGCGCAGGATTTTTCTCAGCCCCAAAATCAGCTCTTCGGCACCCGCACCGGAATCTCCATCGACCCGATGCGGCCGCTCGCCAGATCGTGCACAGCCACCCGCAGATACATCACTCCCGGCGGCAGGTCGATTTCCTCGTGCAGCGGCAAACCAGTCTTTGCAATCTGTGTGGATTGCTCCACCGTCAGGTTCACCCCTAACGCTCGGTCCGTGAAGTTGACGCGCTGGCCGTCGGCATCCCACGCAACCATCGTCACCTCAACTTCGCTGTGTGCCCCACTGTGGGGAAGAGCCGACCATGTGAACTTATGCGGATCCGCGGAGAGATCGACGAAGTAGCGGCGCACCGGCGCCTTCAAACTCTGCGCCAGTTCTCCCGCCGGACCCGCGGATACCGTCCGCCCCTTCGCCGCGGGATCGCTGGCGCCGATGACGCGCGCCTCGAAGACAATCTGCGACAGCGGCGGCGCTCCGCGCTGCAGCGCCGCGACCATAGGGCTCACCTGGCCCGGGCTTTCCGCGCCGGTCTTCATGGGATCGACGGCGTAATAGCCGCGCCGGTAGGCAAGCGCGTACTTTGGCCCCGAGCTATCCACCTGCACCCGAATCGAACGGAAGTTCCCGTCCAGGCTCCGCGCATCGGGCACATAGCCAATCGTGAAGTAATTCGAGCCGTTCGTAATCGACCGCGCAACCGCCGACCGAATTCCGTTGTCGTCGTAAAACGCCTCGCCGCCCGTCTCTTCCGCAATCTCATTCATGGTCTGGTGCTCGTTGATCGTTTGCGCCATGAATTTTGAGTCGGCTTTTTGTGCCGGACTCATCCCCAATCCTCCTGCATTGCCGCCCAGCGGCACCCCCGACCGCCGGCTGAACCCACTGGCCGTTGGCGGCGGCACCGGAGCGGCGCTCCTCAGGTTGCGGCTTGCATCGGTGCTGGCCAGCGTCATCAGCCCGCGCGCGTCCACCGGATACACCGCCACCCGCGCTGCCGACAGCAGGGAATCGGTCTGCTTCACCTGGTCGGCGTAGTTGCGCATCGGCGAAAACGGATCCAGCGGCGACGATCCGCTCGTCGGGCTTTGCGAAGCATCAGGATCGATCTGCAGCGGGAACGATCCCGAGAACCAGATCAGGTTCTTGCGTCCAGGAATCGTGCTCAGATACCGCCCCAGTTGCGCCAGCGCGTCGAGCGTCATGCTCACGCGCAAATCCGTCTGGAACGACTGCGTGTCCGCCACGAATTGCTGCAGCGCGCCGCCGTCGACGCCGCTCATGCTCGTGGCCGTGTCGTTCAGGTCGTCCTGCTCCTGCGCGCTCACCAGCACCTTCGATTGCTGCGGCGTGCCTTTGCCGTGGCCGATCGCCGTCTCCATTGCGCCGGCATCCGTCGTGAATCCCTCAATCATCCGAAGCCGCGAGGCCAGGGTGAACACCGCAATGCGCGTGCCCGCGGGGATGTGCTTCAGGTACGCCAGCATCTGCTGGCGTACGTAGGCCTGATCCGAGATTGGCGTATTGAGCGCGTCGAGCAGCAGCACGTTGACTGCGCTCGTGATCGCAAACTGTGGGTAGTTGGTGTAAACCCCGGCAGGCAGCGCGGGAATCTGGCCCACCTGCTGCGCATCGCTGGCGCGGTGCTCTTCAAAAGCCGTAATGCGCTGCTCTTTGCCGTTCTCGAAGACGTGGAACTGGCTCGCGGTCAGCCCCTGAACCGCTTTGCCCTGATCCGTAACCACCACATCCACCAGCGCGAGGTTGGCCTGCGTGCGAATGACCGGAGTGGTTCCCGAAGACGTCGCCGCCGTCTGTGGCCCGGCAGTGGCGGGCGCTCCCGCCGATGTTTGGGCGCTGCTCGGCACAACCATCGCCGCCGCGCAAAGCGGCGCAACCATAGCGCGGACGAACAGGGAGCGGCAGGGCATTCGAGGTTTCCGCAGCGGGATTTCTCAGGCGACAACCATGATGCCCCAAAATCCACTACCAGGAAAAGTCGCCGATGCTGAGATGCAAAGGCTTTTGCGCAACACGCGCCGCCGTCCTCACAGCCGTGGACGGCCTGAGCGAACAGCTATCGGAAGGATGTGACGCGCCGGGCGCTCGAAGCCAGGTCCTGCGCGGTATCTACCACATCTCCCATCACTTCTTTGCCCTTTTTCAGGTATTTGCCGGCCTGCTCGCCGATGTTGCCCGCCGTCTCGCGAACGTAGTCACTGGCATCCTCGTAGCCTTTACGAATCTGCCGCCGCGTGCGCTCGCCCGTCTGCGGCGCATAGATAAGGGCCAGCGCGGCTCCTGCCGCGACCCCAACGCCAAATGCTGCCCAGAACTTCCACGTGCTCATATTGATCTCCCCTGTTTTGGAAGTGACGCTCTCTTCAGTCAGATACCGCAAGTAGGGTGCTGGTTGTGTTCGAGCCTAGCGCAAAAATCACCACAGTGCTGCCGTCGCCCTGCAAATAATCAGTATGAATCCGGATTCCACCGCCTGGACTGAGCCCCGCGACACCGCTTTACTGCGCGGTGGTTGACGAATCCTGACGGTCGCCCGAAAGCAGAAAAGCCGCCAGTTCCGGGCGGCTTTTCGCAGCATGAAAGCCAGTTTGCCTGCCTTCCGCTCGCCTACTTTTTCGCGCTCAACTGCTGCGCCTGCAGGGTCACCAGTTCGCTCAGGTCCTGTTTTTCCAGGCCGTGAACCGTCTTGTTGAACTCATCCACCTTGCTCGACCAGTTCATCGAGCAGAACTTCGGCCCGCACATCGAGCAGAACGCCGCTTCCTTGTAGTAGTCATCCGGCAGCGTCTCGTCGTGCATCGAGCGCGCCGTCTCCGGATCGAGCGACAGCGCGAACTGCTTCTCCCAGTCGAAGGTGTACCGCGCGTAGCTGATGGCGTCGTCGCGATCCCGCGCACCGGGCCGGTGCCTCGCGATATCCGCCGCGTGGGCGGCGATTTTGTACGCGATCATGCCGTCCTTCACGTCCTTCTCGTTCGGCAGCCCGAGGTGCTCCTTCGGCGTCACGTAGCAAAGCATCGAGGCGCCATGCCATCCGATCAGCGCCGCCCCGATGGCCGACGTGATGTGGTCGTAGCCCGGAGCGATGTCCGTCACCAGCGGCCCCAGCGTATAGAACGGCGCGCCGAAGCACCACTCCACTTCCTTGTCCACCTGCTCCTTGATCTTGTCGAGCGGCACGTGCCCCGGCCCCTCGATCATCACCTGCACGTCGCTCTCCCACGCCTTCGCCGTCAGCTCGCCCAGCGTCTTCAGTTCGGAGTACTGCGCCTCGTCCGACGCATCCGCCACCGATCCCGGCCGCAGCCCATCGCCCAGCGAGAAGCTGACGTCGTACTTCGCCATCACCTTCACGATGCGGTCGAAATTCTCGTAGAGGAAGTTCTGCTTGTGGTGGTGCGTCATCCACTGCGCCAGAATCGCACCGCCGCGGCTCACGATGCCCGTAATCCGCTTCGCCACCATCGGCACGTACTGGATCAGAACGCCCGCATGAACGGTAAAGTAGTCGACGCCCTGCTGCGCCTGCTCCTCGATGACCTCGAGGTAGACGTCGATGTTCAGGTCCTCGAGCCTCTTTACGCGCGCCAGCGCCTCGTAGATCGGCACCGTCCCGATCGGCACCGGCGAGTGGCGCAGAATCGCATCGCGAATCTCCGGAATATCTCCGCCCGTCGAGAGGTCCATCACCGTATCGGCCCCGTGCTGCACGGCCATGTGCAGCTTGCGCAGCTCCTCGTCGATATTCGAAGTCACCGCTGAGTTGCCGATGTTCGCGTTCACCTTGCAGCGCGTCGCCACGCCGATGCCCATCGGTTCCAGCTCGGGGTGATTGATGTTGGCCGGGATAATCAGCCGTCCCGCGGCCACTTCATCCCGCACCACCGCGACGGCCAGATTCTCGCGTTGCGCGACGTACGCCATCTCCTCGGTCAGCAGGCCTTTGCGGGCAAAGTGCATCTGCGACATATTGGAGTCGCCCGTGCGCTCGGCTTCCGCCTTGCGGCGAACGATCCAGTCGGCGCGGGGTTTGAGGATCTCGAGGGTAGGGTTGGACGCTGCCATGAATGCCACCTCTCTTTTCTGTGCCAGGGAAGGGACGCTGCTTCTGGTTAGATGACGGACCGATAAAAAGTGAGTATAGAACAGCGTCCTCGGCTCACGGGACCGCCCGCCTCCCGGAAGTTGGGCGCCGGTAACAGGCGAGTGAAACCATTGGGCCGGCCCACCCGTCCTCCATGCGGCGGGAGGACCCGAACGATGCGCTTCCCAGGCAGGCTTTTCTCGCAGTTCGCACTCCTGGCTCTGTTTTCCCTCGCAGCCTCCGCGCAGCGGCCTCCCTATCAATCGCCTCCGAGACCCCCGCAAGCCGCGCCCCCTCCGTCTCCCGCGCCCACGCCGATCGAAATCCACGTCGATCAGCGCTGCCGCATCCTCCCCACCACTCCCGCGCTCCCCAGCGGCAAAAAAGCGCGGCCCTCGTTCGATTGGACTGTCTGCCACCTCGAAAATGTCTTCGACACCCATCACCGCGTCCAGACCGTCGTCGGATCCGAACTCCAGCGCAGTGACGTGGAAATCTTCGAGCAGCAATACGTGCTCGGCAATCCGACCCAGCAGCCGGAGGTCTTCATCATCGAGCAGCCTGCCGTGAAGGGTTGGACCATCGAGGGCGATCCACCGCCTTTTCGCGTGGTCGCCGGCAAGGAGTACTACCGCGCCTGGGTGCAGCCCGGCGAAGCCGTCCGCCTCCACGTGGGCATGCGCCAGGTGACCCCGCTCAAGGCCAAAGCTCTCAGGGCTTCCGCCAAAGGAGCCTCGCCGCCGCCGCCCACCGGACCGCCGCCGGTGGCGCCCGCCCCGCCCGGAGCCCCCAATGCCCCATAAAAGGACACCGGCTCGCCCGGCCCCCGGCCCGTGACTCATTGATTTTGCAGCGTGATGTATGTCACATGCGCAGCAGGCCGCAGACTGCTTACAATAGACCCATCATGAAGCTTGGGCAGCAAAAAGTCCGGATTGCCGCAGCGGTGGTGGTCGTTCTCGGCGCGATTCTGTACCTCGCCTATACCGGCGCGGAAGCCAACAAGAGCTACTACGTCACCATCCAGGAACTGCAGACCATGGGCAACAAGGCCTATACGCGGAATCTCCGCGTCGCCGGCAGCGTGGTCCCGGGCACCATTGCGCGCGACGGCGCACACGCCAAATTTGTCCTGGTCGAGAATGACCGCAAGCTTCCCGTGAATTACACCGGCGAAGAGCCGCCCCCGGACACCTTCAAGGACAACAGCCAGGCCCTCGCCATTGGCACCTACGGCCGCGACGGCGTCTTCCACGCCACGGGATTGCAGGCGAAATGCGCCTCGAAGTACGCACCCGCTCAGCCCGGTGCAGCGCCCGGCCAGCAAAAGCCCGCCGCAGCCCCAACGCAAACCGCGATGGCCGGCGGTCAGTAAGACGCAAGGGATTTTCAGTTCGCTTCCCCCGGGACCGCTGCGCAACACGGCGGTATGAGGCCAAACGCCAGGGTATAGGGTTGAGAAATCAGGGAGTGGGAATCGTGTTTTCCTGCGCCTCAGACCGCCGTGTGCGCACCGGAGAGTATTCGGAATAGCCGATGACCAGCACCATCGCCGAATTCGACCAGGTATCGAAGCTCTACGGCACCTTCGCCGCGTTGCGCAAGGTGAGCGTGCAGTTCGAGCGCGGACGCGTCTACCTCGTCCTCGGCGAAAACGGCGCAGGCAAATCCACCCTCCTCCGCACTCTCGCCGGCCTGCTCAAGCCCAGCTACGGCACGGTCAAAGTCTTCAACGCCGAAGGCAAAGGCGAAGATCCCATGCAGGCCCGCGAGCGCATCGGCTACATGAGCCACGCCACCATGCTCTACGACGAGTTTTCCGGCGTCGAAAACCTGCGCTACTTCGCCAGCCTCTATCGCGACCGCGACTGCGTCGCTCCCGAAGACGCCCTGCGCAGCGTCAACCTCGATCCGAATCTGTCCCGCCCGGTTGGCCAATATTCCCAGGGCATGAAGCAGCGCGCCTCGCTGGCCCGCGTGCTCATCTCGCGCCCTGAGCTGCTCCTCCTCGACGAGCCGTTCTCCAACATGGACATCCAGAGCGCGCACCAGATGCTGCGCCTGCTCGACACCTTCCGCGCCGAGAGCCGGACCATCCTGCTCACCACCCA
>DATJTG010000122.1:0-10804 GCA_035503555.1 Acidobacteriaceae bacterium | reverse complement strand
GCGCGCTCGGCGCTGCCGCACGGGCGCGCAACCCTCTCGAAGCTGCCCCGCAAAGGCTTCGTGACACTCGACTTCGGTGTTATCCTCAATGGTTATTGCTCCGATATGACGCGCACCGTGCACCTGGGCGGGGCGAGCCGCGAAGAGCGATCGGCGTACGATGCGGTGCTGGAAGCTCAGGAAGCCGCAGTGTCGGCTGTAAGGCCGGGCGCCACCTGTGGCGATGTGGATGAAGCCGCGCGTGGTGTCCTGCGCAAAGCTGGTTTGGCAAGATGGTTTACCCACTCCACCGGGCACGGCGTGGGGCTGGAGATTCACGAGCAGCCGCGCGTGGCTGCGGGACATGAGATCCGGCTGGAGCCGGGCATGGTCATAACAATTGAGCCTGGCATCTACAAAACCGGCCAATTCGGAATTCGTATTGAAGACATGGTTGCGGTGACAGAAAAGGGAGCGCGCGTGCTGACCCCAGTCACCAAAGCCTGGATTGAACTGTAGGCACACGGGAGCCGCGCGGAAACGATGAATGCGGAAGAGATGAATGAGCTCAGGGAACTCGTCGAGTTCCTGAAGGAAAACAAGATTGCCGAGTTCGAGGCGGAACGCGGCGACCTCAAGGTCCGCATCAAGTTTGAGCAGGAGGGTGGGGCGGACATGGCGGGGCTGGCGCGACTGCTGGCGCAGCAGCCGGCGGCAGCGGCGCCGGGCGTGATGCCGGCCGCACACGCTGCGGCGGCTCCGCGCGCTGCGGAACCGGCTCCGGCAGCCGACGACGACGCCAACCTGCACATCGTTAAGTCGCCCATCGTTGGGACTTTCTATGAATCGCCGTCTCCGGGCTCCCCGGCCTTCGTCAAGATCGGCGATCACGTCGACAACGGACAGGTTCTCTGCATTGTGGAAGCGATGAAGCTGATGAACGAAATTGAAAGCGACGGGGCGGGCGAGATCGTGAAGCGCCTCGTCCAGAATGGGCAGCCGGTTGAGTACGGCCAGGCTCTCTTCGCCCTTCGGCCCCTGCATGCGTAAGGTTCTGATCGCCAATCGGGGTGAGATCGCGCTGCGCGTCATCTGCGCGTGCAAGGAAATGGGCCTGCGCACGGTCGCCATTTACAGCGAGGCGGACCGCCACGCGCTGCACGTGCGCTTTGCCGACGAGGCCATCTGCATCGGGCCGCCGCGCTCAGCGGAGAGCTACCTGAACGTTCCTGCGGTTATCAGCGCCGCGGAAATCGCCGACGTCGACGCGATCCATCCCGGCTACGGCCTGCTGAGCGAGAACGCGAATTTCGCTGAAGTGTGCCGCGCGTCGAACATCAAGTTCATCGGGCCGCCCCCGGAAGTGACGCGGCTGATGGGCGAGAAAGAAAAGGCGCGCCAGGCGATGAAGAGGGCGAAGGTGCCGATTCTGCCTGGTTCCGACGGTGTCGTCGCGAGCGAAGGCGAGGCGCTGGAGTGGGCGAAGGCCGTCGGCTATCCGGTGATCCTCAAAGCATCGGCCGGCGGCGGCGGGCGCGGCATGCGCGTGGTGCGCACGCCCGAAGATCTGCCCGGGCTCTACCACGCCGCGCAGAGCGAAGCGGCCAATGCCTTCGGCAACGGTGACCTCTATATGGAGAAGTTCATCGAGCGCCCTCGCCACATCGAGTTCCAGATTCTGGCCGATGAGCACGGTACCGCGCAATCGCTCGGCGAGCGCGAGTGCTCCATCCAGCGGCGCCATCAGAAACTAATCGAAGAGGCGCCGTCGCTCAAAGTGACTCCGCGCATGCGCGAGGACATCGCGAAGACGCTGAAGCGCTGCCTCGAAGGTGTTGGCTATCAGAACGCCGGAACCATCGAGTTTCTGATGGACGAAGACGGCAAGCTCTACTTCATCGAGATGAACACCCGCATCCAGGTGGAGCACCCGGTGACGGAGTTCATTACCGGCGTCGATCTGGTGAAGGCGCAGTTGCGCATCGCGATGGGTGAGAAACTCTCGAGCATCGTGCCGGAAGTGGTGCCGACCCGCGGCCATGCCATCGAGTGCCGCATCAACGCCGAGCATCCTGAGAAATTCACCCCCTCGGCGGGGAAGATCACAGCCTTCAACGTACCCGGCGGCAACGGTATTCGCGTCGATACGGCGCAGTATGCGGAAGGCGTTGTGCCTCCGTACTACGATTCGCTGATTGCCAAGCTGATCGCGTACGGCGCCGATCGCGAGGAATCGATGTCGCGCATGAGGCGCGCGCTGGAGATGTTCATCGTCGAGGGCATCCACACGACGATTCCGCTCCATTCGCGCATCTTCCGCGATGAGGAGTTTCAACGCGGCATCTTCGATACGAAGTTCATGGAGCGCTTCTTCGAGCGGGAGAGGGAAGCCGCTCAGGGCGAGCCCACCACCTAAACATCGCAGATCGTCACAGCCTGGCGCAGTCCCGCCACTGCATCGCCCGTGGGAACGAATTCATGCGCGACGTAGCCGCCGAAGCCTGATGCCGCGATGGCCTGCATGACGGCCCCGTACTGAATCTCCTGCGCGGGACCGATCTCATGGCGCCCCGGCACGCCGCCGGTGTGGAAATGCCCGATCACGCCGATGTTGGCGGTGATGGTGTCGATCAGGTCCCCTTCCATGATTTGCATGTGGTAGATGTCGTAAAGCAGTTTCACTCGCGGCGAATTTACCTCGTTCATCACCCGCGCGCCCCATGCAGTGTGATCGGCCATGTAGTCGGGGTGGTTGATCTTGCTGTTCAGCAATTCGAGGCAGATCGTCACGCCGTTGTCTTCGGCAATCTGCTTTACCCGATTCAGGCCGAGGATGGTGTTGCGCGCACCCTCCTCGTCGCTCATGCCGCGCCGAACGCCGGAAAATGTGATCACGTTGGGAACGCCCACTTTTGCCGCCAGCGGAATGTTTTTCCGAAAAGCCGCCTCAATCGCCGCGTGATTCTCCACGCGATTCATCGCATCGGAGATCGTCCCGCCGCCGGCATAACCCATCGTGCAGATCAGCCCGTGGCGCCGCGGTACGTCCCACTCATTCACTTCGAGCAGGTCTACGCCCTTCAGCCCCAGATTCACCGCCCACTGGCAAAGCTGTTCGAGCGGCGTGCTCTGGTAGCACCAGCGGCACACGGATTGGCGGATACGATTCCTGCCGGCGACAGCCACCCCAACAGCCTACAGCGATCTCAGACGCAGCGCGTAACGGGATCGGAACGGAGGAAAAAGCGCAGCACCGGCGACCAATCCGCGAATGTCGCCCTTTCGCTCCTGTAGAATTTTCCGCATATCCGCGAATTCCCCAATGCAATTCGGAGATTGCCAACGATGCGTAGTTCCCGCGTTTCTGTAGCCGCTGGAGCGGCTGCTCTGTTGTCCGTTGCCTTGCCCGTTTCCCTCGCCGCCCAGTCCATCGCGCAACCGGAGCCGGCCCCCATGCCGCCGCCGATAGTCGCCCCGTCAGACACGCCCTATCCCGGCACCCTCACGCTCAAGGTCGATCTGTCGAATACCAAAGACCGCATCGCCAGCATCCATGAAGCGATTCCTGTCCGCACAGGCAAACTGACGCTGCTTTACCCCGAGTGGATTCCCGGCGATCACTCGCCGACGGGCCCGATCGACGAATTCTCCGATCTTGTGATCACCGCGAATGGCCAGCGCATCCCGTGGGAGCGCGACCGCGTGAACATGTATGCCTTCCACATCGATGTGCCGGCGGGCGTTACATCGCTCGATGTCGACTTTATCTACCTCTCGGCGATCAGCCGGCAGGATGGCCGCGTCGAGTTCTCTGACAAGCTCGATGACCTGGCCTGGAACACGGTTGTTCTCTATCCGGCCGGGCACTTCTCGCGGCAGATTCACTTCGCGCCCAGCGTGGTGCTTCCGCAGGGCTGGCAGTATGCCACCGCCCTCGAGACCGACACAAAGGACGGCAACGAGGTTCACTTCAGGGAAACAACCCTGAACACGCTCGTCGATTCGCCTCTGGTGGCGGGCGCGAACTTCAAGCGTATCGACCTCTCCACCGCGCCCGACAATCAGGTGCACCTGGACGTTTTCGCCGACGACGAAAAGGATCTTGCGATCACGCCCGAAGAATTGCAGTACCACAAAAATCTCGCCATCCAGGCACAGAAGCTCTTTGCCTCGCATCACTACGATCACTACGACTTCCTGTTCTTTCTTAGCGATATAGTGGGCGGGCAGGGCCTCGAGCATCATCAGTCGAGCGAAGACGGCACCGACACCGGCTACTTTACCGACTGGGCCGCCCAGGCGCCGGAAGTCGACCTGCTGGCGCACGAATACACGCATTCGTGGAACGGGAAATTCCGCCGTCCGGCCGATTTGTGGACGCCGAACTTCAACGTGCCCATGCGCGACGATCTGCTCTGGGTGTACGAGGGGCTCACACAGTACTGGGGCTACGTGCTCAGCGCGCGCTCCGGATTGCGCAGCGACGATGCCACGCGCGACCTGATGGCGGGCATCGCGGCCAGCTTCGAGACGGATCCGGGCCGCAAATGGCGTCCGCTGGTGGATACGACGAATCAGCCGACCATCTCGCAGCGCCGGCCCGTGAGCTGGTCGAGCCTCCAGCGCCAGGAAGACTACTACATGGAGGGGCTGCTGATCTGGCTCGATGCCGACACGAAAATCCGCGAGCTCAGCAACGGACAAAAGTCGCTCGACGACTTCGCGAAGTCGTTCTACGGGGTCGACAATGGCAGCTACATCACGCACACCTACACGTTCGAAGACGTGGTAGCGGCGCTGAACAAAGTGCAGCCCTATGACTGGGCAAGCTTCCTCAAGACGCGCGTCTACGATCTGCATCCCGAAGTGCCGGAGGGCGGCTTTACGCAGGGCGGATACAAGCTGGTCTACAACGACACGCCTCCGGCCTGGGAGAAGCACGGCGGCGGCCCGATGCGGCGCTTCGGCATGAGCTTCACCACGTCGCTCGGCTTCATCGTGTCGAACGAGGGCAATCTGTTCGGAGTCGTCTGGGATAGCCCCGCCTTCAAGGCTGGTCTCACGCCCGGCGATCAGATCGTCGCGATCGGCAACGACGTCTTCACGCCGTCGAAATTGCACGACGCGGTCATTGCAGCGGAGAAGAGCGCCGATCCGCTTACGCTTCTGGTGAAAGAGGGAACGCAGATCAAGACGATCTCCCTCGATTACCATGGCGGCCTGCGCAATCCGCATCTGGAGCGCGTGGACGGAACGCCGGACCGGCTGGATGACATCCTGAAGCCGGTGCAGTGAGAGAGGCAGCAAGTAGCTTGTAGGGAGTAGCTTCCAGGGGTGGCGTTCGAATGCAACGTCACCCTTTTCTCTGCCTGCGATTTACCGCACGACCACCTGCTTCAGCAGGTCAAAGAACTCCGGGAACGAAATCGCCGCCGACTCCGCGCCGCGGATGAGCGTATCGCCCGCCGCGCGCAGGGCGGTGACGGCGAACGCCATCGCGATGCGGTGATCGCCGCCCGAGTCGATCTCCGCTCCGTGCAGAGATTGCTCTCCGGGAACATCGAGGCCGTCTTCCACCTCGACGACTTCCGCGCCCATAGCACGCAGATTCGCCGCCACCAGCGCGATGCGGTCCGACTCCTTCACGCGCAGTTCCTTCGCATCGCGGATGCGAATGCCCTGCTGCGTGTGCGGACCGATGGCCGCCAGCACCGGCAGCTCGTCAATGAGTTGCGCCGAGAGCACACCGGAGATGGTTGTCCCCAAGAGCCCGCTCGGCGGAGCATTCACCTGCACGGTGCCCACCAGTTCTCCCTGTGTCTCTTCGAGATTCAGCACCCCGATATGCGCGCCGAGAGCGGTGAGCACGTCGAGCAATGTGGCGCGCGTGGGGTTGAGACCGAGCGAGTCGAAGATGAGGTTCGAGCCCGGGAAGAGCGCAGCTGCGCAAAGGAAGAACGCCGCCGAAGACAGGTCGCCCGGAACCTGTGTCTCGATCCCGGCAAGCTTCTGGCCGCCGGCGATGGAGACAGACTCCAAGGATCGCGTCAGTGTCGCGCCGAAGGCACGCAGGGCCAGCTCGCTGTGATCCCGCGTGCGCACTGCTTCGCGCACCATGGTGGTGCCCTGCGCCTGCAGGCCCGCGAACAGCACGGCGGTTTTCACCTGCGCGCTCGGCACCGGCGTGGTGTATTCGATCGCGCTCAGCCCAGCGCCGTGGATCGTGACCGGCGCGTGGCCCTCGGTGAGATCGACGCGCGCGCCCATCTGCATGAGCGGCTTGCGAACCCGCTCCATGGGCCGGCGGCTGAGCGACGCATCGCCGACCAGCGTGAAGTTCCCCCGCTGCGCGGCGAGCAGGCCGGCGAGCATGCGCATGGTCGAACCGGAGTTGCCGCAGTTCAGCGGCCCGGTCGGCGCGTGAAACGTACCGCCGACGCCTTCAATCTCAACGTTCGTGCCGTCGCGCGTAACTTTGGCGCCCAGCGCTTCCACGCATCCGAGGCTCGAGGCGCAGTCGGCTCCCGTGGAAAAATTCGTAAATCGCGACGTGCCCTGGGCAAGGCCGCCGAGCAGGGCGTAGCGGTGCGAGATGCTCTTGTCGCCGGGCAGGCGAAGGCTGCCCTCGATGTTGCGGGCGGGCGTAATGAGGCGTTCGACGGCGGTACCCTGCAAGGACGACTCCGGAAAATGGGGATGCTTCTATCGTAAAGGAGCGGCGAGCCGCAAGCAGCGGCGATCCGTCAAGTCGCCCCGGCCCGCTGTCCTGTTCTTGATTTCCTCCCTTGCGCTGTGCGAGGCTCGGATTCGAAGTGATCCCTGCGTTGAACGAGTTGTTTGCCGAGGAATATCGCGCGTTGCGGCCACGCGCCCCGATTCCACCGATCGAAGTCCGGTTTCGCCGCTTTACCTCATTGAATACGACCATCCGCTTGCGTGAAGGGCGGATTCGCGCCAGCCTCTCCGATCTGCTCGAAGGCGCGCCCGAACCGGTGCTGCGCGCCATTGCGCATATCCTGCTGGCCAAGCTCTATCGCAAGCCGATCGACGCGACGCGCGCGCGGCAATACCGGCGATTCACCATGAGCGAATCCGTCGTGCGGCAGAGCGAGCGCATCAGGCAGACCCGCGGACGCAAGCGCATCCTCTCGGCCCGCGGCGAGCATTACGACCTCGACGAGGTCTTCGAATCGCTGAACCGCCGCTTCTTTCACGGGCTGATGGGGAGGCCGCTGCTCACGTGGAGCGAGTATCGCGCCACGCGGCTGCTGGGCCATTACGACGCCGCGCACAACACCATCATGGTGAGCCGCGTCTTCGACCGCAGGAACACGCCGCGCTTCGCCATCGAATACCTCATGTACCACGAGATGCTCCACCTGAAGCATCCCGTGAAGCACCGGAACGGACGCCGCTGCGTGCACTCGGCCGCGTTCCAGGCGGAAGAGAAGCTCTTCCCGGAACTGGAGCAGGCGAAAGCGTTTTTGAAAACGCTGTGACGTTCGAGTTCAGCCGCGCACCGACGCCTGAATGGTCGGCACCGCCGCGATCGCCGATTTGAACGCCGAGTTCGACGCCATCAGATCCAGAAGACCATGGGTGATCTTCTCGTCTGTCTCCGCGGCGTTGTGAATCTCCACCGGGAAGCGCACCCAGAACTGGAAAACGCCCGCGCTGAACTGTAGCCGCGACTGAATCTCCGGCGAGTCGATGGTGGTTTGCATCCAGTTCTGCACGCTATCGCGCTCGCGCACGATGCGATCGCGGTACTCCTTGTAGGTAGCCTCAACGACGCGCTCGATCGCCTCACAGACGGCGCGATAATCGGCGGAATCCGCGAGGCGGACGATCAGCTCATGCCACGCGTAGCCTGTGCCCGGCAACTGCTTGAAGAGCGGTATGCCGGCCTGGAAGAGCACCGCGTTGGAGAAGACCGCGATGCGTCCCGTAGGATTCAGCTCCGTCGAGGAGCCGGCCAGTTCCATCACGTAGAAGCGCACCAGCCCCACGTCGATCACGTCTCCGGTTACTGCCGCAACGGTGATGCGATCGCCCACCTTGATGCCGTAGCGGCCGATGATGAAGAAGTAGGCCGCGACCGACAGCAGGATGGTCTGCAATCCAACGGCAATGCCCGCGGTGATGAAGCCCGCGAACGTAGCCAGCGAATTGAATTGCGTGACGAATCCGAAGAGCACCACGATGACCGACAGAAAACCCACGACCACGCGCCGCACGATGAGCATCTGACGCCGGCGGCGGAAGTCGCGGATGTATTTATTCGTAGCCTTCGTCCACAGCTCTCCTGAGGCGACGATGATACCCAGCGCGATGGCGATGACGATGATGCGCATGAGCAGCGAGTGAAGGATGCGGTCGTACTCGCCGATCACCGACGTCTGCCACGCGGCCAGGTTGGCGCGGCTCTGCTCGAGGATGATCAGTTCCTGGCTCAGCGGGACCGTGGCCGCGGCAAGCGCCTTGAACCGCCCCGTAATGACGCCGAGGTCGACCGCCGGCGCCGGCGGCTGCGCGCCGCTCGCCTGCGGAGCCGATGCTTCGGCTTCCTGCGAGAGCTGCTGGCCTTCCGCAACCAGGGCTCGCAGCGCGATCGACATTGGGGCGCGAACCTTCGTGGCCTGCTGCCGCACGGCATCGTTCTCCTGCAGCAGCTCCTGCAGGGCATGCCGCGTCTCAATCAGTTGAATGAGCACGCTGCCCTGCGTCGTGACTCCCGACGAAAGAGCCGATTCGACGGTCGTGATCTGCGGCGCACTGGTTTTGTTGCCGCTCTGGAGGTCGGGAACCGATTGCTCCATCCGGGCAATGCTGGCGCTGAGGCCGCTCCCGCTCGATTCCTGCGAGAGGCCCACGATACGCTCCAGCGCATCCTTCATCGCGTTCGACAGATCGAGCGCAGCCTGCAGTTGATGCTTGCGAGTTTGGAGAGCCGCCAGCTCTCGCGGCCGTGCATTGGCCATCTGGTGATCCAGATCCGCTTCCTGCTTCGTCAGGTCGGCGATGCGCTGGGTCGTAGTCGCCGCCAGATCCTGAAAACGCTGCTGCTGGCCCGTTGCCGGAACCGCTCCCTCGTCCGTTCCCTTGCCGCCGCTCAGGAGTGCGGCTTCCGCCTTCGCTGATGCGAAGGCGAATTGCGCGAGCTGTGCGGACTGCGCGACTGCCTGATCTCGATAGACCACGTCATTGGGCTCGCCAGCCTTCTGAATCGGCTGCGCGGTGGCGTGGAAGAACTGGATGACCGCGCTCAGGTGCGCCAAAATGGCTTGCTCCTGGGCCTGCGCATCGAGCGGCGCGCTCGCGGTTTGTTGTGCGAAGACGAAGCAGCCCGCTGCGACTGCAGTCAGTACAGCGGCGACAAGCGTGGATCGAAGGAGAAGTCGTTTCATGGTGCGGTACGAGTTGCGCACCGAGGCGCGCCGCGGGCTACTGCATCGTTCCGGCTCCGGATGTTTCCTTGCGCAGATGGACGCAGGTGTTCCAGCCGAAATGCCGGCTCGCAGCGAACGAGCCGATTCAAACGGTATGCGCTGCCTTCGCTTCGCTGGCTTTGGCAGCAGCGGCATGAACGCGCGAGTACACCACGAGCGCGACGCCGAAGGCAATCGCGCCCAGGCTGGCCAGTTGCGCGTTCGTCATGCCCCACAAAATCCGGGGATTGATGCGGATGAATTCCACAAGGAACCGCGCAACGCCGCTCAGGATCAGATATTCGCCCGTGATCTGGCCCAGCGGGCGCGGCTTCTCGGGGCCGCCGCGCCGCCACAGAACCCATGCAATGAACAGCGCGCCCAGCAACTCGTAGATGGGCGTGGGATGCACCTTCTGGAGCGTCGGCACCAGGCCGTTCGGGAAGCTCATGCCCCAGGGCAGGTTGGTCGGCTTTCCATAGTCGCCGTCACCCGAAACCAGACATCCGAGTCGCCCCACGCCGTAGCCCACCGAAGCGGCCGGCGCAGCCAGGTCGAGCATCTGCAGCGATCCCAGTTTGTAGACGCGCGCCTGCCACAGCAGCGTCAGGATGCCGACGATCAGGCCGCCGTACCAGGCGAATCCGGCGCGGTCGAAGAGCAAATCGGCGGGGTGGCGCATCAGCAGATGGGGCGTCTCCAGCACATGCCACAACTTCGCGCCTAGGATGCCGGCGACGGTCGAAACCGCAACAATGCTGATGGCATCCGCGTCAATCTTCCAGCGGCGGAAGTTCCGGTACAGAACGTAGCAGCCGCTCACGGCGGCCAGCCACAGCAGGATGCCGAAGGTACCGATGGAAAAGCGTCCAATGTGAATAAACGGATACATAAACAGCGTTTTTTCAGTATATCTTCCAAAGAGAGCGATTCGAGATAATCTGACCTGTGAGCACGATCATCCATCAGGATTTGCAGATTCTCTTCAGCCGCGAGCGCATTCGCCATCGCGTAGCCGAGATGGGCCGGCAGATCGATCGCGAATTCGCGGGCGAGAAGGTCGTACTGGTCGGCGTGCTGAAAGGCGCGGCCATTTTTCTTGCTGACCTGGCGCGCAGCATCTCCGTCGACAACACCTTCGACTTCGTCGCCGTGTCGAGCTATGGGAAGGGCAAGACGAGCACCGGCGCCGTCAAACTGATCAAGGATCTCGATCAGCCAATCGAGGGGAAAAACGTCGTCATCGTCGAAGACATTCTCGATACCGGGCTTACTTTGGGCTTCCTGCGCAGCCTGTTCGAACAACACCAGCCGAAATCGCTGAAGATTGCGACTCTGCTCGATAAACCGTCGCGACGCGTCGAAAAGATCGAGGCCGACTACGTTGGTTTTACGAT
>DATJTG010000121.1:0-5391 GCA_035503555.1 Acidobacteriaceae bacterium | reverse complement strand
TTGTCCGACCGTGCCGGAAGAGAGAATCGTGTTTACGGCAGTGACGTTGGTGTGATTCAGCAAATTGGTGCTTCGCGCATTGAACGTGAACGTGCGGGGGTGATCCTTGTCGCGAGAATTCAGAGCGAAGTCCCGGCTGAGATTCATATCGAGATGAATCTGGGCAGGCATGGTGCCCAGGTTGCGGGGGACATTCCCATTCACTGTGTTGGTGGTCATAAGGCCGAACGGTGTGCTGTAAACTCCCGGGCCCGGCGCGGAGGCATAGGAAGGCCTGTCGTTGAAATCGCCATCGCCGTTCGCATCTGTGCCGGTCGTGATGTTATAAGGCTGACCGCTCTCGAAGTCGAGAAGCGAGGAGAGGTTGAGTTTGAAGGGAAGGTTGAGGTTGGCTGAGGCAAAGAAAATGTTCCGCATCAACGCGTCCCATCGTGCGGACTCTCCCTTTTCGCTGTAAGTCGACTGAGGATTGGCGGCGCCTGGTAAATCGCCGAGGCGGAATCCACCGTCGGAGTGAAAATCCAGATGCAGGTAGTCTGCTGAAAAATTGAGTCGCCTATAGCTGTTTTGTTCGAGCGCAAACTCCACGAGCCCTCCTCGGCGGTGAGCAAGCTGCTCGTAGCGAAAGATATTTTCGTTGACGGCGACGGGTCTGGGAGCGAGAAGCGCCGTCAGCGGATCGGGTGCGGCGCCGATACTGCTGGCCACCATCGGCGCATTGACATTCACCTGACGCATCCAGCCCCAGGCCTGTCCAAAGTCGATGTCGGCCTGCAGGCGCCAGTGCTGCGGGAACTCATGCCCCAGACCTGTTTGAGCCATGAAAGATGGAAGCTGCGTGACGGTGTTGGGAAGCTGCCAGATGGTGCCGATGCTGATGGAACCAGGAGGCAGCACCATGGGGTTCCGGAAGTTCGGGGAGTAGATGGTCGTTTCCCGCTGCCGGACGCCATTCAATCGCTCGGCCTGCATGGTGTATGCCGGGTCCACCGGATTAAAAAATATGCCGCCGCTGAGATGGAGCACCCAGTTCGACTTCCTGTCGGGCGCCCAGGCCAGGCCCGCGCGCGGCGCGAAATTTGCGAAGGTGCCGGGAGCGGTCTGGAACTGATAGCGCAAGCCGGCGTTGACCGTCAGATGCTGGGTCAGTTTGGCATGGTCCTGAACGTACAGGGCCAGCCGCCACTGAGTCTCAGGCACCAGAGGCGTCCCGGTGGTGGTTTGAAATGTTGTCGGCGTGCCACCAGGCAGATTTAGCAGCGATCGGCGGTACTGCTCGAGCGCCGTGATCGTGGTTGTTTCGCCGGTTGGATTGTTGTTTGCGTCAAGCGCCGGCGCGCTTCCGCCGCCAAAGACGAATGCCCCGTTGAACGTGTCGGGGTCGTAGTCGTGAATGAAGAACGCTAATGACTGCAGGCCAACCTTCAGGGAGTGCCTGCCCTTCGTAAAGATGAAATCGTCGCCGGCTTCGAGATCGCGCTCGCGATCGTTGAGGTTGCCGCTGGGCGCGCCTCCACCGGTGAAGTAGCCCGCGACCATGAGCGAAGGTTCGGTTGAAAGCGGCGTTTGCTCGGTTCTCCGCCAGGTGTAGCCGATGCGGGTTTCATTCAAAAGATGAGCGCTCAGGATCTGCGTGTTGAGCAGGCGCAGATCGTTCTCGCTCTCGATACTGTTGAATCCGGATGTTGCGAGATTCAGACCGCCGGCTCCCTGGTTGCCGAGATTGTTGAGGTTGGACGAAAACGAAAGGGTTGCGGAATCGCTGGAAGTAATTTGCCAATCTCCGCGTGCAGAGCCGATCCACATGCGTTGTGGCGCGGCAACTGTTTGCCGGAAACGCACCGGAGTGTATTCGCTGTTGAGATTCTCGGCATCCACGACACTGAATTCATGAATATCGCGTTTCTCGAGCGCGAGAAAAAAGTCGGAGTTGCGGCCGGTTACCGGGCCGCTGAGCTCGAAACCATAGCGTTGTTTGCCGGCCGGGGTCGCCGTTGCCGAAAATGGATCGGTGGCGTTCAAAGCGCTTTCGCTTTCCACGAAGAAGAACGCCCCGTGGAATGCTTTGGCGCCGGGCTTTGTGGCGATTTCGATGTCCGGTGCAATCCAGGGAGCCCTCTCGTATTGGGACGAAAACGGGTCAGGATTGATGCGAATTTCGGCGATGGCGGCTTTAGGAGGCAGGGAGCTTCCATTCTGAAAACCGTCGACAGAAACGATCGCACTTCCGGGAGCGCCCCCCGTGCCGGCCATGGCCTGCAACTCGCGAAGCAGATCGTCCGGATCGTCTGAAAGCCGGGCGACCGCTTTGGTCCCGAGGACAATCGATCCTGCCGCTTCAGCACTGTCGACTCCGCCTGCATTCGCGTCTACCACCAGGTTCGTCTCTACCGAGGCCACAGAAAGCCTGAGATTGACGTGGGCGATGCCGCCCGCGAGGACATGCGCGTGCGTGGTGGCCCTGGCGAATCCATCTGCATCCGCTGTAATCGCGACGGATGTCCCTGGCTCGCACGCGAACTCATAGTGGCCGGCTGCATCGGTCACGACGGCTGCTCCGCTCGACGCGTGCACGCTTGCGCCGGGAATGACCGCTCCCGTAGGGTCAGTGACGACTCCGTCGATGCGCATGCCCCGGACGCAGGGCTGCTGCGCGCAGCAATGCGCAGCTGCCATCATTCCCAGGAAGACAGGCGCGCAGATTCGTCCGGCCCTGATGCCGGCTTTGAAAGAGAGCTCACAAAGAGCTCCAAACGCGGGCTTGTTCATCTCGCCTCCAGTTCACCGTGCCTGCAGTCTGAAGCTAGGTGCTCCGGGGCGAATTCCGCCTCTCCTTTGGAGCGAATCGCCTGATTTTTGGCGCGAACCGGATTGATTCAGGTTGCGCGAGGCATGACGCACAATCAGAGTCACTGCATCGCAAAGGGACGCGACCCTGGCGAACCCCCGACAGAACACACCCTCTCTGGTTTCGCCGTAACAGGCAGGGTGAGGACTGTCGAGGAACTAAAGCGGAATTACCGGCTCATTTCGCGAAAGAAGGATTCGCGAAAACCGCGGCTTAGCGGGGCTTCGTCGCCGTTGGCCAGCCGGATGATGTAGTCGCCGTGAAAAAGGGGATGCATGCCACGCACCGCGGCCTTGCGTACCAGGGTCGATCTGTGGGTCCGAACAAACTCCGCCGGATTGAGATTCTCTTCGAGGCCCTGAATCGTTTGCCGGGAGATGTGGGTTCCGCCCGGCGTGTGAATGACGACATATTTGTTAGCGGCCTCAATCCAGATGATCTCTTCAACGGGCACGAAGAGGATTCGTTCGTCATCCCTGATCGAAAGCCGCGTGATCCATTGGCCCTCACCGGCGCCTGGAACGGAAGCATTGAGCCGCCGCAGGGCTCGCTCCACGGAAAGCGAAAGCCGCGATTGATCGAACGGCTTGCACAAATAATCTACGGCCTCGATTTCGAAGGCTTTCACCGCGTACTCGCCGTAGCCCGTAACGAATACAAAAAGAGGCATCCGGATTCCGGCGATCCGATCGATCATGCCGAACCCATCGAGCCCCGGCATCTGGACATCGACAAAAACGATGTCCGGTGACAGTTCCCGAATCTTCTGAACCCCTTCGACCCCGTTCGAGCTTTCGCCGACCACTTCGATCTGCGGCTCGTCTTCGAGCAACTCACGGATATAGCGGCGCGCATGCTCTTCATCCTCAACGACGAGCACGCGTGCCGGCGCCGTGGCCGATCTCCCGTTATGCCCCGCCGCTCCGTTTCTGGATTCGCTCTGCGTCACGATTCTGTCACAAGCCCATGCTCAGGAGCGGCCCATCGCGGGAACAGATCCACGGCTCTCCTGATCGGAAATCATTCCAGGCGACTGCGGCGTCGCCTGCACGTGCAGCTCATGATTCGGCCTGGTCTCCCTGGCGGAGTCTCCGGCAACTGCATAGGGGATGGAGATCTCAATCTGCGCGCCGCCTCCCGGCCGATCGGCGTACTTAAAAGTATGACGATGTCCGTAATGGATCCGCAAACGGTCCACGGTATTCGTAAGCCCGACACCGAAGCGTGGAGGCCCATCCGAGCCGTCGCGTTCAGGCCCTTCATTGCTGATCGCGATCTCAAGTGTGCTGAGCTTACGGACGGCGCTGAAGCGAACCTCGCATGGACCCGTCAGGTGGCTGACGCCGTGGCGTATGGCGTTCTCGAAGAGCGGCTGCAGAAGAAATTGGGGCACAAGGGCGCGCGCGGCCGCTGGTTCAATGTCGTAGTTGAGCGCCAGACGATCGCCGAGCCGGAGCTTTTCTATCCCGAGATACAAATCCGAATACTCCAGTTCTTCCGCCAGTGTTCTCATCTGGCCGCCGGTATCCTTCAGCGTGTTGCGGAGAAGATCTCCCAGCGCGATCACCATTCTCCGAGCTGTGGGCGGGTCTTCAATGGTGAGGCCGGCGACGGCATGGAGGGTATTGAAGAGGAAGTGGGGGTGGAGCTGCATGCGGAGCGCTTCAAGCCGCGAGACTGCGAGCTGCCGCTCCAGGTCCATCGAGCGCACTCGCTCTGCCTGAAGATCTTTGAGCACCTGCCAGGCCTCGAATGCGGTCACCAGGACGATCCCAATCAGGATCTCATTGGGGAGAAATCCGAATACCTCGTTGCGGAGCACAGCGGAAAAGGTGGAGTCGTAAGACCGGTAGGGGAACCAGGTCAGGAAGACGACCATCCAGTGCGCAAACGAGACGGCCGAGGCAAGGACCGCGACGAGGACAATGCGAACCCCGCTGTTGCGAATTCGGTTGGGTCTTTTGAGCGGGAAGAAGCGAATGCACTTTCCTATGAGAGGCAGCGTCAGGCCCCAGAACGCATAATCCACGGCGTTGGAATAGAGAGCAAAACCGAGGGGCTTATGGCCGAGTTCGCTAAGCTCCAAAACAGCCGTAAAAAACACAGAGACGCCTGCCCAGGCAAGAACGATGATTCTGAGTCGAGTCAACCTGAGCATCGGCTTATTATCGCGCCTGATGAGAAGCAGTGACTGCCTTTGTCGCGAGACGCATGTTTTGCGGTGCCAGTTGAACTGCGCGGTCACGCAGTTCTGCGCACCGGCCGCGCTGAACAGGCTTCGGTCCTGCGATTTCCCGGCGGGCGCCAATCAGCGCGTTATCGCCGAGTTGCGCGGCACGCTTTCCTTCCCGCTGCGAACGCGGCTGGAAGAGGGCTGCAGCCGGCGCGAATTGCCCCTGCGACTGACTTTCTCAGAACTCGATGCGGCCCTCAAAAGCGATCATGCGCGGGGAGCTGTCGCCGCCAAGGCCCACGCCAAGAAGGCCGGTGGGAGGCGAGATGGTGCTTTCGAGCGTACCAAAGCGCGCCGGGATGGAACCGCC
>DATJTG010000120.1:0-4830 GCA_035503555.1 Acidobacteriaceae bacterium | reverse complement strand
CAGCGGTGGAGCGCCGGGAGCCAGCACCGACCACATTGCCCGTTTACTGGTGGGGCTCGTCGTTCTGGCCATCGCTGGATGGATCCTGGGGCGCTGGCCTGCCCGCCGCTGGGGATACGCTGCCGCCGGCATTGCAGTCATTGCAGCCCTCGCTGCGCCTCTGAGCGCATCGCATTCCGATCGGCTTCAATGGCAGCCTTTCTCGAATGCCGCACTCGATGCAGCGCGAGATCAGGGGAAGCCCGTCTTTGTCGATTTCACCGCGGCATGGTGTCTTTCCTGTCAGGTGAATGAGAGGGTAGTGCTCGACAATAAAGAAGTCGAGCAGCAACTCCTTCGCAGGCATTACGTTCTGCTGCGCGCCGACTGGACTCGATATGATCCTGCGATCACTGCCGCCTTACGCGGGTTTGGCCGAAGCGGCGTGCCAACGTACGTTGTGTTTTCGGGAACACGAGACGGATCGCCCCATGTGTTGCCCGAGTTGCTGACGCGCAGCGCAGTGCTCAACGCCATTCGGCAAACAGGATCGTAGCGGATAATGAAGCTGCGCAGTTTCCGCCCGACCTGAGCGGCAGGGAGTTCAAAATGACACAGGAAGAGAAAACTGCCGATCTCTCTGGCACGATTCGATTCGTCCTCGAAATCGACAAACTGAAGGGTGTCCTTCGAAAGGTGCGGCCTGTCGGAGAAGATCGGTACGAGAATACCGCCGAGCATAGCTGGCAGATTGCTCTGTTTGCCTTGTCCCTCGCCCAGACTCTCAAGCCGCCGATCGACGCGAGCCGAACCGTGGCTATGCTGCTCGTTCATGATATTGGCGAAATCGATGCGGGAGACAAGTTCGTCTTTGCGCAGGACGGATGGGAGGAACGAAAGGCCGCGGAGCTCAGGGCGGTCGAGCGGATCACCGGCCTCGCTCCGGACGAGACCGCCGGATTCCTCCTCGGTCTATGGAAGGAGTTCGACGCCGGGGAAACTCCGGAGGCCCGCTTCGCCAAAGCGGTTGACCGCTGCACGCCGGTCCTGCTGAATCTCAGCAATGAAGGCGGAAGCTGGCTCGAGAATGGAGTTTCTTACGAGCGAGTCATTGGGCGCGTTGGGCCAGAAGTTGAGAGCGGGTGCCCTGAACTTTGGAACTACCTGAAGCAGCGACTGGACGACGCGCGGCGCAAAGGATATTTTGCGCCGTCGACGTAGGGATCCTCTGAGGCAGTCTCGCGTCTGAATGTGTCGTTATTCTTTGAACAGATGACTGGCGTGGGTGATCGCAGCTCCCGCTCTCATTACCGCTGCGACTGTCGCCGTCTCGGCAAGCATCTTGTCTGTCGCACCTGCCTCGCGGGCAGCTTTCACGTGCAGCTCGATGCAGTAGGGGCACTGTGTCGTAAGAGCGACGGCCACGGCCATCAACTGCTTGTGGAGAGCATCGATAGCTCCCGGAGCAAATGTTGCCTTGTCGAAGGCCCAGAAAGCCTTCATCGCTTCGGCGTTGTTTTCATCCAGGCGCTTGAGTTTGCCAAGATTCTTCATGTCGTACATCGCATGTTCTCCTGTCCTGATTCGTTAAGCGGCTTGCCCTCACGGGCCAGATCGGCACGGGGATGGTAATGGCCCGAAAAGGAGGACTGCCATTCGTCCCTCACCCAACGGACATCGACACTCGCTGCAGGAGGGCTCAGTTTTTCTCGGCAACAATGTCGACCATCTGCACGTGGGGACGCGTGACGAATAGCTCCTCGGCGCGAGCGAAGAGCGCCCTGGCGACCTCACCGTTGACATGAGCACTTCGCCCTTCCTCGTTTCTGAATGTATCGAAGATGCCAAATGTCGCGGGACCGATCTTGAAGGCAAACCATGCCGTGGTACCCACCTCTGCGGCGACCAGCGGGGTAGCAAGGCTCAGGAACTCCTCAACGTCCCGTTCTTTTCCAGGCCGAGCCTGCAGCGTCGCCAGGATTCCAAACTTATTCATCTCATTCTCTCCTTCGTGCATATTGGTGCCGGCCTGCGCTCGGCGAGACCTGACACTCCGTGCTCTGTGACGAGAAGCCAGCCACATCTTGTGACTCTGTTGCCGCGCTCACGACAAGCGCGGTCGGGCCCAACCTGCGGCCCAACCATTGGAGCGATTTGACCCCGAAAGGTTACAGGCTTGGGAGGCCCGCTCGATTCCGGTCAGGAGGAATGAGGAATCCAACAGATCGAATCAGCTTTCAGTGTCCCGGTACACTGAGATGGAGCGTCATGGCGGAGAGCCCAGGTTGAGTGGTCACGCTGTTTGCATCCCGGTGAATGTCAATGAAGGATCGAGCAGTTCGAGTCATCCGTGTTGCGATTGCCCAGGTTGCACCGGTCTATTACAACAAGGGCGCGAGCCTGACGAAGGCTCTTGAGGTCGTGCGAGATGCCGCCAGCCAGGGAGCTGCGCTGATAGCCTTCGGCGAAACCTGGCTTCCCGGATACCCGGTTTGGTTCGATGTTTGCCCTGGCGCCGCACTCTGGAACCATGAACCGGCAAAAGAGGTATTTGCCGAATTGCGGGAGAACAGCATCTCGGTCAGGGGACCGGAAGTCGCTCAACTGGCTGCTGCCGCCCGGGAATTTCAAATCGGGATTGTCATCGGCATCAACGAACGAGTCGACGAGGGTCCCGGGCAAAACACTCTTTACAACAGCCTGTTGACGTTTTCACCCGATGGCGCAGTCGCAAACCATCATCCCAAACTCGTCCCGACTTTCACCGAGCGTCTCGTTTGGGGACCTGGAGATGGCAGAGGGCTGACGTCCGTGCATGTCGGCGAGACACGCATCGGAGGCTTGATTTGCTGGGAACACTGGATGCCCCTCGCACGGATGGCGATGCACCAGTCCGGGGAGCAGATTCACGTAGCCGTATGGCCCACAGTGAACGAGATGGCGCAGTTGGCCAGCCGGCATTACGCCTTCGAAGGGCGGTGCTTTGTACTTGCCGTCGGCTTGATGATGCGGACAACCGAGATTCCGGCCGAACTTCCTCACGAAGTCAAAGAGACCTGGGTTGAACGTGGAGGGAGCTGCATCATTGGGCCCGCCGCAAGTTACATCGTCGAGCCTGTCTACGATCGGGAGCAACTAATCGTCGCCGATCTCGATCTTTCTATGATCGATCGCGAGTGTATGAACCTCGATGTGTCAGGCCACTACGCCCGCCCTGATGTTTTTGGCTTCTCTTACAGGACCGTCAAGTAGCCGGTTCATGACCTGAAATCTATAGCTGGATTTGTAACCACCAGCGTTCTCGCTGCCCCAGTGTCGCCGGCGGAGCGAGCTCAGGTTGTCACGATGCTCCGCGCTTTCAGCTCTGCCCTCTGCTTCTTCAGTGCGAGCAGAGGTCTGCACGCCAGAAGGATCCCCAGCACGATCGTGATGGCCAGCGGCGTCCTTACCCCCGTTTCCACGCCCCACCAGTAATGGATCACCCCGGCGATCGCCGCCGCATAGGTCAGCTTGTGCAGCCGATTCCAGTTCTTCCCGCCCAGTTTCCGGATCGACCATGACGTCGAAGTCAGAGCCACCGGCAGCACCATTAGCCACGCAGCCAGTCCCGCCGTTATGAATCGCCGCCGGCTGACGTCGTCCACCATCGCAGCCCAGCTAAAGCCGGCGTACAGACAAAACGTAGGTCAACAGGTGCAGGCAGGCATAGAAGAAAGCGTATAGCCCCAGCATCCGCCGGAACCGCGCCAGCCCCCAGCTTCGGAATCAGCTTTCTCACCGGCGTAATCGCCAGCATGATCACCAGCAGCCGCAGCGTACCCTGTCCGGTAAAGAAGGTCACAGTATGCGTGGGGTCAGGCCCCAGCGCGATCGGATCCGACGTTGTCGAGAGATACAGCCGCCACAGCAGCCATGCCACCGGCGCCAGACAGGACCCATGCACCAGCACCTTCAGGACGACGATCCAGCGCTGCCTCATTCTCCGAAAACCTCAATCCTCGTCCTGTTGATGCTCGCAGCGCCTTTTGCGCGCTGCACCGTATCCTGGCGTCCTGCGTCAATAGTCCTTCATCAGGTCCATACCCTTATAGAGGTAGGCAACCTGATCGCCGTATCCGTTGAACATCAACGTGGGCTGTAGTTGCTTCCAGATTGGGGCGCCGATCACCCGCTCCGTTTTCTGGCTCCAGCGCGGATGTGGACGATTTGGATTCACGTTCGAGTAGAACCCATACTCATCTGGCGCTATGTCGCTCCACGTCGTTTCCGGCTGGCGCTTCACGAACCGGATCTTCACGATCGACTTCGCGGATTTGAAACCGTACTTCCATGGCACCACCACGCGCACTGGCGCGCCATCCTGTTTCGGCATTGGCTGCCCGTATAGCCCGAAAGCCAGCAGCGTCAGCGCATGCATGGCCTCGTCCATCCGTAAACCTTCCTTGTACGGCCAGTTGATGCCCGCATTCCACGGCAGCAGCTCGTCCTTCGAGTCAGCCAGCGAGATGAACTGCACGAATTTCGCGGAGGGCAATTCAAATCGATCGACAGCCGTGCCGGCGCTGGTGAGCTGCGCCGAGCCTTTCCTCAGGCAATCAATATTGCAGCGAAACGGCCGACGATCCGGTTCCGCTCTTGCCCCACAGGCCGGTTTCCGCTGCGGGCGAACTCTTGCCCCAGAGACCGGTTTTGCCCCACAGCCCGGTAAAGCCGTTGGGATCGCCGTTGCCCCAGATGGGCGTGGTGCCCCACAGCGCCGTGGAGTTCGCGCCCGACAGAAAGGCGCTGCTGCCATAGACGCTCGAGGCCGACCACGGTCCCGACTGCTTCCACAGCGAGCTCGGGTCCGTC
>DATJTG010000119.1:0-4452 GCA_035503555.1 Acidobacteriaceae bacterium | reverse complement strand
AGAACCACATCGCCGGGCAGCAGCGGGCGCAACGCATCCACGCCGGCCAGGGTGGCCTGCACCACGCGCACGCCGCGCAAATGCGGCCACGCCTGCCGGGCATGTTTGATGAAGGGCGGCGCAATCCAGAATTCGACATCGACAGCGCGCTCGGGCTGCTTCGGGATGATTTCGATCGCTACGTGGTCGGGCAGCAGAGAGTGCAGTTCGGGATCAACCGCGTCGGGCACGCCAACTTTCAGCATCAGGATTTCCGGCTCCGTTGCAGCAAGGGATACTTCGATCGTAGCTCCGGACGCAGCTTGGCCGCAGAACCGAAGTACTGCTGCCAACAGCCGACGTCAGTGCTTCTCGTGGAAGAACTTGTTGTTGATGTCGGGCCAGAATTCCTTAAAGATGAACGTCGCTCCGTCCAGGCTCACGTTGACCAGCCATCGCTGGCCGGTCTTGGTCCAGGTGCGCTCCGGGGAGGGATAGTAAAGGTCTGCGACTCCCGCGGCGCCGCCGGCGCCGATAATCTCTGATGCGTTGAACGTCTCATGGCCCGCGTCGGTGCGCGTGATGAGCACGCGGCTGAAGGAGTAGGCAGCCCGCTTTACGAAGCCGCCGGATCCCAGCGTGTAGTAGCGGGAATCCTGGTGGAACAGAGAGGGGAAGAGGAATTCAACCTGAAAGTTCTCGTCGGTCTGATCGGCAAACGTGTGCCAGTAGTACCGGCCGTATCCGGCGGCGCCCTGATGGAATTCGGGATACGAGTCCTCAGCCTGAGCCACACCTGCCAGGATGCCCGCGAAAATGAAACTGGAGTAGTCGAAGCTGTCTTCGCTCGCGCCGACAAACTTCTGCTTGAAAGACTGCGGCGGCAGCTTGGCGTTGACAGAGACCGAGCGAAAGTTGGGTACGATGCCGAGGATGCGCTTCGTCTGCTTCCCCTCGAGACTCTGGTCCTGCGAATTGGTCTGGGTGGACGGCGCGGGAGCGGGAGTCTGCACCGACTGCGGAGCGTCAGGCAGATCGGCGCTGACCGGAGGTGGGGCGTTGGGCCCGGTGCTCTGACTCAGAGCCGCGAACGGAGTCGCAAGACACGCCAGGAAGACCAGGGGGCGCAGACGCGCCATGACTGTGAAGCTCTGCAAGTGAGGGATCTCCAGGTTTACGGATTTCCTCCACTCCTGGGGAGAGAAGGGTCGGTGAAAGGAACCGTTCTCATTTAGACTCGCCCAGCGCGCGAATGGACGCAGAAATTACGGCTCATTCATTCTTCGTTCAGAGGGCGAGATCGCCTTCTATCCGAGTACTTTCCGCAAAGCTTCCAGGCCTTTCTCGATAGCCTCGGGCGCGACGGAGTAGCTGAACCGGACATGGCCCTCGCCCTGCGCCCCGAAGACGACACCGGGAATCGTCGCCACGTGGGCTTTCTCAAGGAGGATCTCGGCGACTTTGCGGCTGCTTTTGCTGATATTCGTCACGCAGGGAAATGCGTAGAAGGCGCCCGCAGGCAGGTTGCACTCCAGGCCCAACTCGTTGAGCCCCTTCACCAGCAGGTCACGGCGCAGGCGGAATTCTTCGCGGCGGCCATCGATGGCATTCTGCGGCGTGGCCAGCGCTTCGACCGCGGCCCACTGCGTGGGCGTGGAGACGCCGTTGGTGGAGTAGAGCACGACCTTGCGCATGCCGGTCATGAAGGGCTCTTTCGCGACTGCATAGCCAACGCGCCAGCCCGTCATGCCGTACGTTTTCGAAAGTGTGAAGCATGTAATCGTGCGCTCTTCCATGCCCGGCAGGGCGGCGATTGAAACATGCTCGCCCTCGTAGACCAGGTCTTCATAGGCCTCGTCGGCAAAGACGATGAGGTCGCGCTGAATGGCGAACTTCGCCACCTCTTCGGCTTCGGCTCGGGAAAAAACGGCACCCGAGGGATTCTGCGGCGTGTTGTAGTAGATGGCGCGGGTGGCCGGCGTGGAGTAGTGCTCGAGGGATTTCGTAAGCCCGTTGCGGCGTGCTGTTTCCGTCGGAACCATCACCGGACGCGCCTGCGCCATCGTGATCATGTCGCGGATCGGGGTCCAGTAGGGCGAAAACAGCAGAACGTCGTCACCCTGGTTGAGCACCGTCTGGAATGCTGCGTAGAGCGCGTGGGCGCCGCCGACGGTCACAAGAACGTCGTCGACGCCGGCTGCCATGCGGTTCTTCATTTCGAGCTTGTGAGCGATCGCTTCGCGCAGAGGGTCGATACCGGAGGAGGGCGCATAGCGGGTGCGGTTGTCGGTGAGAGCCTTCACCGCGGCGAATTTCACGGTGTCGGGCGTCTCAAAAAACGGCTCGCCGCCATGGAAGGCGTGGACCGGCTGGCCGGCCGCGCGCAGCTCCAGGACCTTGTTGCGGATCTGCACGATGTCGGAGAAGCCGACCTCCTCCAGGCGATTGGCGATGCGAATGGCGCTCCTCTTTCCGGTCATTGTTGGCTCCAAAACTGGGCAGCGGACGTTACAGCTTAGAGCATTTTGGGCATCGATGCGGGGAAATGGCGAATTTTGATGCGGTCAGGCCTCCAGCAGGCCGGAATACACGGCCATACCGGCCACCGCGTCGATGCCCAGCGTGTCGAGCGCGTCGATTTCCGCCTGGGCGCGAATGCCGCCCGCGACGATGAGCTGGCGCGTGGTCAACGGACGAAGAGCACGCGCGGCGTCGAGCGGAAAGCCCTGCATCGTGCCCTCGGTATCGACGTGGGTGTAGAGAAACGCGCCGCAGAAAGGATCGAGCGCGGCGATGGCTTCGGCGGGCGTGACGCTCACCTGGTCGCGCCAGCCGCGCACGGCGATGCGCCCCGCTTTTGTGTCGATGCCGGCGACAAAATGCTGCGCGCCGATGTGCGCGGACACGGCGGCGGCGAAATCCGTGTCGATGCCGTTTTCGCGGAACAATGCTGAACCGAAGATGACGCGTTTGGCTCCGAGATCGAGCAGAGCCTGCGCCTGGTCGGCGGTGCGAATGCCGCCGCCCACCTGCACCGGTAATCGCTGCGCGATCTGCGCGACGAGAGCGCGGTTGTTACCCCCGCGCTTCGCAGCATCCAGATCGATGAGCTGGACGAGCGGATATTTCACGAAGCGGGCGATCCAGTACTCGAAGTCGTCGAAGGCGAGGCGCAGTTCTTCGCCGCGCTCGAGCTGGACGATGCGGCCACCCATGAGGTCGATGGAGGGGATCAGCATGGAAGCCTCACGGGAATGCCGTCGCGCTGGATTTCAGCCTTGAGCGAGCGAACGTCGGCAACGCCGAAGTGGAAGATGCCAGCGGCCAGCGCGGCGTCGGCGCGGCCGGCGCGAAAGACCTGGGTGAAGTGCTGTGCGTTGCCAGCACCGCCCGAGGCGATGACGGGGATCTGCACCGCATCGCTGACGGCCGCGGTGAGCTCGCAGTCAAAGCCGGCGCGTGTGCCGTCCGCGTCCATGGAGGTGAGCAGGATTTCGCCCGCGCCACGTTGTTCGGCTTCGCGTGCCCACTCGACGGCGCGCCGGCCGGTGGGTTTGCGGCCGCCGGCGACGAAGACCTCGGCGTGCGAGAGTGGCGCTCCGAGGATACGGCGCGCGTCGATGGCGACAATAACCGCCTGCGCGCCAAACTTCGCGCCGATAGCGCCGATGAGAGCAGGATCTGAGATTGCGGCGGAGTTGATGCTGATCTTGTCCGCGCCGGCATCGAAAACGGCGGCTGCTTCCTCGGCGGTGCGAATACCGCCGCCGACGGTAAAGGGGACGAAGAGGCGCTGCGCGGTGCGGCGAACCGTTTCGAGCAGCGTGCCGCGACCCTCGTGCGTCGCCGTGATGTCGAGCAGGACGATCTCGTCGGCTCCGGAGGCGGCATGGCGGGCGGCGAGTTCCGCGGGATCACCGGCGTCGACGAGGTCGACAAATTGGACGCCCTTGACCACGCGCCCATCGCGCACGTCTAGGCAGGCAATGATGCGGCGGGTCAACATGGCAGCTCCAGGAAATTGCGCAGAACGCGAAGACCGGCTTCGCCGGATTTTTCGGGGTGGAATTGCACGCCCATGACGTTGTCGCGTTCGGCAGCAGCGGTAAATTGCTCTCCGTATTCTGTAACCGCGACGGTATCTTGAATAACGGGCGCTCGCCACGAATGCGTGAAGTAAACAAAGCTGCCATCAGGAACGCCGGCGAAGAGGCGCGAGCCTGGCTTGATGGAAAGAGAATTCCAGCCAACGTGGGGAACTTTTTTCCCCGACGCAAATTTTTCGCAGGTTTCAGGGAACGCAGCGAGGCCGGGTGTCTCCGGAGCTTCGGTGCTGCCGGCAAAGAGCCACTGCAACCCGACGCAGATGCCGAGGAAGGGCGTGCCGGCGTCGATTCGCTGCTGGATCGCGAGCTTCAGACCGCGATCTTCGAGGAATCGCGTGGATGAAAAATGGCCGACGCCGGGGAGGAT
>DATJTG010000118.1:0-4008 GCA_035503555.1 Acidobacteriaceae bacterium | reverse complement strand
TCCGCTCATCGACGGGCAGGGCAACTTCGGCTCGGTCGACGGCGATCCGCCGGCGGCCATGCGCTACACCGAATGCCGCATGACCCGCATCGCCGGCGAGGTGCTGGCCGACATCGACATGGAAACCGTCGACTTCGGCCTGAACTACGACGAGACCACGCCGGAACCGGCGGTGCTGCCGTCGCGGATTCCCAACCTGATCGTCAACGGATCGAACGGTATCGCCGTCGGCATGGCGACCAATATTCCGCCGCACAATCTGACGGAAGTGGTGAACGCGGCGATCGACATGGTGAACGATCCGCACGCGGGCCTGGCCGAAGTGCTGAAGCACGTGAAGGGGCCGGACTTCCCGACGGGCGCGTACATCTACGGGCGCGGCGGCATTGCCGAGGCCTATCGCACCGGCCGCGGACGCTTCCTCATGCGCGCCAAGTGCGCCATCGAAGAGATCAAAGGCGGCCGCACCGCCATCATCGTCACCGAGCTGCCCTTCCAGGTGAACAAGTCCACCCTGTTCAAGCGCATCGCCGAGCTGGTGGACAACAAGGTCATCACCGACATCGATATCAGCCCCGACCACACGCGCGACGAGAGCGATCGCGAAGGCATGCGCATGGTCATCGGCCTGAAGCGCGGAGCCGAGCCGCAAATTGTGCTGAACCAGCTCTACAAGCACACCCAGATGCAGGAGAGCTTCTCGATGATCTTCCTGGCCGTGGTCAACGGCCAGCCGCGCGAGCTGCCTCTGCCCGCGGCCATCCGCGTTTTCATCGATCACCGCATCGACGTGGTGCGCCGCCGCACAGCCTACCTGCTGCGCAAGGCGCGCGAGCGCGAGCATATCCTGCTTGGCTACCAGATCGCGCTCGACCACCTCGACAACGTGATCAAAATCATCCGCAGATCGTCGTCGCGGGCGGATGCGCGCGAGAACCTGTTCCAGTTCTTCTCCAATAAGACCATCACGGTGCGCGACGAGGCGATCAGGGGCGTGAAGCTCGATCCCGCGAAGTACGCTATCGATCCGGCGACGCTCATCAATCCCACGCTGACCCTCAGCTACCGGCAGATTGACGCGATCCTCGAACTGCAGCTCTATCGCCTCACCCAGCTCTCCATCGACGAACTGCTCAACGAGCTGAAGGAAGTCCGCGACAACATCGCCGAGTACGAGTCGATTCTGGCTTCGGAGAAGAAGCTGCGCGGGGTGATCGTGAAGGAACTCGAGGCCGTCCGGAAGGACTTCGGCGACGAGCGGCGCACGCAGATCCTGGACGAGACCGCGGAGCTGCAGCTGGAAGATCTGATCGCCGATGAGCAGGTTGCGGTCACGGTATCGCATTCCGGCTACCTGAAGCGCACGCCCATCTCGACCTACCGGCAGCAGCGGCGCGGCGGCACGGGCCGCCTCGGCATGAAGACGCGCGAAGAGGACTTCGTCTCGCAGCTCATCGTCGAGTCGACGCACGCATGGCTGCTCTGCTTCACGAATAAGGGCCGCGTCTACTGGCTGAAGGTGTATGAAGTGCCCGACGTGGGCGCGGCGGGCAAGGGCAAGTCGATCGCCAGCCTGCTGAACCTGCAGCCCGGCGAAACGGTGCGGACCATCCAG
Organism: Acidobacteriaceae bacterium; assembly: GCA_035503555.1. Classification (GTDB taxonomy): domain Bacteria; phylum Acidobacteriota; class Terriglobia; order Terriglobales; family Acidobacteriaceae; genus Palsa-343. The sequence continues at coordinate 2,393 of DATJTG010000118.1, read as the reverse complement.
CCGGTGCGCGATCTCGAGGAAGAGGGCAAGTTCGTCTTCTTCGCCACGCGCAACGGCACGGTGAAGAAAACGCCGCTCAAGGACTTCAGCAACGTGATGTCGCGCGGCATCATCGCCATCGGCGTTGAGGAGGACGACGAGCTGATCGGCGTCCGCTTCACCGACGGCAATCAGCTTGTGTTCCTCGCCACGCACGACGGCATGGCCATCCGCTTCGACGAGGAAGATGTGCGCTCCATGGGCCGTCCGGCGTATGGCGTGCGCGGCATCGACCTCGGCAAGAACGACTACGTCGTCGGCCTGGCAGCGACGCCGAAGAAGAACGGCGACGTGCACCGCATCCTCAGCGTGACCGAGAACGGTTTCGGCAAGCGCACCGATGTGGAGGAGTACCGGCTGCAAACGCGCGGTGGCAAGGGCGTGATCAACGTGAAGACGACCGCCCGGAACGGCAAGGTGGTCGGCATTCAGCTGGTCGACGAAACGTCGGAGCTGATCGTGATCAGCCAGTACGGCAAGATCATCCGCATCGACACCACAACCGTGCGCGCGGCCGGCCGCTCGACCCAGGGCGTGAAGCTCCTGAACATCGAAGAGGGCGACAAGGTGGCCGCGGCTGTGGTCATTCCGCCGGAAGAGAAAGCCGTCGAAGGGGAAACCGGGACGCTCCTGCAGTAGGCAGCGGTGTTGATCCGCCGAAGCAATCGTCGACGCCACCGGTCTACTCTGAAGCGGTGGCGTTCTCCCCGCGAACTCGCGACTGGGCCGAGCTTTGGATCGGCTACGGCCTCATCCTGATCGTCGTCTGGACGCCCAGCCCTGAGCAGCGCTTCCTGTACTGGATAGCAGTGGTGTTCATCGGTGTCACGGCCTGGCTGCGCCGCCGCGAAACCCGCCCGCACGGATTCCGGCTGGCGGGCCTTCTTCCGTCGCTGTGGATCGTCGCCGGGGCCGTCGTGGCGCTGTTCGCCGCCATCGCCGTCGCGCGCCATCTCCACACCCTGCATCCCCTCTACGGACCGCTGCCGGTCGTCGCGCACATCCTCGCCTACTCCGTATGGGCGCTGGTGCAGCAGTTCATGCTGCAGGTGTACGTCTTGCTGCGGCTCCTGCGCCTCGGGCTCCGCCGCGGGCGGGCCATCGCGCTCGCCGCTCTGCTCTTCGCCATCGCCCACATTCCCAATCCGGTGCTGGTGCCGGCCACTCTTGTCTGGGGCGCGGCTACGTCGCTGCTCTACCTGCGCTATCGCAATCTCTACTCGCTGGCGCTCGCTCATGGAATTCTCGGCATGGGCCTGGCGGTCTGCATCCCGAACTCGATCCACCACCACATGCGCGTGGGCCTCGGCTACGTGCAATACGGACAGCACCAGCCCTGGACGCGTCGAGAAACGCTGCTCTTCCCGAAATAGAGGGGCATCCTAGGCCGAAGCCATCCGCCGCCGCACCGCAAAGAAGAACGGGAGCGACGCCAGCCCCACCGCGACGCAAAATGTAACCGCTGCGCGCACAGAAACGTCATAAAGTACACCGATGGCGGCGCTGCCCACGAACCAGAAGATTCCGTAGGCCGCAGCAAAGAGTCCATAAGCCGAAGGACGGCGTTCCGCGGGTACCATCGCGGCAACCGCCGCGGGGATGATGGACTCGTGCACGCCCATGCCCAGGCCCCACACGGCCGCTCCGGCCAGCGCCAGCCGGAATCCTCCAAAGAAGACCAGCGGCCCCGATGCGATGGAGAGCAAGGTAAGCGGGATAAGCACCGTGACGCCGAAGCGGTCGAAGAGCTTGCCGAAGACAAGCGAGCCGGCGCCGCTGGTGGCCATGGCGACGGAGTAGAAGATGGGGATCCAGGTAGCGGCAACGATGCCGTGGCGCTGCAGGTGGAAGGCAATCAGTTGGTAATCGGCGAATCCAGCAGCGACCAGCGATGCGCCGACGAGGTAGATCCAGAACGCGCGGCCCAGGCCCTTGCCTTCAATCTTCGGCGAGTGCGGCTCGAGGTCCTCAGGGCGCGGATAGAGGAATTTTGTGACCACGATCAGCACCGCGGTGATGATGGCCGGAATCAGCAGCGTGGCAAACGCAATGCGATATTGCCCGCGATGCGCGAGCACCAGCGCGAGGATGAGCGGGCCGATGAGCGCCCCGGCCTGGTCGAGCGCCTCATGCAGGCCGAAGGCCCAGCCAATGCCCATCTCGCGGCCCGCGTGCGAAAGCATCGCGTCGCGCGGAGGGTTGCGGATCGCCTTCCCAACGCGCTCGAGCACGATCAGCGCCGCGGCCACCGGCCAGCTGCCGGCCAGCGCCAGCGCCGGCACCGCCGCCATCTGCACGAGATAGCCGAAGAGCGTCATCGGCCAGAACTGTCGGGTCTTTTCGCTCACGCGACC
>DATJTG010000117.1:0-21389 GCA_035503555.1 Acidobacteriaceae bacterium | reverse complement strand
GCGCACCTGGGCCTCGCGAAAGCTCTCACCGACTCGGGCCAGTCCGACAAAGCCCTCCCCGAACTGGAAGAAGCCGTTCGCCTCGAGCCCACCGACCCCACCGCGCATTACCGCCTCGCTCTGCTCTATCGCAAAGCCGGCCGCACCGACGACGCGAAACGCGAGCTGGAGCTCTATTCGCAATACAAGCAGATGAAGGAGAAACTCCGCGCTCTCTACAAGGATCTTCTGATCCAGCCCAAAGAAATTCAGCCGGATAGTCAGGATGAAAAGTAGCGCCGGACTTCGATGCGCCGAAACCTCCCGCGTTTCCGCGCTGCGGCCCGCCGGTCCTCATCTCCCGTTCCCGCTTGGTAGCCTGCCGTTCAGCTTCCTTGCGCTTGCAGGTCTCTTCCTGCTCGCGATCACCGCAGTTCCAGCCTCTCGTGCCCAATCGGCTTCCTCGTCTCAGCCTTCTCCCATGCGCCAGGTGCAGCAGGCCGTCAGCCTCGCCGAGCACAACGATCCCGGCGGAGCCATGACGATCGCCGATCGCCTGCTCGCGCAAAACCCTCACTACGCTCCTGCTCTCAAACTCAAGGCCATGCTGTTGGAAGATGCCGGCCGCAACACCGAAGCAGCAGCCTTGTATGAACAGGCTCTCAGGTACGCGCCCACCGATCCCGACCTCCTCTTCAAGTCCGGAACCTATGCACTCCTCGTCAGCGATCGCGAAAAAGCCATCGATCGCCTGTCCCGCTGCGTTCGTCTCGATCCGAAAGACGGCGACGCGCAGTTCTACCTGGCTCAGGCCTACCATCTCAACGGGGAAACGGATCTCGCCCTGACGGCGATCCGCAAGAGCGCCACCCTCGAGCCCACCAACGGACCGATCCTCCAGAAATACGGCGAATATCTCCTGAGCGCGGAAAAGTACCCTGAGGCTCTGGACTGGCTGACCCGCGCGCAAAAAGTCGATGCTGCTCTGCCCGGCATTGACTACGACCTCGGTGCAGCCAGCTACAAGCTCATGGACCTCGCCGGCGCCGAGAAGAGCCTCACGCGTGCCGTTCAGGCGCAGCCCAACGACTTCAACACCCTCGACCTGTTGTCCACCGTGCAAATCCATCTCGCCGAGTGGGAACCCGCCCGCGCCATGCTGCTCCGCGCTCTCGCCATCAAGCCAGACGATGCCGCCGCGCTCCTCGGCCTGGGTCACTGCCAGGTAGAGCTGAAAAACTACGTCGCAGCCGTCGACACCCTGCATCGCGTGCTGCATGCCGACCCCACCCAGCTCCAGGCGCACTTCTATCTCTCTCGCGCCTACGCGGCCCTCGGCCAAACTGCCGACGCACAGCACGAAGCCGCTTTGCATCAGCTTATGATGCAGCAGTTCACCTTTGTGCCCACCGAAGCCAAAGAGGCTGACGAGAGCGCCATCGTCCCTCAGGCCCGCGCCCTGCTCGAGCAGCACAAAGAAGACGATGCCCTCCGCGTCTATCAGCGCCATGTCAGCGGAAGCTACAGGACCCCCGGCGATGCCTGGGTCTTTATCGGAAAGATCTATCTCTTCCTCAACGATCGCGCCAACGGCGTGCGCTGCCTCCGGCACGCTCTCGCCATCGATCCGAAGGTTCGTGGCGCCTATACCTACGAGGGAATTCTCGCGCTTCACGACGGCGATCTCCCCGGCGCGGAAAAAGACTTCCAGGCGGAGCTCGCGCGCGATCCCAACTACCAGCAGGCTATCGCAGAGTTGGGCGAAGTCCGCTACCGTCAGCAGCGCTGGGCCGACGCCGCGCGGCTCCTCGCGCAGTCGAAAACCATGACGCCCCAGCTTCTCTACATGCTCTGCGACAGCGACTTCCGTCTCCAGGATATTGCCGGCGCCGACCTCGCCGCTGAGGTGACCGAGGCCTACGGCAGAAGCAATGCCGCGCTCATGAACGATCTGCTCGCCCTGCTCCGGAACAATAACCAGCAGGACCTCGCCAACCGCCTCTCCGCCGATATCAATCCCTGATTCCGCCTCTCACGACGACGTGGCTTCCGTCACCGTCAGCACCTGATCGGCCTTCACATTTTTTAGCACCTGCCGGATCCCGCTCGGCCACCTCAGCTCGATCTCATCGATGTGCGCCGCATCCCCCAGTCCAAAGTGCACCCGCTTGTCGCTCGACGAGTTATAGCCCACCGCCGTCGTCGCATGGTTGTGCTGCGTGCCGCGCGCCGTCGTCACCTTCACCTTCGTGCCCAGTCCGTCGCGGTTCGACTTCACGCCCACCAGATGCACTAGGATCCAGTGATCGCTGTTCTCCGTCCGGTTCATCAGCAGCTTCGGCGGTCCGTTCAGCACATTCACCACCACATCGATCTTCCCATCATTGTTCAGGTCGCCGAAGGCTGCGCCCCGGTGGGCAGCCGGTGCCAGAAATCCCGCTCCCGCCGTCTGACTCACATCCTCAAACGTCATGTCGCCCCGATTGCGAAACAACCCGTTCGGCAGCCCATACGGCCGGTGCGCTATCTCGGGCGCATTATCCAGGATGTCGGAGTTAGCCGTGAAGAGATCCTTATTTCCATCGTTATCGAAGTCGAACAGCCCCGTCCCCCACGCCGTCAGCCGGCTCGTCTTCGCCGTCAGCCCGGCCGGACTGCTCACGTCCTGGAATTGCCCTCCTCCAAGATTTTTGTAGATCGGGAATCCCTCGCCGAACATCGCCGTCTGGAAGATATCCGGCTTCCCGTCGTTGTCGAGATCGCGGAAATCCGTTCCCATGCCCGCAACCGCGTTGCCGAATCCGTTGTACGCCACGCCCGCCAGCACGCCCACTTCGCTGAACGTGCCGTCGCCGTTGTTGTGCAGCAAATAGTTCTGGAACGTGTCGTTCGAGATAAAAACGTCCATATATCCATCGTTGTCGTAATCGGCAAACGACAAGCCCATGCCTTTGCCGATGTATTGCGCGATGTGCGACGCCTCCGATACATCCGTGAACGTTCCGTCGCCGTTATTCCGGTAAAGAATGTTCGGCGTTCCCAGAAATTGCACGGGCGAACAGTACGCCGGATAGCCCGCCGACATGCAGTGAACCGCGCTCGCAATGTCGTAATTCAGGTAATTGATCACCAGCAGGTCCAGCAGCCCATCGTTGTTGTAGTCAAACCACCCCGCCGCGACCGACCATGCCTTCCCCAGCTTCGGCACCATGCCGCCCACGCCGGCCTTTGCCGTCACATCCGTGAACGTCCCGTCGCCGTTGTTGTGCAGAAGCTGGTTGTGGTTCACGCCCGTGACATACAGGTCGACGAACCCATCGTTGTCGTAATCGCCCGCGGCCACCCCCATCGAGTAGCCCAGTCCCTTCAGCCCCGCGCGCTCCGTCACGTCGGTGAACGTCCCGTCGCCGTTGTTGCGGAAAAGCCGGTTGTTGTAAGCCGCGCTGCTCTTCTCGAGCGAAGGAATCGCCGCGCCGTTGGTGAAGAAAATATCCAGCAGCCCGTCGTTGTTGTAGTCGAAGAGCGCCACGCCCCCGGTCATCGTCTCGATCGTGAACCGTTGCGGGCTCACGCTGTTGCGCAGCGCAAAGTTGATCCGCGAAGCTCCAATGCGGTCTTCAAACTGGATGTCCAGTTTCCCCGGTATCGCTGCGGCCACGTGCGCGACTGCCCGGCCGCGCTGTCTACTGGCCTGCCATCCCGCTTCCAAAGCCGATGCCTTTCTCTCGAACGCCGCCGAAGCGGCAAAGGCCGCAGCTTGTTGCAGAAACACACGTCGGGTATTTCGGTCCATGGCCCGTGGGAATCCTTCCGGTTCGTGCTCTCCGGACGTGGGGTGTCAGGAAGACAAACGGTTCACCCCATTATGCCCGCAATCCGACGCCGGAAGCCCCTGATCCCGTACCCCGGATGCCAACGCGCCGCCCTGCGCCCCAATTGTTGTCTCAGCCGCATCCTTCTTTCTGCAGACTTCCGTGGCAAAATAAGGACACTCTGCGGCGATACCCGGCGCCCACCGCCGATTTCAGGCGTCTTTTTCACGCAACGCAGGATAAAATCGATTGCTTACAAGGGAATCGCGGAATCCTCTGCCCACGGGTGATACGCACACATGAAGGATGTCGCCGACGGTAAGTCGCGCAAACCGCCTGCTCGGCTGAAGAGCTACAAGCCCGTCAGCCTGAAGCAGGTCGCGGAACACCTCGGCCTCAATCCGGCAACCGTCTCCGTTGTCCTCAACGACGTTCCCGGCCGCTCCATCCCGCAGTCCACGCGCGATCGCATCAAAGCCGCCGCCAAAGAAATGAATTACCAGCCGAATCTGCTGGCGCGCTCCCTGCGCAGCCGGCGGACGCTCACCATCGGCATCCTCGTTCCCGAGCTTGGCGAGGGTTATCACACCCAGATCATGAGCGGCATCGGCGATCAGCTCATCGGCGCCGGCTACTTCTACTTCACCGCGCATCACCGGCATCAGGCCCATCTCGTCGACGAATACATCCGCATGTTCATCGGCCGCGGCGCGCAGGGCATCATCGCCGTCGATACCCTCATCGAGCATCCCGTCCCCGTTCCCCTCGTCGCTGTCGCCGGCCATCGGCACATCGAAGGCATCACGAATGTCGTCCTCGATCATGCCCGCGCCGCCGAGCTCGCCCTCAATCATCTCTACTCCCTCGGCCATCGCCACATCGCCTTCATGCGCGGCCAGCCCTTCAGCTCCGATTCCGATGAGCGCTGGAACCACCTCCAGCGCTACTCCGCCAAGCTCGGCCTCGAGATTCGCCCCGAGCTCGTCATCTCCCTCGATCGCGATATGTCCTCGCCGGAACTCGGCTATCCCGTCGTGCAGCAGCTCGTCGCGTCGAAGCTCCCCTTTACGGCGCTCGTGGCCTTCAACGATATCGCTGCCATCGGATCGGTCCGCGCTCTCCAGGACCTCAGCCTCCGCGTTCCCGCCGACGTCTCCGTCATCGGCTTCGACGACATCAATGCGGCCTCCTACACCTCGCCGCGCCTGACCACCATCCGCCAGCCTCTGGCCGAGATCGGCCGCATCGCTACTCAGGCGCTGCTCAATCGCATCCACGACGCGCAGCCGCCCCGCGACGAAATCACCGTCCTGCCCACCCTGATGGTTCGCGAATCCACCGGCCCCGCTCCGAAATAACGCGGGCAGTCCCTCCAGCTTCAGTCCTGCTCAGCTCCGCACCGCACTTGCTGGGCTCCACGCTTCCCTGCGGGGCAAAACCACCCAGCGCAGAATCACCATCGCAGCCGCAGCCGTGCAGGGCGCAATCAATCCCAGCCGCAGCGACCCAAGATGTTGTGACAGCGCTCCCGTCATCCACGGAAAGAGCGCCGAGCCCATCCCCGCCACCGCGAAAATCCACCCGCGCGGCGACCGTTCCAGCAAATACGACAGCAGCAGTGGATACACCGGGCCGATGCTGATTCCCCCCAGCGCCGCCGCCGCATCGATCGCCAGCCCATGACGCGCGGCGATCAGCAGCGCCACGGCCGCCGCCGTACCCAGCAGCGTGCCGCTCAGCACCCGCAGCCGCCCCAGCACCGCCAGCAGCCGCGTCGATGAAGCCAGTCGGCTCACCAGGATGCCCAGCCAGAAGAGCGAAGTCGCCAGCGCTCCTCCGGTCACATCCTGCAGATTGGCTCGGTGGGAATACGTCGTCAGCCAGCCGCTCAGACAGCTCTCCACGCCCACTGCGCACATCGCCAGCAGCACCAGCGCCGCCATCGCCATCGATCCCGAGGCCAGAGGATCGGCCACCGGTTTGCGAAAGTCCACCGGCTCCGGCTCTCCGATTTCTCGTGCCACAATCCACAGCGCCACAAGCAGAAACACGCCGAGAAAGCTGAAATACAGCGGTCGCGGATTCCGCGTATGCAGAACATGCACCAACAGAAGCGGCGCGGCCATCGCTCCCGCCGACCACGCAAAGTTCAATTGCTCCAGATAGGCCGCGCGCCGGTCGCCCGACCGGTCGGAGATGTACAGGCTGGTCGCTGTCATCGCCATGCCCAGCCCAAGCCCCCAGAAGAAAAAGACCGCATACTCGAACGGCTGCGTCGTAAACGCCAGCGCGCACGCGCTCGCGATCAAGAGGCTGTAGCCGGTCAGCAGCGCGCGCACGCGATGCGCGCCCGTGAACACCGCGCCCAGCGATGATCCCAGAAACTGCAAAAAGAAGAGAAGCCCGGCAGAGCTGTCGCTCAGATGCCATGCCTGCGCCAGCACCGGCAGCAGCACGCCCAGCATCACCGTCCCCGCCCCCGTCAGACTGAAGGCCAGCGTCAGAACCAGATGGGACGATCGTCGCAGCATTGCACCCGAAGCGGTCTCCGCCACTTCGATCCTACCGCCCGCTCTTTCGCTCACCACACATACGTCGCCACTGCGCCGCCCGCAAGCTTCGCAGCGGCATTTTTCCCGTGCCATCGGATCTGAAAGCTCTGTGGCTCCGCCCCAGGGTTCGCCACAATCAGCACGCGATGCCCATCCGGCGTGCGGAACGCCACATTCGGCAGCGCCTCCACCGCGCTCGAATCAATCCGCACCGATCCTGGCGGAACGAATTTTGATGCGTGCCCCACCACATACCACGCCACATTGCGCGTGACCGTATTGCCATCCAGCGTCACCGCGCCTTCGCAGACCGGACAGCCGCCATCGTTCGTGTGCGGACGGAACTCCGGATCCGCCGCCAGATTCCACAGCAGAACATTGCGGCTCCAGTTGCGCGGCGCGCCCACAATCAGCCGCGCCACCGGTTCGGCGACACGCAGCTCCGGATGCCTCCGGTCATCGACCACCATCTGCTCGGTGAAGTAGAGATTCTTCCGCGGAAACGCATCGTGCACCGTGGTGAGCGCGGTGATCTCCCCCTCGTACAAATGGAAACCCGATCCGTCAACATACCGCGCCGCCGCCCCATCCTTCAAAATCGTCATCGGGTAATCGGGCCGGTCGCAGTTGTGGTCGTAAAGAATGATCTTCGTCCGCAGATGCGCCTTGCGCAGCGCCGGTCCCAGCGCATCGCGGATAAACGCCTCTTCCTCCGTGGGCTGCATCACCAGGCTCGGCAAATTGTGCGGATTTAGCGGCTCATTCTGCACCGTGATCGCATCCAGCCGGATCCCCTCTGCCTGCATTTCCGTCAGATACTTCACGAAATATTGCGCGTAGACCGGATAATCCTCCGGCTTCAGGCTGCCGCCCTTCAGCGCATCGTTCGTCTTCATCCACGCCGGGGCCGACCACGGCGACCCCAGGATCTTAATGTCCGGCCGGATCGCAAGGATTTCCTTCAGCACCGGGACCACCGTTGTGCTGTCCGGTCCCAGGCTGAACTTCGCCAGCGTAGGATCCGTCTCCCCAGCCGCCAGGTCGTCATAGGTGAACGCGTGGTCGTTCATGTCCGACGATCCGATGCTGATCCGCAGATAGCTCACGCCCAGATCGCCGTCGCCGGTTCCCACCAGTTCCTGCAGAAACGCCGTGCGCTGCGCCGCATCCATGCGCATCAGCAATTGCGCGCTGCCGCCGGTCAGCGCGAACCCAAACCCGTCCATCCTCTGAAAATGTCGGTGATCGTCGATCTCGATCGCAGTCCCTGCGACGCTTCCCTTGCTGAACTCGAGTGGGTTCGCCTGCTTCGCCAGCAGGGAAGTCCGGTCCGCTGTGGTCAGCCATACGTTCGCCGAACCGTGCCACTGGGCCCTCGCGCCGGCCGTGGCAAAAAAAGCTCCAGCCAAAACGAACGGGATCAAAACTTTCGAGCGCATCTGCTGCCTCCGCGCAGAAAGACAAGTCTGCGGATTTCGCCGCTTCCATCGGCAGGATTGCTGGTCGTGGCGTTCCCATTAGGCGCTCGAATCGGCTTCTTCGTCAAGATCGGAACATCGAAAACAATCGATTGTGTTGCCCCTCGGCGAGCTGAAGATGATCCGGCCCAACGCGAAATTGCCGGAGCCGGCCGGGCATCGCACCCGCGCCTTGCAGAACCGCGGCTCCTCATGGCCGGTTCTCCTCGGGTCTTCACCCCCCGGCTGATCCCGCGGCCAAATGCATTCTTTTGCACGGACGCACGTTCACGGACTACACTGCTGTTGAATCATCCTCTATCCAAGGGTCCTCGTATGCAGCTTCTCATTGTGGAAGATCAGCCCAAAGATCTCCGTCTGGCCGCATCCGCCGCGCAGGAATCAGGGTTCTCGTCCATCGAAGCGCGAACATCCATGAGCGCCGCGCGAGAATACCTCGAGAAGGGTCTCGCTGGCGCCCACCCCCTCCCCGACGCGATCGTCCTTGACCTCGATCTCGGCTATGAAAGTGGCTTCGAGTTGCTCCGCTTCTGGTACGGCAATCCGCAACTGGTCAAAATCCCCCTCGTCATCTGGACGATCCTTGGAGATCAGTACCGTCAGGTTTGCGAAATGTTCAAGGTCAGCAGCTATGTCGACAAGGCGGAGGGCGCAGCGGCTCTGCGCAAGGCGCTCTCCGGTATGGCCAGCATGGCGTCCTGAAACAGTTCTCCGCGCACGTCTCGCCCCGGGCAGCAACGACCCCAGTGGCCCGGGCGGTGGTTTCCGGGAGCAGGTCCCTGGCCGCCAACCCGTACGATCGTAATCGTTTTGTAGTACAAGTATGGACTGTCCTGAACTCGCCATGCCCGGCGAGGACTGGAATCCCCCAGCGATTTGCAAGGGAGCCCCGAATGAGTGATCTGGCGGACGTTATTTCCCGCAACGAAGAGCAGATTCGTGTCGAGTGGATCCGCGACATGAGCAGGTCGGTGCAGCGCAGCGATCTGATGAGCAAAACGGAACTCGACGAGCAGTGCGGAACTCTGCTGCAGGCCGTTGTCATCGGCGTGAAAAGCAGCGGCCCGTCCGACATCCGCAGCAGCGGCTGGGCACAGGCGCGCGAATTCCTGGAGGGCCTTACCGCTTCGCGAGCCCGCCAGGGATTTACGCCCACTGAGGTCGCCACCTTCGTTCTATCGCTCAAGCGTCCGTTGTTTGCCGCCATCCGCCAGGACCTGAGCAAGACCCTGGACAAGCTCTTCGACGCAATCTGGGCTGCCACGGAGCTGCTCGACGGCCTGGCGCTGGTCACGACCGAAGCCTACATCGTCACCAGGGAAGAGCTGATCCTCCGCCAGCAGCAGGAGCTGATGGAGCTTTCCACCCCCGTGGTCAAGTTGTGGGACGGCGTGCTGGCCCTCCCCATCATCGGCACCCTCGACAGCGCGCGCACCCAGGTCGTCATGGAGAATCTCCTCCAGGCCGTGGTTTCCACCAACTCCCGCTACGCCATCATCGACATCACCGGCGTGCCCACCGTCGACACGCTCGTGGCGCAGCATCTCCTCAAGACCATCACCGCCGCCCGCCTCATGGGCGCCGAATGCATCATTAGCGGCGTGCGTCCGCAGATCGCCCAAACCATCGTTCATCTCGGCATCAATCTTGAAGACGTGATGACCCGCGCGAATCTGTCCGATGCTTTCGCCGCCACCTTGAAGCTGAGCGGCCGCGCCGTCGTCCGCCAGGCCGCACCCGGCGCGCCCAAAACCGTGCTTGCCGGTCCTTTGAATAAACAGGAGAGCTAACGTGGAGCGGATTCCGGTTCTTCGCATGGGCAGCCTCCTGCTCATTACCATCCAGGTCGACATGCACGATAAGCTCGCCCTCCAGCTCCAGGACGATGTCACCAATCGCATCGCCGACTGGGGATCCAAAGGCGTCCTGATCGACATCTCTTCGCTGGAGATTGTCGACTCCTTCATCGGCAGGATGCTCGCCAACATCGCTGCCATGTCCCGCGTTCTCGGCGCCGAAACCGTTGTGGTGGGTATGCAGCCGGCCGTCGCTATCACGCTCGTCGAGCTGGGCATGTCGCTGCCCGGCGTTCGCACCGCCCTCAGCGTCGAGGCGGGCATGGAATTGCTCTACGGAGCGGGAGCCGGATTCGCCACGGGGAGCGACGATGACCGAGACGAGGCGTGAAACCCTCCCGCTGAAAAGCTCGAATGATGTGGTCCTCGCTCGGCAGAAAGCGCGCCAGTGGGCCACCGAGCTTCGCTTTACTCTGGTCGATCAAACCAAGCTGGTCACCGCAGCCAGCGAACTGGCCCGTAACACCCTCGATCACGGCAGAGGCGGTTCGATGACGATCGAGCAAACCGCAACCGGAGCGCGCGTTGGGCTGCGCCTCATCTTTGAGGATCAGGGGCCAGGCATCCCCGATATCGAACAAGCCCTCAAAGATGGTTTTACGACGGGCAACGGAATGGGTCTGGGGCTGGGCGGCAGCAAGCGTCTCGTGAACGAGTTCTCCATCGATTCCGCGCCCGGGAAGGGCACCAGGATCACAATCGTTCGATGGAAATAGCCTGGACGGAGTGGATTCCAATTACGGATCTGAGTTCGGTCGGCGAAGCCCGGCGGCGATCCCTGCTTCTGGGAGAGCGGCTTGGCTTCGACGAGACCCGCTCCGGCGAGCTGGCGCTGCTCGCCACAGAATCCTCGCGCAATGTCCTGCTCCACGGCCGTGGCGGAGAGATGGTCGTCCTCGGCATGCAGGCAGGCCTGCATTCTGTGGCCCGCATCCTCGCCATTGACGCCGGCCCCGGCATCGCCAATGTCACGCAGGCCATGGAAGACGGCTACTCCACCGCCGGTACCATGGGCGGCGGCCTCGGTGCCATGCGGCGCATCGCCACCACCCTGGACGTATTCACCGGAAAAACCGGTACCGTTCTCCTCCTCGAACTCGGCGAATCGACCCACGCCGCGGATAACCTTCGCATTGCAGGAATGGCCGTCCCTCATCCCGGGGAGCGCTTCTGTGGCGACGCCTGGGCCTTTCATCACACCCCGGAACGCATGGTTGTGCTGCTCACCGATGGTCTCGGCCATGGGATCGATGCCGCCGAGGCCGCGAACGAAGCGATTGCCACCTTTCGGAAACGCCAGAACCTGGCACCCGGCGAAATTCTTGGCTATATCCACGACGCCCTGAAGAAAACCCGCGGCGCCGTCGCTGCAGTGGCTGAGATTCGCCCTCGCGAGGGTCTCCTGATCTACGCCGGCATCGGCAACATCTCGGCCGTGGTGCTGGGCGGCAGCGCCTCGCGCAGTCTCGTCTCCCATAACGGCACCCTCGGCATGGTCACTTCGCGCATCCAGGAGTTCCAGGTTCCCTGGACCCCCGATGCGGTGCTCGTCCTGCATTCCGACGGCCTTCAGTCCCGATGGGACCTCGCCGCCTATCCAGGGCTCATCGCCCGCAATCCCGCTCTCATCGGCGGTGTTCTGTTGCGGGACTTCCGGCGCCAGCGCGATGATGCAAGCGTGGTGGTCGTAAAGGCAGCCTGAACCATGGCAATCCCCGTCTATCTCCTCGCTCTCCGCACTGAGCGCGACGTTGTGCAGGCTCGCCAGCGCGCTCGCGAAGTGGCGGCCGTGCTCGGCCTCGACAATCAGGACCAGATCCGCATGGCGACCGCTGCCTCCGAGGTCGCGCGCAATGCATTCCGCTATGCGCGTAACGGCAAAGTGGAATTTGCTGTCGACCTCCAGGATCCGCAGTCTCTCGAGGTCACCGTTTCCGACTCCGGTCCCGGTATCTCGAATCTCGATGAGATCCTCGAGGGCCGCTATCGCTCCACCACCGGCATGGGCATCGGCATCATCGGCACCCGCCGCCTCATGGATCGCTTCGAGATCGACAGCAACCCCGCCGGCACCACCGTGCGCATGAGGAAGCACATTCCATATCAGCACGCAACCCTCACGCAAAAAGCGGTTCGCGAACTGAGCCGCAGGCTCGAGGAGCGCAGTCCCGACGGCCCCTATGAGGAAATCGAGCAGCAGAACCAGGAGCTGATGAAGACACTCCAGGAGCTCCGTTCCCGCCAGGAAGAGCTCGAACTGCTCAACCGCGAACTCGAGGATACGAATCGCGGCGTCGTCGCCCTCTACGCCGAGCTCGATGAGCGGGCCGACTACCTGCGCCGCGCCTCAGAGCTGAAAACCAAATTCCTCTCCAACGTCTCCCACGAATTCCGCACGCCGCTTAACTCCATCATGTCGCTCGCCCGCCTGCTCATGGATGGCTTCGACGGCGATCTCAGTTCCGAGCAGCTCAAGCAGATCCGCTTCATCGAGAGCTCCGCCCGCGATATGCAGGAAATGGTCAATGATCTGCTCGACCTCGCCAAAGTCGAGGCCGGCAAAATCCGCATCCGGGCGAAGCAGTTTGAGGTGCACGAGCTGTTCAGTGCCCTCAAGGGCATGCTCAAGCCGCTCCTCGCCGACAACTCTTCCGTCGAGCTGATCTTCGAGGACGCCAGCTCTCTGCCCCAGCTCTATACCGACGAGGGCAAGGTCTCCCAAATCCTCAGAAACCTGATCTCCAACGCCCTCAAATTCACCCCCGCCGGTCATGTGCGCGTCTCCGCCCAGCTCTCCGCGCCCGATTTCGTCCGCTTCTCTGTCGAAGACACCGGCATCGGCATCGCGCCGGAGCATCACGAGGACATCTTCCGCGAGTTCAGCCAGATCGAGAACCCGCTCCAGGATCGCTATCGCGGCACCGGCCTCGGCCTGCCCCTCTGCCGCAATCTCGCCATGCTCCTCGGAGGCGACCTCTCCCTCACCAGCGAACTCGGCCAGGGCTCGACTTTTTCGGTTCTGATCCCGCTCGTCTACGTCGGTGAATCCTCCCAGGCGCAGTCCGTCGAAGATCTGCCCGCGCCGGAATTCCACCGCGCCCCCGTCCTCTTCCTCGAAGACGATCCTGATACCGCTCGCGTCCTCGAGACCCTTCTGCGCAACACCGAATTCCAGCCGATTCTGGCCTCCAGCGTCACCCAGGCCGAGGCCTGGACCCATCGCCATCCGCCGGCTGCCGTGGTTTCCGATATCTACCTCGGCGAAGACACGGCCTGGGACTTCCTCACCCGCCTGCGTGAGCGCTTCCCGAAACTGCCCGTGATCGCCACCAGCGCCTATGCCGAATCCGGCTCGGTCGCCGAATTAGGCGCCGATCTCTTCCTCGCCAAGCCTCTGGATCGGGAAACGCTGCTCCTCGAGTTGCGCCGCCTCACGACCCAAACCGGAACCCGCCGCCTGCTCGTCGTCGACGACAACGACGTTTCCCGTTACATCCTCCGCGAACTGCTGCGTCAGCCCTGGCTCGCCATCGATGAGGTCAGCAACGGGCGCGCTGCCCTGGCCTCTGTCGCTGAAAAGCTCCCCGACGGCATCATCCTCGACCTCCTCATGCCCGATATCGGCGGTTTCGAAGTTCTCCGCCAATTGCGATCCAATCCGGCAACCGAAACCCTCCCTGTGCTGATCTATACTTCCAAGCCATTAAATGACCCGGAGCGGGCTCAGCTGGAATCCTGGAACGCCCGGATCATTCGCAAGGAGGATGTTGCTACGAGGCTCTCTCCGCAGCCGTTTCTCGACTGGATGACCACCGCGGGGCTCACCCCTGCCCCCTTGACCGAGCTCTGATGTCTGATCGGCGCCCGCGCATCCTGATCGTCGACGACCGGGAACAAAACCGGTATGTGCTCGGTCGCGTCCTGCGTCAGGCGAAGTACGAGTGCCTCGAGGCCAAAACCGGCGCCGAAACCCTGCGCCTTTCTGAAACCCTCCCCGACGTCATCATTCTCGACGTCAACCTGCCCGACATGTCCGGCTTCGACGTCTGCCGGCGCCTGAAGAGCCATTCCGCTACTTCGCAGATTGCCATCCTCCAGATTTCCGCTTCCATGGTCTCCAGCGAGAACAAAGCCCGGGCCCTCGAAGCCGGAGCCGACGGATACCTGATCCACCCCATCGACGCCGCCGTGCTCGTCGCTACCGTTCGCTCCCTCCTCCGCCTCCGGGCCGCCGAGGGCGTGGCTCGTCTGGCCGCGGTCCAGTGGCAGGCAACCTTCGACGCGCTTTCCGAAGGCCTCGCAGTCATCGGCAGCGACGGACGCCTCGTTCGATGGAACACCGCTTTCGGTGCCATCTGCGGTGCCGATCGCCCGCTGATGGCAGGTGACGATGCCGCCGCCATCCTCGAAAATGTTCTCGGAACCAGCGCTCCCCTTCACTCTGGCGGCGCCGATCGCTCGCCTTCCGACTTCCGGGTCGGCAATCAGACCTTTCAGGCCTCGGTCAAACCCCTCGGGGCCGAGTCGGAGACCGGAGCTCTGGTCCTCGTCCTTACCGACATTACGGACCGCCAGCTTGCCGAGTACGCGCTCCGTACCGCCGAGAAGATTGCCGCCACCGGCAAGCTCGCCAATGCCATCGCTCACGAAATCAACAATCCTCTGGAGTCCCTGATCAACCTGCTCTACCTCGCGCAGAAGTCCGGCTCCCTCGATTCCATCCATGGCTGGCTGGCCAGCGCCGGCATCGAGCTCGATCGCATCTCGCGCATCACCCGCCAGACCCTCTCTTTTCACCGCGACACGCATACGCCCGTCGCCATTGATGTGGGCAAACTCCTCGCCGATGTCGTCGAGCTGTTCGAGAAGTCGGCGGCCTCGCGCCACGTCCGCGTCGTCTTCGACCGCCAGCCCACCCATGCCGTTCACGGGTTTCCCGGCCAGCTCAGCCAGGTCTTCGGCAATCTGGTCCGCAACGCCGCCGAAGCCGCCACGCCCAATACCGATGTTGTCGTGCGCCTGCGCCCCTTTCAGCGAGCGGGCTGCGATGGTGCCCGCGTCACGATTCACGACAAGGGCGCCGGAATCCCCAAAGACGTCCAAACCCTCATGTTCGATCCGTTCTTCACCACCAAAGAGCTGCGCGGATCCGGCCTCGGCCTCTGGGTCTCCAGAAACCTGGTCATGAAGCATAACGGCACCATCCGCTTCCGCTCCTCCACCCGGCCCGGCTGCAGCGGCACCACCTTCGAAGTTTTTCTTCCCGTTGGCCCGCCCCCGCAACAGAGCTTGCACCGGGACGACGCATAAGGCCGCCGGCCGCCCAATCGTTCCCGCAGCGGAACGCCCCGGCTGGCGCCGCCGCCAATGCTACCGTGGAAGAGCCATGCGTGCCGTTGTCCAGCGTGTCTCGAGAGCGTCCGTCTCCGTCGATCACAAAGTCGTCGGCGAGACCGGCCCCGGTCTGCTGGTCCTTCTCGGTGTTGCCCAAAGCGATGCCGCCTCCGACGCGGACTACCTTGCCGAAAAGATTGCCGGCCTCCGCATTTTCGAAGACTCCGAAGGCAAAATGAATCTCGACGTCGCCCAAACTGGCGGAGCCATCCTCGCCGTTTCGCAATTCACTCTTTATGGAGACGTCCGTCGCGGCAAGCGCCCATCCTTTGACGCGGCCGCCCGCCCCGAGCAGGCTCGCGACCTCTACGAGCGCTTCATTGCGGAAATTCGCCGCCGCGGCCTGCGTTGCGAAACCGGACAATTCCAGGCCATGATGTCGGTTTCGCTCGTCAACCAGGGACCGGTGACGATCCTTCTCGACAGCGAGAGGCTGTTCTGACCCCGTTGCATTCCGTTCGGTGATTGGCGCTGCTTTCCGGCGGAGTTGCCTGCGGCCAACAGCTTTCGGAGTTCCGGTGCGGCTTCCTACATCGATCGCGCCTGCGCCAGACCCACAATCTTCTCGATCGTATCGGTGTACGAATACCCCGCCTTTTTCGCCGCCATCGTGAATTCCGCCACGCTCGCGAGCCACGGGTTCGGATTCGCCTCGATCACGTACACCTCGCCCTTCTTGTTCAGCCGCATGTCGATGCGTCCATAATCGCGCAGCCCCAGCGCGCGATACGCGGCGAGTCCGGTCTCCTGCAACTTCTGCGTCGTCTCCTCGTCCAGGTCTTCCACCGGCGCCGATTTCGTCACCTTGTACGCCTCGGTCTCGTGATCGAACTTCACATCCTGGCACGCAATCCGCGGCGTCCCCTTCGGCAGCTTTGAAAGATCCAGCTCGATCAGCGGCAGCACCTCGGGGTTTTCATTCCCAAGAACCGCCGCGTAGATCTCGCGCCCCTCGATGTACTCCTCGATCAGCGCCGGCGTGTCGAATTCCTCGTGGATGTAGTGAATCCGCTCCATCAGCTCCTTCACGCTGTCCACCACCGCGCCGCTGTCGATGCCGATCGACCCATCCTCCGACACCGGCTTCACGATCAGTGGAAACTCGATGTCATGCGAGTGATCCGTGCGTCCCTTGTACGACGTCGCAAAATCCGGCGTCCGAATCTTGTGAAAATCGAAAATCTTTTTCGCGATGGACTTGTTCTGCGCCAGCAGCAGCGCCTGCGGCCCGCTCCCCGTGTACGGATACTGCAGCAGCTCCAGATACGAGGCGATGTCCTTGTCCCTCGTATCGTCACCCGCGTACGACTCTGTCAGATTGAAGATCAGATCCGCGCCGCACTTCGCCAGCGCCAGCAGCGAAGAATTCTTCCCGTCGAGCACGTGGTACGACGGCTCGTGCCCCAGCTTCGTCAGCGCCTCAAAAATCTCCTCGCGATCGTGCAGCGGATCCTTCTTCCGCTTCCGGCGTCCCTTGCCCTTGCCGCGCGGCGCCTTCACCGGCTCCGGCTCGGGCTCCGGTGGCCCGTCTTCCCAGACGTCGTGCAGGATCGTGATTTTCAGATTCCCCATAATGCCTTTCGCTCTCGCCTTCGAACCTGCAGATAATGCCGCTCAAGGCTGAATGAACTTGCCCCGCGTGATGTAGTTCATTGCCAGGGCGGTCGCGTACACGGCGATCTCCGTCAAATACTCCCGTTCACAGTTTATGTCCGCGCGCAGTCCCAGGTCGCTCGCTTTCGCTTCAATCGCTTCCACCAGCTTCTTTACCAGAGGCCTCTGCACCCCCGTCCAGTAATTCACTTTGTCCACCAGCGCCTTGTGATTCTTCCGCAGAAGGTCCACCGCGGGTCGCACATCGTTCTTGCGCCGCTTCGATACGTTGAAGATATCGCGCAGATCCGTATCGAACGGCAGTTCGCCCGGCACCAGTTGCTGATCGAGCGCGCGCTGGTAAAACTCGCCCACCGTCACATCCATCTCGTCCACGGTGATGTCCGTATCGCCGTGCGTCACCACCGGATCGGTATCGCGCACTTTGCGCCCCATGCGATCCACGTAGAGGAGCTTCTTCATCGCGCCCCAGCCCACGTATCGCTTCCTCCAGTTGCCGCGCGGCGTCAGCCACACCGCAAACGTCTCCGCGAAATCTTCATCGGGATGCTTCTGCGCGTACCAGCCCTCCATGTGCCGCACATACTGTCGTGAGAAGGGAACTGGCTTGTAGTTGTCGCGGTACGGCCGCCGAAACGGCCCGAACAGATCGCTCCACTCCTTCGTCTTGTACAGCGCGTAAGCGTAGTTGAAGGCGTGGCCTGCCTCGTGCCGCAGGTACATCATGATCTGCCGCGCGTCTTCGATGTCGTTCATCTCCGACTCCAGACGCTGCAGCTTCGGATCGGCCAGGTAGAACGGAATCCCGATCACCGGCTCCATGTTCGGGCAGCCCCACTCATCCGTGAGGTAGCACCGCGGCCGGAACCGGTTCAGCCCCTTGGCCGCCAGCTCTTTGTAGAGTTGCTGGACGAAGCGCTCCAGAGGCGAGCCTTCCAGCTTGAGCCCCAGCTGCTGAATCGGCTTCGCGAGAATCTCCTGCACCTCAGCCGATGCCTTTTCGAAATTCGCCACAGATGCGAAGCGTAGCACACGCGACCCGCATTCCGGGCCGCCGGAATCACCTCCGCCAGCCTGCCCGCCATGCCCCCGCTCCGGTCCACCGTGCTCCTCGAATGGCGTCGCGGTCTGCTGCGCCGCCTTCTTGATCCGCAACCGGTTATGGGCAAACCTTCCCATCCCGGCTACCATCGGCAAAAGCCGCGGAATCCCGCGCCACTCCCCGCGGACGAGCACTACCTGATCCTTGCTACCGAGGCCTGCCATGAGCGCTCTTCTCCAGGACGTGCGGTTCGCCCTCCGCATGCTCCTCAAATCCCCCGGATTCGCCGCCATCGCTATCCTCACCCTCGCCCTCGGCGTCGGCG
This sequence comes from Acidobacteriaceae bacterium, assembly GCA_035503555.1. GTDB lineage: Bacteria > Acidobacteriota > Terriglobia > Terriglobales > Acidobacteriaceae > Palsa-343. The sequence goes on along the minus strand of DATJTG010000117.1, from coordinate 3,337 downwards.
CCAATACGGCGCTCTTCTCCGTCGTCAACGGAGTTCTCCTCAACCCGCTGCCCTACCCGCAATCCCGCCAGCTCGCCGCTGTCTACGAGAAGAATGCCGGCCTCGATCGCGCCCCCATCAGCTATCTCAATTTCCTCGACTGGCAGCGCCAGACAAAGACCTTCTCCTCCCTCGCCATCTATCGCGGCGAAGACTACACCCTCACCGGCCAGGGCGAAGCTGTGCGCCTGCGCGGCTTCATGATCTCCGCCGATTTCTTCTCGACCCTCGGCATCCATCCCTCCATCGGCCGCAACTTCACCGCCGCCGACGACCGCGTCGGCGCTGCCCCCGTCGCCATCCTCAGCGGCGGTCTCTGGAAACGCCGCTTCGGCTCTTCGCCCGCCATCCTCGGCCACCCCGTCGATCTGGATGGATCGTCCTACACCGTCATCGGAATCCTGCCCTCCGGCTTCACCTTCTACGGCACCCAGCGCGACGTCTTCACTCCCATCGGCCAGTGGAACGATCCCTCGTTTCTCGATCGCCGCGTCGACATGAGCGCCCACGCCATCGGCCGTCTCAGGCCCGGCGTCACCCTCGCCCAGGCCTCGGCCGACATGGACACCGTCGCTCGCAACCTCGCCGTCGCCTATCCCGAAGCGGACAAGTCGGTCGGCATCGCGATCTATTCCCTCAAGGAAGACCTCATTGGCAATGTGCAGCCTCTGTTGCTCGTCCTCCTCGCCGCTGTGGGATTTCTTCTCCTCATCGCATGCGCCAACGTCGCCAGTCTGCTCCTTGCGCGCTCCGCCCGCCGCTCCGGCGAGTTCGCCATCCGCGCCGCTCTCGGCGCGCAGCCGGGCCGCGTCATCCGCCAGCTCCTCACCGAGAGTCTCGTCCTCGCCGGCTGCGGCGGCGCGCTCGGCCTGCTCCTCGCATTCGTCGGAACCCACGCTGCCGTCGGCTTGCTGCCCGGCGCTCTGCCCCGCGCCAACGAGGTCGCCATCGATCCGCGCGTGCTCTGCTTCTCGCTCGGCGTCTCCATCCTCGCGGGACTCGTCTTCGGCCTCGCGCCCGCGCTCCGCACCTCCCGCGTCAACCTGCAGCAGGTGCTCCGCGAGAGCGCTCGCGGAGCGGGCCGTTCCCGCCATCGCCTCCAGGGAATTTTCGTCGCCGTCGAAGTCGCTACCGCCCTCGTGCTCCTCGTCGGCGCAGGCCTCATGCTTCGCTCCCTCGCCGCTCTCTGGCGTGTCGACGAAGGATTCACCCCCAGCCACGCCATCACTTTCAACCTCGCCGTTCCTCTCACTGAAAAAAACAGCTCTGCTGAAATCCGCGCCACCTATCGCCACTTCGACGACGTTATGCGAACCATCCCCGGCGTCCAGGCCGTCTCCGTCACCCTCGGCTCGCGCCCCATGATTCACGATTCCGAATTGCCCTTCTGGATCGAAGGCCGCCCGAAGCCTGCGAACGATAACGATATGCCCCAGGCCATGCTCTATCTCGTCGAATCCGGCTTCCGCCAGGCCATGGGCATGACTCTCGAGCGCGGCCGCTTCATCACCGACCAGGACAACGAGCATGCCCCGGTTGTCGTCGTCATCGACGACGTCTTCGCCCGTACCTATTTCCCCGGTCAGAACCCCCTCGGCCAGCATCTCCATTTCGCCGAATTCGACAACGAAGCCGAAATCGTCGGCGTGGTCCGCCACGTCCGTCAGTGGGGCCCCGGCGGCGACGTGAAATCCGCCATCGAGGCGCAGTTCTTCTATCCGTTTATGCAGTCGCCGGAAAAGCTCATGCCCCTGCTCGCCGGCCAGGTGGGAGTGGTTCTGCGCACCGCCGGCGATCCCGGCGCCATCATGGGCCAGGTCCGCGCCGCGGTTGCCGAGATCGATCCCGCCGACGTCATCTACAGCGTCGCGACTCTTGACGACGTTGTGGCTACCTCACTCGCGGCGCGGCGCCTCTCCATGATGCTCCTTGGTGTCTTCGCCTCGCTCGCGCTGGCGCTGGCCTGCGTTGGCATCTATGGCGTCATTTCCTGCGTGGTCGGCGACCGCACCCGCGAGATCGGTGTCCGCATGGCGCTGGGCGCGCGCCGCGCCGATGTCCTGCGCCTCATCCTCGGCCAGGGCCTCAGGATGGCTCTCGCCGGCGTTGCCGCCGGATCCGTATGCGCCCTCGCTCTTACCCGCCTCATGAGCAGTCAGCTCTTCGGCGTAACCGCGCACGATCCGCTTACGTTTGCTGGTGTGTCTGGAGTTTTACTGGTGGTCGCGCTTCTGGCTTGCTGCGTTCCGGCCTGGCGAGCGATGCGCGTCGATCCGCTCGTGGCTCTGCGTTACGAGTAGCTCTGCTGCGCGGTTACATCGGGTGTGCCAACGCTGCAGTGCGTATGGGCGCAATCTTCTCCGCGCCCCGCCACTGCCTACATGTCGTTGCCAATACCCGTGTAGTAGCTCCCGATTTTGGTCGCCAAATTGTTCAGGCCCGCGATTGCAATCAGGGCTACGAGCATCGCGATCAGAGCATACTCAATCAGGTCCTGACCGGACTCTTCCCCCCATATGCGCCTGAGTAGCTGTGTGCGTTGATTCATCGAAATCTCCGTCTGCCGGCATCATTTTCCGTTCAAGTGCCGACTTTTGCCCCAGACTCCTCATCAGGGGAGACTTCTTGTCACACTGAACCTCCTGCCCCCCTCCCGGCAATCACCATTCAGTGTTATTACGCCGGGTCGTACTTCAATAATCAAGACTTACAGCTGCTCAAGGACTATAAGGCCTCCCGGCCTAGGGTTTCGGTTCTCTCCCGCAGCCCGCCGCTAACCAAAACAAAATAAAGAGATTGCGGCTCTGATGGCCTTTGTAATGGGATGGACTCAAAGAATCCTGATAGCTTGCGTCCAATGGTCCGATTGCGTGGTCGGCATCCTCAAAAAACCTGATCCATGCCATCGCGACGGTCTCCGGTCAGCGAATTTCCCCTGTCAGTTTCCCGCTGTCAGTTTCCTGTTGACCGTCTTTTGCTCCCCTCAGATCCGCACGCTCTCCTGATACTCCCCGAAGACCTCGCGCAGCGCCGAAGCAATCTCCCCCACCGTGGCGCAGCTCTCCGCCGCCTCCAGAATCGCCGGCATCAGGTTGGCTCCGCTCTTCGCCGCCGTCCGCACTCCATCCACCGATGCCCGCCATCGGCCGGCATCTCTTCGCGCCCGCAGCGCCCGCACTCGCTCCACCTGCTTCCGCTCCAGCGCTTCATCAATCCGCTGCGTCGGGATCCCCGGCTCCGCCTCGCGCGTGAACCGGTTCACCCCCACCACCACGGCATCGCCCGCATCGATGGCCCG
>DATJTG010000116.1:0-4075 GCA_035503555.1 Acidobacteriaceae bacterium | reverse complement strand
GGCGGCACTCGCTGATCACCCGCGGCCAGAACTCCGTCTCCAGCAGCACCAGCATGCGGGGCCGCAGCTCGCGAAGCCAGGAGCGCACGGCAAAGGCGAAGTCGAGCGGAAAATAGAAAACGCGATCCGCGCCGAAGCGCTCGCGCGCGAGAGTCTGGCCGGTGCGGGTGGTGGTGGAGATCATGACGCGATGATCGGGCAAGCGCTGGGTCAGCTCGTCGATGAGACGGCCGGCCGCGAGCACTTCGCCGACGGAGACAGCGTGGATCCAGAGAACCGGAGCGCCGGCGAGGCCGCTGCGGATGCGAGCCGGCACGATCCCGAGCCGCTCGGAGAGCCCCTGGCGATACTTGTGGGTCGTGGCCATGCGCCATAGCCACCAGGGCGAGCCGACGATCAGGATCAGGGCCAGCGCGAGGCTGTACAGAATCAGCATCCGCTTACTAATCTCGCCTTTCTAAAGTCATAAAGCATGATAATGGTGCCCATGCGCCAACGCCCGCACGTTCTGCTATCGCGCACTGCCTGCCTGGTCTCCTTTGCCCTGCTTGCCGCGCTCAGCACGGGCGCCGCGGGACGCACCGATCCCCCGCCCGCGAAGGACGCGAACACCTATCCCGCCGTGGATGTGCACGCGAAGGAGCAGGTGGCGGTGGCCGTGGAACCGTACGACACGAAGGAGAAGTGCAAAATCTTCGACGTCGAGTTTTTGAAGTACGACATTCTTCCCGTCCGGATCATCGTCACCAACATGGGCGACCGCCCGATCTCGCTCAACGACGCGCGCATCTACTTTGTCGACGCAAACGGCGACCGGATCCAGGCGGCGGAGCCGGAGGACGTGGAGCGGAAGATCACGGCGAAAGACAGCCGCGGCACGAACCTGCCGCCGATTGGACCGATCAAGCTGCACACGAACGGCAAGGACTCCGATAAGAAGATCGAAGCGGAGTTCGACCAATTTGAATACGCGGCGCTGGTGGTGGAACCGCACACCACGCGCGCGGGCTTCCTCTTCTACGACACGAGCGGCCTGGGCGACACGCCGCTGCACGGCGCGAAGCTGGTAGCGCGCGAGCTGAAGGACGCCGACGGCCAGGAACTGTGGACGTTTGAGGTCCCCTTCGACAAATATCTCGACGCGGAGAAGAAGCAGTAAGGACGGGCGCGGAGGAACATCACCGCGTCATGCTGCCGCATCCACCAGGGAACCGGTAAGACTCGCCGGCAAGGAGATCCTCCTTCCGCCCGGTCATCCAGCGGAGGACGCCCAAATCGTCGTGTCCGCGTGGTGACCTTCGTCACATCCACGGCAAGCGCTGCTGTGCGACTCTCCGTGCAATGGCCACCAGTGTTCGGGCCCGCGCAGCGCAGCATCGGGTAGTGGACGGATTTAGCCGGAGGAACCCGATGACCTTTACAGATGCTCGCGCCCTTACCGGAAAACGTGTGACAACGCGCGCCATGATTGCCCGGGCTCTCTGCGAAATTGCTGAGGAAGAAATGCAGGCCGGCCAACAGGAACGGGCGTGGGAGACGATTCGATCAGTACGTACGATCGCGGCAGATATCGAGATCCAGGTCTGTGGCGACGTCTCGGCGCTGCCCCTCGGCGATCTGCGCGAGGCAACGGAGCTGCTTTTGTGCGTGGATGAGCGACTCGCGGACATCGAGTCTCTGCTTCGCCCGGGCACTCCAGCAATCGGTGGTCCCTCAAAACACAACCCGCATTCACCCAGGACTGGAGGGTTATGGCAGGCAGCGAGAATCCACTGAAAGGGCTCATCCGCTGGATCGCGGATCAGTTTGTACGCGATGTGCCTGCGGACGACGCGCTCTGCGCCTTCGATTGCAAGCGAGACCAGTGCACGCTGGAAGAGTGGGAAACCTGCGAGCGGCGCATCCATCGGGCCGCCGGCGAGCTGATGCCGGCTCCCGTGCTGGAACTGCCGGCCCAGGCTGACGCGGAGGCCGAGAGCGTCGAGGCTGAGGAACGCGCATCCGCCTCGAACGGGGCCTAGCCGGCGCTCCTGCCATCCCGAATGCGGGACTTCCCGCTTACACGCCCTTTTTCAGCGGCTCCCACACGAACTTGTGAATCTGCAGGCTGAGGCGCGCGGGAAGGCCGTCGGCCAGCATCCACTCCACTAATTCGCGAGGATCGAGCAGCGCGTTGACGGCGGTGCGCTCGGGCGTGGGCGTCTTCGAGAACGCGGGCGACAGCAGGATTTGCCCGGCGCGCGATGCGAGGTCGTGGGTGCGGATGAAGTCGCGGGCGAATTCGTAGTCGGCGCGATTGGCGATTACGAACTTCACCTCGTCGCGCCCGGTCAGGCAATCGAGATTCGCGAGCCGGAAGCTCGCTCCTTCGCCGGAGCCTGGGCACTTGACGTCGACAATCTTGTGGACGGCGGCGGGAACACGTTCGAGCGGCCGCTCGCCGCTGGTCTCGATCATCAGCTCGTAGCCGCAGCCGAGCAGCCGCTCCATGAGCGGGATGAGATCGCGCTCCTGCAGCAAGGGCTCGCCGCCGGTGAACTCGATGAGGCGGACCGGTGCGAGCTTTTCGACCTCGGCGACGACCTCGCCTTCAGAGAGCTTGTAGCCGCCGGTGAAGGTGTACTCCGAGTCGCACCAGGAGCAGCGCAGGTTGCAACCCGCGAGCCGCACAAAGATGCACGGCACGCCGGCGAAGCTCGATTCGCCCTGAATGGATTTGTAGATTTCGATCAGGTACAAGCGGGCCTACTCGTAATACGTCGCGGTCGTGGTGTCGGTCTCGAAGATGGTGCAGTCCTTCACGCTCACGCGGCCGGCGGTCATCTCGGCCAGCTGGCGGTTGGTCTCGTCGTAGAAATACTTCGCGAGGTTTTCGGCCGAAGGATTGATGGTGGTGAAGGGCTCGAGATCGTTGATCATCTGGTGGTCGAGGCGCTCGATCACCGGGCGCATGACGAGCTTCAGATCGCGGAAGTCGAGCAGGAGGCCGGCGTGATCGAGCTTCTCACCGCGCAGGGTGATGCGGACTTTGTAGTTGTGGCCATGCGGGTTCTCGCACTTGCCCTTGTAGTTGCGGAGGTAGTGGCCAGAGGAGAATCCGCGTTCGACGGTGAGTTCGTACATGCTGGGTGGTTTCTTTTCTGCGGGCGATGGCGACTTCGGAGCCGGCGCCTCTGCCCTGCTTCTATTTTACGGGGTTTCCGTGGGAGGGCTGAACGGCGAACTCAGGGGTCGAGGCGGTGGGGGCTGCGGCGGCCGAGCTGGCGCTCCCGCCGCTCTTCGGTGCGGCGGTCGATCTGCTCCATCAGCGCAGTCATGACGCCGAGCAGGGCGACGATGAGGCCGCCGACCGTGAGGAAGAGCGCGGTTGTCTTCCAGAGCGTGCCGCCGGCGGGCAGGGCCGGCTGCATGCGTCCGGCGGTCATCGACATGATGAAGGAGACGAGGGCAAAGAGGAGCAACGCCCCGGCCAGGATGTAGAGATTCCGCGCCACGGTTTGTTTCCAGTGTAGAACGGCAACCGCGGCGGTGGGCTGCGGCGATGTTCGTGTGCGTCGGCGTGGCGTTGCTGGCGTTTTAGGGCGGCTCCGGCGTCTTTGAGGCGGCCGCTCCGCTCAAATAAGGCTTTGAGGTCTTCTCTCCCTAATTGATTTCATTGGAACTGCGGGGTAATACCCTGCGGGTATTACCCTCTTGCTTTCCTGGCCCTTGTTTCAGGGGGTCCGGTTCAATCCTGGCCCTGAGATTCTTCCCGAATCGTCTGCTTTTAGGAATTTGATCGTCGAGACCTTTCTACCTGATTGAATCGATGGAACCTGCGGGGTAATACCCTGCGGGTATTACCCTCCGGCGCCCGCCTGCCAGGATGGCTCATCCTTGTCGCCTTTGCCGGGCGAGAGGATGGGCCGCGCCGGTCCGCAGGCGCGTGCCTGAAGCCGGCGATCGCTCCCCCGAGGCCGGTGACCGCTCCCCGCTTTAATCGCAAAAGAAAAGGACTCGCATGCGGCGAGTCCTGATCGTGCTTCCGTATCCAGTGTGCGGAAGGGGCTGGGTGGATGCAAGGGAAATCGGCGGG
>DATJTG010000115.1:0-9556 GCA_035503555.1 Acidobacteriaceae bacterium | reverse complement strand
CGTCGCGTTCTGTTTGGCCGCGGCCAGCAGCTTGCGGTTGATGAGCCACCGCACCGCCGCCTGCGCCGCGCTCTTCGATACGCCGACCGACTCCGCCAGTTCCTGGAAGCTCACCCGCACCGGCTTTCCCGCATGCGCCTGCGCCGCAGCCAGCCAGAGATAAACCAGAAACGCCACCGGCCGGCGGTCGTGTCCCACCAGGTCGCGCATCAGCACATCGGTCACGTAATCGTCGATCGCCGCCATTTCTATACCAGCCGTTACTATAGCAAGCAATAGACGATTGCATCGCGAATCCGCATCTGCGTATGCTCCTCAAAAACTCAGGGGGCAACGATGATTCGAGGCATCAAGTTTATTGGCGTTCCAGTCAGCAATCAGGACGTCGCGCTGAAGTTCTGGACCGAAGCCGTGGGCATGAAGGTCATGACCGATCAGCCGTTCAGCGAGACGCAGCGCTGGATCGAGCTCAAAGTTCCCGGCGCCGACACCGGCATCGCCCTGTTCACCCCGCCCGGCCACGAGAACCGCATCGGCCAGTTTCAGTCCATCTCATTCTGGAGTGACGACGTCTTCGCGACGGCCGCGGCAATGAAGCAGAAAGGTGTTGTCTTCGCCCAGGATCCGAAAAAGGAGCACTGGGGCACGTCGGCCATCTTCCAGGATCCGGACGGCAATTCGTACGTGCTGGGCAGCCGGTAGGCTAGACGATCGACTTGCGCTCCAGCGCGCGCGCCGTCAGCACCACGCCGGTTTCGCGCGTGTGCAGCGTAATGGGAAAAGCCAGCACGTTCCACACCCAGCGGTCGCCTTTGCTGGGCAGGTTGAGCACGCCGCGGAAGGTGCGGTCGATATACGTCTCGCGCGTCTCGGCCACCGTGCGCAGAATATCGGCCCAGTCCGCAGCCAGCTCCGGCATCTCCTCGAACATGTTGCGGCCGGGGAACCAGTCGCGCGGCTTCTCCATCACGCGCGCGCACGTCTCGTTCACGTACTGCCAGGTGCCTTCGCCGTCCAGGATCTCGAGCACCACATCGTCGCCCATCGCCATGTTGATGCGCGAGTAGAAGAAGTCGCGCGCATCCACCACCACGGGCTTGCCGCGCCGCTTCGCCTCGAACGACCGCAGCGCCGTCACCAGGTCGTCGATCGAGCTGTAGCCCTTCAGCAGGTGCATATCCTCCACCCCGCCGAATCGCCGTTCCAGCGTCGCCGAGAGGATGATGATCGGCACCTGCGGCCGCCGCGCGCGCAGGTCCGACGCTACGTCGGTGCCGAATTTCCCGGCGCCCAGATGGTAATCAAGCACCGCAATATCGATTTCGTCCAGCAGCCGTTCCGCCTCTTCAATCGTGCTGGCGGTCTCGGTCAGGTAGCCGTATTTGCGCAGGATCGTCGACCGCAGCAGCAGATTGTCCGGATGATCGTCGAGCAGCAGCACTCGGATCGGGGCAGGCGCGGGCGGCGGAACGAGAGTGAGCGGGGAATCCTGGTCGTTCGTTGGCATGAGCTTAAGTAGGATGCGAAGGACGGCTCGATCGCTGCCATCCGGACAGCGGCACATTGGTAACTACTCTACTCTTTATCGCTTTTTCCCCGGCGCTGGATTTGCCGGATCAGCTCCGGAAGCCGGCTGAAAAGCGCCGTCGCGCGCAGCCATTGCTTGTGATCGAATGCCGGCGATCCCGCCAGCATCGATCCCGCGGGAATATCGCCGTGCAGCCCCGCCTGCGCGATCGCCACTACGCCGTCGCCGATGTTGCAGTGCCCGGCCACGCCCACTTGCCCGGCCAGAATCACGTTCCTGCCCACGTGCGTCGATCCCGCCAGCCCCACCTGCGCGCACAGCAGGGTATTCTCCCCCACCGACGATCCATGCCCCACCTGCACCAGGTTGTCGACCTTCACGCCGTCGCCGATGCGCGTTGCGCCCACGCTGGCGCGGTCGATGCAGGAATTGGTCTGCACTTCGATGCGATCGCCCAGAATCGCCGGCCCCGACTGCGGAATCTTGTGCCAGTGCCCCGCCTCATCCTTCGCGAAGCCAAAACCATCCGATCCCACCACCGCCCCGTTCTGCAGCACCACGTCATCGCCCAGCACGCAGTGCTCGCGCACCACGGCGTGCGCGTGCGCGAAGAAGCGATGGCCGATCCGCGCGCCGGGGTAAATCACCACGTGCGGCAGGATCACCGCATCGTCGCCGATGGTTACGTTTTCGCTGATCACCGCGCAGGCCCCAATGTGCGCGTTCGCGCCGATCTTCGCGCCCGGATCGATCACCGCCGTCGCATGAACGCCTTTGGCCCAGACCGGCGGCTGATAGAAAACTTCGACGGCCTGCGCGAATCCAAGGTAGGGGTTTTTCAGCCGCAATGTGATCGCCGCAACGTCGGGGAAGTCCTGCGCCACCAGAATCGCCGTCGCCTTCGTCGACTTTGCCAGGGCCGCGTATTTCGGATTGGCGACGAAGGTCACCTGTCCGGGGCCGGCTTCTTCAATCCCTGCCACCCCGGTAATCTCCGCTTCGGGATCGCCGCGCAGCTCCGCCTGGAGCACGCGGGCCAGTTCGCCTGTTCGCATGGCTTGCATTGTAAATCTCCTGAAATCCGCAGATTGAACCGGTGGGAGTGACTTCGGCCCTGGTCGAGCGTCCAATACTGTGGCATCATTGAACGCGAGCCCACGTTTTCGTCGCTGCTTTTGAATCAGACCTGGCAAAATCAGATTTCCCGCCGTAATGGCCTTCGCGCGCTGGCTTTTGGCCTCGTGCTTTTGGGAACCTGTGTCTTTGCCTGGGGTCTGCGGTACAAGCTGTCGCTTTACGATCCGCCCCGCTCCGCAGCCCATCACATGCCGGCAGCCAAGCTGCTCACCGGCAAGGAGCGCGTCGAAGTCCCGGTGCTCGAGCGGTTCACCGCGCCAGGCACCGCCGTTCCGGCTATTCTCCTCGCGCTGACGATGGCCTTCGCTTTTCTCCGGAAGGCGGATGAGGTCTCTTCTCCATCCTGGCTGGCGGCCTGGCTTGCGCCTGTGCCCCTGACGCCATTGCGCGTCGCTCTCCCCTCCTGCTGGTCCCGCCCCCCGCCCCGGGGATACTGATTCCCATTTCAGTTCGCTGAGCCTCGCACGGGCTCCTGGTCGCCTCGCCCGTGCCATTGCAAGCGCCAGGGCGCAGCGTTCCCCCAATTCCCCAGTTATTCCCAGGCCGTAGCCTGCAATTCAATTCGGGTGATACCAGATGATGCGCAAGCGTTTTTGGGTCGTTCTTTCTGCCGTGGCCGCAGTGCTGCTGGCGGCGGTTCTAATCTGGCACGCGCGCCGGCAGGGCGCCACGGTCGAGGCTGCTCCCGGGCCGCCCGCCGCGCAGGTCGCGGTTGCCCAGCGCGGCGACATCGACCTGGTGCTCACGCTCGCCGGCCAGTTCCAGCCCTATCAGGAAGTCGACGTCCATCCCAAGGTGACCGGCTTCATCCGCCGCATCAACGTCGATATCGGCGACCGCGTGCACCAGGGCGAGACCCTCGCCGTCCTCGAAGTTCCCGAACTGCAGGCGCAGCTCGCCGGCACCATTTCTGAGGTCGCTCGCGCACGCGACGAAATCACCCGTGCCCAGCATGAAGTGTCTCGCGCCGAGTCGACCCACGCCGCGCTGAAGCTCGACGATCAGCGCCTGCAGGACACATCCAGGGCCCAGCCGGGCCTGGTAGCCCAGCAGGAGCTTGATGACGCCCAGGCCAAAGACCTCTCGTCTGCGGCCGACGTCGACGCCGCGAAGGCCGCGCTGTCTGCCGCGCAAAAAGGCCTCCAGGTCGCGCAGGCCGACAACCAGCGCGTGAGCGCCATCGAGGACTATACCCACGTGGTCGCGCCCCTCGATGGCGTCATCATCTGGCGTTACGCCGATACCGGCGCCCTCATTCAGTCCGGCGTCAGCTCCAACAGCCAGGACCTGCCCATCGTGAAGCTCGCGCAGACCGGCACCATGCGCCTGCGTGTCCCGGTTCCGGAGCAGGATATCCGCTATGTAAAACTCGGCGCTCCGATTCAGGTGCGCGTCGATGCCGTCAATCGCTCCTTTACCGGCAAAATCGTCCGCTTCACTCGCGAACTGAATTTCGAAACCCGCACCATGGAAACGGAAGTCGACGTCCCCAACCAGGACCTCACCCTCGACTCCGGCATGTACGCCATCGCGCTCATGCAGCTCAATCACGCCGCCAACGTCGTCACCATCCCCGTCGGCGCGATCGTGCTCTCCAACGGCCGCCGGCGCGTCGAGGTTCTCGACAGCGATAACCGCGTGCACGACCGCGACGTGCAGGTGGGCATCGAGGGAAGCCGGCTTGCTGAAATCGATTCCGGCCTCAGCGTCGGCGATCGTGTCGTTCTCGCGGCTCAGGGCAAGTACACAGATGGCCAGCGCGTTTCACCGGTCGTCGCCGCCACCCCGGCGTCAGAGACCGCGCCGCAGACCGGCGGCGTCATCGACATGAATGGCCAGGCCGCATCGTCCGACGACGGAGGAGAGTAGAAAATGCCGAAGTTTGCGCTCCGTTATCCCTATTTCGTCCTCATGTTGTGCCTCGTCGTTGCCCTCATCGGGCTGGTCAACCTCGTCTCGATGCCGGTCGACCTCTTTCCCGACATCGACATGCCGGTCGTTGTGGTCGCGACCTTCTACAACGGCATGCCGCCGCAGCAGATCGAAGCCGACATCACCGACACTTTCGAGCGCTTCTTCACTCTGGCCGCCAACGTCGACCACAGCGAGTCGCGCTCCCTCACCGGCGTCAGCCTCATCAAGATTTACTTCAAGCCCGGTACCGATCCCAACGTTGCCGTGAGCAACGTCGCCAACCTCGCCATGGCCGACTTGCGCCGCCTGCCCCCGGGCACCCTGCCTCCCGTGGTTCTCGGGCTCACTGCGTCCACGCAACCCGTCTGTCTGGTCACCCTCGAAGGCAAGGGTCTGAACGAGACCCAGCTGAAGGACCTCGCCCAGTTCCAGGTCCGCAACCAGATCTCCAGCATCCAGGGCGCTTCCGTGCCCCAGCCCTATGGCGGCACCTATCGCCAGATTCAGGTTTACGTCGACCCGCTCAAAATGGAGGCTCGCAACCTCAGCCTCAGCGACGTCGTAACCTCCGTCGATAACTCCAACCTCATCCTGCCCGCCGGTGACGTCCGCATCGGCGACAAGGATTTCAATATCTACGCCAACAGCCAGTTCCCGACGGCGAAGTCCATGAACCAGATGCCGCTCAAGTCCGTCGGGAACGGTTCTGTCCTCGTTGGCGACATCGGGCACGCCGTCGACGCCGGCGCCCTGCAGTACAACATCGTGCGCATTAACGGCCAGCGATCGGTCTATGTGCCGGTCTTCAAGCAGGCCGGCAAGAGCAACACCATCACCATCGTCAATGGCATGAAGAACGCCATCAGGCACCTGGTCGATATCCCGCCCCAGCTCAGGACCGCCGTCGTCTTCGACCAGTCCGTTTTCGTCAAGCAGGCCATCGCCAACGTGGCCAAGGAAGCTGGCATCGGTCTGGTTCTCACCGGCCTGATGATTCTGCTCTTTCTCGGCAGTCCCCGCGCCACCATTGCCGTCCTGCTCGCGGTGCCGCTCTCCGCGCTCGCCTGTCTGCTCATCACCAATGCGATGGGCGGCTCCGTCAACACCATGATCCTCGGCGGCCTCGCCCTCGCCTTCTCCCGCCTCATCGACAACGGCGTTGTCGTGCTCGAGAACATCTTCCGCTATATGGAAATGGGCGAGTCCCCGCGCATTGCCGCTGAGAAAGGCGGCACCGAAGTCTCGCTCGCCGTGCTGGCCGCCACCGTCACCACATCCATCGTCTTTCTGCCCGTCGGATCGCTCTCCGGCGTCAGCAAATATCTCTTCACCCCTCTGGCTTTGGGTGTCGTCCTTTCCATGTTCGCCTCCTACGCCTTTGCCATGACGGTCGTACCCCTGTTCGTCGCCCTCTTCATCAAAGGCCATGGCCACGGCGAGCGGGACGACGCCGGCCAGCTTGTCGACTCCCATCGGCCGCCGCCCCGGCGCCGCTTCAGCCTCGGAACCGTCGTCGAAAAATTCAATGCCCAGTTCCAGCGCATGGTCGACTGGTACGAGGGCCTCGTCCGCCGCACCCTCGTTCGCCCTGGCTTCACCACCGGGGTCATCCTCGCCGTTTGTGCAGTCGGGCTGCTCGTTCTCTTTCCCATCATGGGGCGCGCCTACTTCCCCCGCACCGATCCCGGTCAGTTCATCATCAACGTTCGCATGCCCAGCGGCACCCGCCTCGAAGTCAGCAATCAGTACATCGCCAGAGTGGAGCAGATTATCCGCTCCGAAGTCCGTCCCTCCGACCTCGGCATGATCGTCTCCAACATCGGCGTCTACCCCGATCTCTCCGCGATCTTCACCACGAACGCGTCCATGGATACCGCTTTCGTTCAGGCCAGTCTCAAAGAAGGTCACAGCATCGGCAGCTACGAATACATGAATCGCGTCCGGGAACGGATTTCGCGCGAAATGCCCGAGCTCACCACCTACTTCCAGGCAGGCGGCCTCATCGATGGCGTCATCAACCAGGGTCTCCCCGCCCCCATCGACGTCCAGATCGGCTACAGCCCGTCCAACATGCGCAGTGCCTACGATCTCGCCGGTCAGCTGGCGGCGAAAATCAAAGCCTTCCCCAATGTCAGCGCGGTCTACATCCCGCAGGACATCAACTATCCCGGTATCCAGCTCAACATCGACCGCGAAAAGGCCAGCCTCATCGGTCTCACCGCAAAAGACGTCATCGATAACGTCATCACCGCGATGACCTCCGACGGCATGGTTGCCCCCAGTTACTGGATCGATCCGAAAACCGGCAACAACTACATGGTCACCGTCCAGTACGCCGATCGCTGGATCAACCACATGACCATGCAGGACTTCGACAGCATCCCGCTGCGCGGCGTGCACCCGCCCGGCTTCAGTCCCGTCGATGAAGCCCATGGCGCCGGCGTGAATGCCGCCTATCTCTACGCCGGCGACCATCGCTCCGGCTACACACCCCTCAGCTCCGTCGCCAGCATTCGTCTCATCAACACGCCCACCGAGGTCGATCACTACAAGATTCGTCCCGTCTTCGACATCTACGTCTCCACCAAATCCGAGTCGCTGGGCGGCATCGGCAAACGCATCGACCGGCTGATCGCCAATACCCAGACCGACAAAAACACCACCATCCACGTTCATGGCGCGGTCGTCAGCATGAACGAAGCTTTCCAGAGTTTCGGCCTCGGGCTGCTGCTCGCCGTCGTGCTCGTCTACCTCGTGCTGATGGCCCAGTTCACCTCGTTTGCTGATCCCTTCATCATCCTCATGGCCATCCCTCCCGGCATCCTCGGCGTCGTCCTCATCCTGGTCCTCACCGGCAGCACGCTCAACGTCATGTCGCTCATGGGAACCATCATGATGACCGGTATCGTCGTTTCGAACAGCATCCTGATCGTGGACTTTTCCAATATCCTCCACGGCCAGGGTTTGCCGCTCCTCGAAGCCACCGTCGAGGCCTGCAAGATGCGCATTCGGCCCATTCTCATGACCTCCCTCGCCACGCTGCTGGGCATGATCCCAATGGCGATCGGCGCTGAGGCGGGCAGCGAGCAGTACGCTCCGCTGGCCCGCGCCATTATCGGCGGCCTCGCCGTCTCCGTGGTGGTCACCATGTTCCTCGTGCCCGCCGTCTACCTTGCGATTCATGCGCGGAAGGAGAAAGAGAACATGGAACCACAGGGATCCGAAGCATGAGAATCGAAACCATCGTCGTCGCTTTCGCTCTCGCTCTGCCCCCCGGGGCTGCAGCTCAGTCCACGCTGCCCGCGGCGCCCGGCCCGCGGGTCATCCACGCTTCCGGCTCAGCGGAGCCAATCGGACCGCTCGCGCAAATGCAGTCCCCGCCCGCACCGGCGCAGGCGTCTCCCCCAGCTCCCGCGCAAACCCCGCCGGCCGCTTCCGCAAATGGCCCGACGGCGCAGCTTCCGGAGCTGACGCTCGCGCAGGCCGAGCAGCTGGCGATCCGCAACAATCCGCGCGTGACCGTCGGCAAGCTGCTCGCGCTGGCGCAGCAGCAGGTCTTCCGCGAAGCCCGCGCAGCGGAGTTGCCCTCCCTCACCGCCGCCGCAACCGCCGAGGATGCCGTGGAAGCCAGCCGCATCAGCGCCGGATCGCTGACCTCTTCGCGGCTGCTCGAACACGCCGGCGCCGGCGTCAATCTGAATCAGCTCATCTACGATTTCGGCCACACCCGCAACCTCGTTCTCTCCCGGAAGCTGAGCGCGCAGGCTTCCAACGCCAACGCCCTGGCCACCACCGAGGAGATTGTTCTCACCACGGATCAGGCCTTTTACAACGCCCTCATTGCCCAGGCCGAGCTCGACGTCGCGCGTCAGACCGTAGAGACGCGCCAGACCACCGACAACCAGGTGGGGCAGATGACCCGCAACAAACTCAAATCCACCCTCGACCTCAGCTTTGCCGACGTCGATCTGTCTCAGGCGCAGCTCCTCGTGCTCGACGCCCGGAACAACGCCGATGCCAGCATGGCGGCCCTCGATGCGGTGCTGGGCCTCGATCGCACCCTGACCTACCGCCTGGAGGAAGACCCCGCCGCACCCCAGCCGCCGCCCGCCGACGTGGCGCCGCTCATTCAGACCGCGCTCCGGCAGCGGCCCGATCTCCAGGCCCTCAGCCTCGACACGCAGTCGGCGCAGAAACTCGCGCGCGCCCAGTGGGATCAGCTGCTGCCCACCATCAGCGCGGCCGGTACCGTCGGCACCGTTCCCATTCGCTCCGGCACCTACTACGTCGCCAACTGGTGGGGCGGCGTCGGCGGCAATGTCAGCATGCCGGTCTTCAACGGATTTCTATACTTGTCCCAGGCGCGCGAGGCGAAGTATCGGGCCCAGGCTGCCTCGGAAAATGCGCGCGATCTCAGGGATTCCATCGTCCGCGATGTGCGCACCTCGTGGCTGCAGGCCGGCAACAACTGGCAGCGGATGGCGGTCACCGCCCAACTCGTCAGGCAGGCGAATCTCGCCCTCTCTCTCGCGCAGACCCGCTACAAGCTCGGCCTCAGCTCCATCGTCGAACTCAGCCAGGCCCAGCTCCAGCAAACCAGCGCGCAGATCCAGGACACCAGCGCCCGCTATCAATACCGCCTCTCGCTCTCCACCCTCAACTACGAAATGGGCGTCGCGCCGTAAAGGCAGGGGGGAGGTACAGGGGATAGGTTTTAGGCAACCGGCAATAGGCTGCTCGCGGCAATTGATCAAATCAGCCAACGCGCAGGCACACCGAGCAAAAAAGGGGACGCGTCTCACGCGTCCCCTTTACTATCCCCTGTACCTATCCGCTGCCTCTACGGCGCTCCCGATCCCACCGAACGGCTCTGCGTCTGGTAGTTCAGCGCGCCTGCTGCTGACGCGGCAGGGTACTGGGCATTCACTCGCATCTCCACGATGTTGCCCTGCATTTCAGGAGTCGCGCTGATGATAT
>DATJTG010000114.1:0-51088 GCA_035503555.1 Acidobacteriaceae bacterium | reverse complement strand
CTTATTGAATCAGAAGATCTTGCGGTTAGGCCCTTGTATCAGGGCACGACCTCGGTCGTGCCCTTAAGCTCGGCCCGGAGGGCCGCACCTTGCTGCCGCAGACCGGGGCCCCCGGCGAGCTTGCTCGCTGGGATGGTAGGCATCGGCGCAGCTCGGAACGAGCGCAGCCCGGCCGCCCCGTCACCCTGCCTCCGATCCATAGCCCCGCACCCCTCTGGCCCCGCCTTCCCCTTCTCTTCGTTTCTTGTCAAGAGCCAAGCCATTCCCAAAATGGAACTGCCCTCATAACACGTCACTTACCAACCACAAGTCCCCAACATATTTGGCGTGGTTAGACTCCCCGCTTGGTATTCTAAGAATAGGAAGAGTTTTTAGAGGAAAGGCCGCTCCCGCGAGCGGCCTTTCCCTTTGGCGCAACCGCCCGTGCTCACACCTCCGCCGGCCGCCAGCCGCTGCCCCTTCCCGGAGTCCGCCATGGAATGTCGCTTCACCTATCCCGACGGCCAGCGCTGCCGCTGCCGCGCTACTTCGAGCCACGTTTTCTGCCGCCAGCACGCTCCGCAGCCCCGCGTCCCCACCCTCCGCAACCGCGCCACTCCCTTTCACCGCTGGATCGACATCCGCCGCGCTCTGCCCACCCTCGACCCCTCCGAGATTCGCCCTGCCATCCTCTACATCCTCAGCGCGCTCCTCCAGGACGACCCGCGCCCCATCTCCGATGCCAGCGCCGGCCGCATCCTTCGCGACCTCCTCCGCCGCTACGGCTCGGTTCCGTTCGCCCTCGCCGACGATCCGCCCCCGCCCGTCGACCCCAATTACGCGCTCTCCCGGTCGCTCGACCGCGTCCTGGATTTCGTCCGCGGCCGTCGCGGACGCCTCGCCGATGCCGGTATCGATCTGCCAACAGCGCCGCGCTGAGCTGCCGTTGACTCCAAAGGCAATAGCCCCCGAAGTCCAGCGCAATCAGCAGCCGTCCCGCACTCACAGGCAGAAAAAATTGAGTATGTGTTGACTGAGTGATCAACCGGAGCGATGCGGCGGTCGCCGCTCGGGCCGGGCTTTCGCTGCGCCGCGCGCTCGGCTTCCTGGCGCTAAATCCCGAAGACCGTCTTGCAGCCCGACAGCGCCGTGTCCAGGCCATCGGCGATGTCGCCCAGGATTCCGATGTCCGACGCGATCTGTGCGAGCTGCTTCTTCAGGTTCGTCAGCTTCTGCACGGCGTCCTTCACATCCTGCCCGGCCGCGATCATCTGGCCGCTCAGCTGCGCCGCCTCTTCCTGGTTGAGCGCCGTCAGCAGCGTGGCCGTCGCGTCCAGCGCATCGGCAACGGCCTGGCTGGCCTGAGCGCCCACGGGATTCGCGGCCGCCAGCTGGTTTTCCAGCGTCTGCAGTGCGGTTCGCGTATTGGGAAATATCGGATTCGTCGCCATGGCTCACTTCCCCTTTGCCGTCGTGGCCGAGTAGACGGCTCCCAGCTGTTGTCCCTCTTCCTCCAGCTGCGACACCAGAGACTCAAACGCCGGCGCGTCCTTGCTCTTCTTCGTGTCCACCAGCGCATCGTGGGTGGTGGCCAGCTTCTTCAGAGCCTCCTGCGTCTGCGCCAGCGCCGCGTCGCCCTTCTTCTCCGCGGCCGCCAGCTCCGGCAGCTTTGCAATGGCATCCTGCTTTTCGCTGGGGCTCATCGTCTTCTCGTTCGCATAAATGAACGCGGTCTGATCCTTGATGAGCCGGTCGTAATCGAGCTTCAGCTGATTGCGCAGCCCGCCCGTTTGTGGGTCGCCGATGTCGTCCTCGAGCAGCTGGCAAATCTGATCCATCGGCTTCTGCATGCTGTCCAGAATCGAGGGCAGCTCCTTCGCCATCTCTCTCTGCATCAGCACGCGGCCCAGCGCATCCACCGCGGCGGCCGCGATGCCGCCGTCCATCGACGCGTTCTTCGCGACCGTCTGCAGTCCGGAGTCCTTGCTCAGCGCCTGGACCTTCTTCCCCACAGCTTCCGACTGCTTGTCCAGCGCGGTCACTTCCTGATTGCCGCTGACGGCGGCCAGCAGCGTCGCATACTGCTGCAGCCCCTCCAGCAACTGCGTGCGGGCCTTCATGTCCTCTTCCGAGAGGAAAGGCTGGAACTTCGCCGGATCGAACCCGTCGGTGTCGAAGTTCTTCTGGAGCGAAGCTACCTCGACGTCGTAGTACGACTCCTCGACGAGCTGGTAGGCGCTTTTCACTTCCAGTGTCGCGGTGGAAGCTGCTTTGGAATACGCCGTCGCCCGCTTTGCCAGCGGAGACAACCCACATCCGCTCGCCATCATAACGGCGCAGAAACAGACGCAAGCCCTGATCGCTTTCGCTCGTGCCATCTGGTTCCTCGCTGTGTTGCCAGCGAATGTACAGAAGCGCCGCGCCCGTGTAAACCGCCTTTTTCGGGAAAATCGTCAGGTCCCAGGCCCGCGCCCACGCCGGAAGCCTGATGCCACAGCACTTGCACCCCCGCTGATGAACCATTTTGATGGGATGAGACGCCGGACTTGATAACCTGAAAACAGAAAGAGCTTTGAACGAAAGGCCGCTCCTGGAGCGGCCTTTGGCATTTCCCTGCGGCATGGAGAGGTGCGAGCCGGGACCGACGACGCGCCTATTGCCCGCGCCGCAGATGCTCGATCGCCTCGGAGCCGAGCGTCAGCGGGCGGGTGAGGGGCCGGTAGAACCTCGCCGTCTCCGCCTCCTTCCACGCAACCGCGGTCGGCTCGGGCGAGCAATCCGGTTCCGCGCGCCTCTCGGCAACAAACGCAGCGATCGGGAGCCTGATGTTTCCGGATGATCTGCTCATGAATCTGTCTTCAGGGTAGCGCGGCGCGCGCGTGGAAATGCAGTAACTCCGCAGATGCGCGATCGCGCGCGTGCTCCAGCCTGGGACGCAGAGCACATTGCGCAATAAACTGCGGAGGCCGAAGCCTCCGCAGATCGCAAGAGTTTGGTTGCTTGCGGATTAAAACTCCACCCGCAGAGCTCCCTGCAGCACGCGCGGCGCTTCGCCGTCGCTCGTGCCGAAGTTGGACTGCGTGCCGCCAATCTCGCCGAACAGCTGCGGATTCGCCGTGATATCCAGCGAGGGATTGCTGAAGTTCGGATGGTTGAAGGCGTTGAAGGCATCGGCCCGGAACTTCAGATTCACTCGCTCGCGGTAGATCGGGAACGTCTTCCCGAGTCCCAGATCCACGTTGGTGAAGTGCGGTCCGAAGAGGTTGTTGCGGCTGCCGATGTTGAAGCCGATCGGTCCGGTGTAGTCCGACTGCGCCTTTGTGGCATTCGCAAAGGCCATCAGGGGTGCACCCTGGCCGCCGTTGATGTGGATCTTCATGTCGGCAATGGGTCCGGTGAGGATCGCCGGCGCATCGTTGGCGTATCCGGCCACGAAAGCGTTCGAACCTGCGAAGTAAGGCAGGCCCGTCTGCCACGAGGGAACGCCGCTGATTTCCCAGCCGCCCACCAGCTCGTTGAGCCAGTAAGGAATGCTGGAGCCGAGCATCTGTCCGCGACCGAAGGGAAGGGTATAGAGGAAGTTGCCGGTGATGATGTTGCGAACGCCGAAGTCGGAGTTGCCACGGCACTCGCGCGGGCGAAGCTCATCGCAGATGAAGCCGTATCCGCCGATGGCCGGAGCATTCGCGATCACCGAAACGTTGTCGATGGAGTGCGACCACGTGTAGTTGACGTCGAACTGGAGGCCGTAGCCGAGGTTCTTGTGCAGCGTGGTCAGCAGGCCGTTGTAATCGGAGAATCCCTGGTTGGTGAAGAAGGTATTCTCAGAGAACTGTGCTGCCATGCCCACGTTCGGCGGCAGCACTGCCGAAATGGCCTGCGTGGTGTCGGCGAAGTCGCCGCGCTCCACATAGGGCTCGATGAGGTCGGCCACCAGTTCGCTGTTGCTCGAGAAGCCGTAGGCCTGACCGATGCCCGCCGGCAGGATGTCCTCGTACCACGGCTGGGCGGTGATCTGCTGGCCGTTGCGCGCCTCGAGCGAGATGTTTGAGAAGGCCTGCGACATCAGCTGCCCGGACGCCTTATCCGGGAAGTCGATGAGCTGTTCGGCATCGACCTGCGCGAGCAGGCGGCGGCCCAGGCGGCCCACATAGGTCATCTTGAGCAGATAGCCCTGCGGGAACTGGTGCTGGAAGCCGAAGTTGTACTGGATGGAGTAAGGCGTCTTCAACTGCGGATCGATGATCTCGTTGAACGCCTGTCCGTTTTGCAGTCCGTTAGGCACCGCATTCGATCCGGTTCCGGTCACGTACGGCAGAAAGGGCGAACTGACCGCCGGAGCCGCAGGCGCGGCTGGCGGCGCGCTGAAACCGCCGAAGCGCTGGTCGCTCTGCAGCGAAGCATATGCATTGCCGGTGGTTCCAAACGGCGTCGGATTGCTGGCCTGGAACAGGTAGGAGTACTGCGACTGCTGGTACTGCACGGCGTTGACGATGGTCTGGTCGTAGACGATCGCCGCTCCGCCGCTCCACACCGTTTTGCGGTCGAAGGAGGGATTCCACGCGAAGGCAAACTTGGGAGCCAGGTTGTCGTACTGGGGCTGGTAGTAGCCGGGTGCGTGGTTCGCCTTGCCGCCGAGCGCGTACTGGATGAGCGGAACTGCCAGATTGCCGGTAATTCCCTGGGCGCTCTGGCTGACGCGGTCGCCGAAGTAATTGGCAAAGTCGAATTTCTGGCTCCCGTCGGCAAATTCAGAAATCGACTGGATGCCGTTGGCGTCGTACGGCACGCTGAAGAACTGGTACTGCAGACCGTAGGTCAGCGTCAGCGTGGGAGTGACCTTCCACGTGTCGCTGAAGTAGCCTTCCAGCTCCTTGTACTTGTAGCGATGCGACTGGGCCGTTCCCTGCGGAATGGGCGAAAGCGACGAGTTGTAGTAAAAGGTCGCGTCGTTGGCGGTGATGGGGCCGAGCGCGAGCGCGTAGGCCGAGTCGTACAGCGCGGTGGAGTTGCCGCTGCCCAGATCGCTCGGACGGAGCGAAGGCGTGCCGTTGGGCACCGTCAGGGAGGGCGTGTGGCCGCCCAGCCCCAGGGTCGGCGTGTTGTAGTTCAGGATGGTGTAGTCGAGCGGGTCAGGCCATTTGTAGGTTCCGCCGAAAGTCATGCTGTGGCCGCCATGGATCCACGTGAAGTTGTCGCGGATCATGGGGATTGGATAAGTACGGCCCTGCGCGTTGATGGCACTGGCGTACGGTGCGGTGAGAATCGCGCCGCCCGTGCCGTTGCCCCCGAAGGTGCCCCACTGCGTGGCGCCGGTCGGGTTGTAGGAATTGGGGAAGGCGTAGCTCTCGGAGACGGTTCCGCCGTAGAACTGGTTGATCTTGTTGGTGCTGATCGTCCAGGTGTGGTTCACGACCCACGAGTAGCTCTGGTCGAGGAACGGATAGGTCTCGGGGTCGCCGGGGAACTGCACGGCGGCATTGGTTCCGTTGGTGCGGGTCCAGTGGCCGACGCCGTACATCTTCATCTTCGAGTTGATGGTGTAATCGACGCGGCTGACGAAGTCGTTCTCCTTGTAAGGAAACGGCGCGTTGAACTCAAATCCGCCCGTATTGATGCCATCGCCCACCTGGGTGTTGTTGGAGTGCGGATAGCGAGTGCTGAATGTATTCAGGATTTGCGAGTTCCAGCCGATTTTGAGGGGATCGAGCTGGGCGGCCTGGGCAGCGCTCAGCGTGGAGGTCGATCCGTTGCCCGTGGTGTTGTAGTAGGTGATCGTCTGGTTGCGGTACGAATCGAGAGGCACGGTGCGGTTCTCGGTGTAAGAGAGGGTGTCGCGCCGCGCATTGTAGTCGAAGTAGAAGAAGGCCCTGTCGCGCAGAATGGGTCCGCCCACGCCGCCGCCGAACTGGTTGCGGATGAGGGGAGCGCGGCCGACGCCGGAGTTGTTGTTGAACCAGCTGTTCGCCTCGAGATCGGTGTCACGGTGGTATTCGGCAAGGTCGCCATGCCAGTCGTTGCTGCCGCTCTTCGTGGCCAGATCGAACTGGCCGCCGCCGCCGGGGCCACCGGATGAGAGGTCGCCCGCGAGCACGCCGCGGAACTCCTGCACCGAATCCACCGGAGCATTCGCCACGATGGCGCCAAAAGATCCGGTTGCCAGGTCATTCACGTCGAGGCCGTCGAGGGTGACGCGGTCCTGGTCGGTGCGCGCGCCGGTTGCGGAACCGTCCAGCGCCATGCCGGGCTGCTGGGTGAACAGCGCGGAGGGATTGCTGCGGTTCTCGACGGGGAGATCCTGGAGGTAGTCCGGCTGGAAGTTGTTGCCGACCGTCGCGTCTGTCGTATCCAGCGTGACGGTCTGGCTCGCGGCCGAGACCGTCACCGTCTCCTGCGCCTGACCGATTTTCAGCTGCGCGTCCTGCGTGCGGATGACCGCGATATTCAGGTAGAGGCCGGCAACTTGTTCCTTCTCGAAGCCCTCGCGTTCGAACACAAGGTCATAGCCCGGTCCGGGCTTGACTTCGGTGAAGGTGTACGAGCCGATTGCATTCGACACCGTTTTGTAGATGGTGTTGGTCTCGGTGTTGCGCAGCGTGACATTCACGCCAGGAATCGCAGCGCCGGTGGAATCGGTGACAACGCCGGTGAGCGTTGCGGTGTTGTTCTGGGCATGCAGAGCGGGGAAAAAGCTCAAAGCCAACAGGAAGCAAACGACACTGGTCAAAAAACGGCGAGCAGTCATAATACTCAAGCTCCTCGTGCGGGACTTGTACTGTGGGTTTGGTTATGAGAATCGGCAAAGCGGGCCCGTACTCATCGTGGTGGACAAATCAGACGCGAAGCAAAAACTCCGTTGCCCCAGCGCCGGCTGCCGTGGGCGCAGCCAGAAGGAAGGCAAAATCAACTGCGGAAAGACATGGATCGTAATGCACGCGACAGGCCAAATCAAAAACGACTTGTTATCAGCTTTATTATCGCGGGATGCGCACCGGTCTTATGGCAATTCGTAGTAACTCGTATGGAAATGCGTAGTCACGATGGTAACGTGACCATGCGCGCAACGATGGATCGCGACGCTGGCTGCATCAACTGTCCGAATGCGGGCAGTCACGAATGATTGCGTGCCTGAAGGTCCGGAATCGGACACCCCGCTCCCGCCGGCCCACTACAATGATCGGTGCATGTCCCGACGCCTCGCGATGCTTGTGCTGCTCTGCCTGGTGGTGCCGCTGCTCGCGTTCTCCGCACCGAGCCATGGCATCTTCCAGGGCTCGACCGATATTGGCGCGGCGCGCAAGGGATCTTCGGAATTTGATCCCGCAACCGTTACATATACGGTTTCCGGCGGCGGCGCCAACATGTGGGAGTCGGCCGACGCGTTCCACTTCGACTGGCAGAAGCTGGACGGCGACGCTGCGGTGACGGCGGCCATCCAATTTCCACCCGGAACGCATGTGCCGCACGAAAAGGCGGTGCTGATCTTCCGGCAGTCACTCGACCCGGCGTCCGAATATGCCGATGTGGCGGTCCACGCCAACGGACTGATCGCGCTGCAATACCGCGCGGTTGCGGGCGGAATCACGGACGACATCGCCGCAAGCGACAGCGCCGATACCACGAAGCCGGCGACGGTGCGCATCCAGCGCGACGGGGATCTCTATGTTGCATCGATTGCCGGAGCGGATGGGAAGTTCGCCCAGTTCGCGTCTGCGGTCATTGCTCTGCACGACCCGATGTACGTCGGCATCGGCGTCTGCGCCCACGAAGCGGATGGCATGGCGACCGTGAATTTTTCCAAAGTGGCTATTGAGCGGCACCCGAAGCCGGTGAAGATGGGGAGCTAGCAGCTGGTGATCGGTGGTTACTCCGCCGCGGGTGGAGACCCGGGCGTTGGATCCTCCGCCGGCTCGAGAGAAAGCTCCATGAAGACATCGGCGCGGGCGTATTTCGAAGGGTGGCGCGGTTCGGGCAGATGGCGGAAGCCCAGTTCCTCGTAGAGGTGAACCGCGGCAGCAGCGCGCTTATTCGATTCGAGATAGAGAAGTTGCGCGCCCATCGTGCGGGCCACTGCAACTGCGAACTCGAGCAGGCGCCGCCCGGCACCGTTGCCGCGCGCGGTCTCGGAGACGGTCATCTTCGCCAGCTCATACACGCCCGGTTCCATCGCCACGAGAGCACAGCAGCCGATGACCGCGCCGTCCTGCTCAGCGACGCAGATCTGGCCGCCAGGCGCAAGAATCCAGCGATGCGGATCGGCGAGAATCGCCGCGTCTTCCGGCTCGAGCGCGAAGGAGGCCGTGATCCAGTGCTCGTTGAGGCGGCGGAACGGCTCCTCGTCGCCGGGGCGAAATGTGCGGAGATGGAACGGCTGCATGGAACTTGGATTCGGCTCCGGTCCGATCGATGCGAGAACCTCCAATAGCGAGGGGTTGGGGGCCAGCGGTTGGGGTTAGCGGTTGGGGTTAGCGGTTAGCCGGTGGCTCGTGGAGGTCTCCGACTCCGGAGATGAACCGACTTCGCCGGAAGCCGAAAAGTGTCTCTTCAGGCCTTTCAGTGCGGGGCGGGCGTTGCGCCGGGAACAACCGTGGCGCCGGCTTGCTGCTGTGCCTCTGCGTGGAACTTCTGATAATCGCGGTCAGTGACGTGAATGTTAGCGCGCACGCCCAGCACCGCGAAGGCATGGGCGTTCAGGTAAATCTCCGCACTGGTGGGCAGCCATAGCTCGTTGTTCACGAGTTTCTGATCGAAGACGAGATTACTGCCCCGGCCGATGGAGACCATGCCGAATCCGACGTGAACGTTGTCATCGAGGCGCGCAGTCAGGCGGCGGACCTGCCGGTCCTGCTCATCGATCCACACCGTGCCGGACATATGCTTCGCAGCTTCTTCGGCGGGCCCGTGGGCTTTGGCATGGGGATCGCCGCTGTAGTCGAAAGCGATGGTGGAGCGGCCGTCGAGGGTTTCGCGGCGCGGGCTGGTGACCTTCACGACGGCGAGAATGCGGCTGATGCTGATGACCACTTCGCCGTTGGGCGCCTGGCCCGGCGGGGTCTTCTCCGCTTTCTCGACGTACCTGGCGACCCGCTCCTGCTCTCGCTGCTGCTGCTCGGGCGTAAGATCTTTCCCATCCTTTTTCACCTGGCGGCGCACTTCATGAGCGTTGACGAAGAAGATTTCGTCGTCTTCCGATTCGGTTTTCTTCACACTGCCGTTCTTGTTGAGGGTGTCGGTAACATCCAGTTCGCGGAACGTGTAGTTTTCCTGGACTGAATCCATCTGGCGCTGGTGCTGCCGCACCTGTTCCATGAGGGTGGGCACGTCGGGCAGGGGCGCGGCCTGGGCAAGGAGCGGGGTGGGCACAAAGAGGCAGATCAAGACCAGAGGCAACACGTTGGGGCGATCGACGATCAAAGCGTAGGCACCTCGCTCCACTCTTATTACAGATGAGGAAACTACAGCATGTTCAAGCTGCTGGCCAAGTGGCTCCTGCACAGCCTGGCTTTAATCATTACGGCAAAACTGGTTCCCGGGTTCGTGGTCACGAGTCTGGCCGCGGCGGTCGTCGCAGCGCTGGTGGTTGGTCTGCTCAATGTGACCCTGGGTTTCCTGCTGAAGCTTCTGACGTTTCCTCTGGCGATTTTGTCGCTGGGGCTGTTTTTCCTGGTGATCAATGCATTCATTTTGAAGCTGGCGAGTGGATTGGTGCCAGGCTTCTATGTGCAAACGTGGGGCGCAGCGTTGATTGGGGCTGCGGTGCTGGCGGTGCTCCATATCCTGTTCCGGATGGTTCTGGAGTGAGAGAACGCGCGGAAGGAATCCGCGCCCAGCGGTTCCATGGGCGCATCCGAAGTTGGGAGGGAAATCGTTCATGCACTTCCAGGTCCTGAGTAATCCGGCAATGCAGAGTACGGCGCGCCGCAACGCGTTCGAGACCACACCGGTTCGTTACAATTTAGCTATGCCCCTCGAAAAGCCTGCCCGGCGCCGCCAACGGACGCCTCCACCCGGGGAAACCGGCCAGGAAGCTCTGTATCTGCGTTCGCTGAGCGAGCGGCAGGTGCCGGTGCACGTGAGGCTGCGCGACGGCGAGACGGTTTCGGGATGGATCGAGTACTTCGACGACCGGATGATCCGTCTGACGCGCGAGGGCAAGCCCAACCTGTTCATCTATAAGAATCAGATCCGCACCATCTCGGAACACGGGCGCGAAGGCCGGCGCCGGGCGCGCCGCGAAGAGGCTGGCGAGGACACGCAGTGACGGAAAGCAGCGTCGCGGGCCGGGTTCCCGATGGCATGTACTGGGCCGCGGCCGGAGCTGGGATTGCGCTGGAAGCGGGCGCGCTGCTGCGGAAGTTTTTCGAGCGCGGCGTCGCAACCGAATACAAGGGCGATGTCGATCTGGTGACGGAAGCCGATCGCTGCTCAGAGAAGCTGATCGTCGAGCGGCTGAGCGCGGCGTTGCCCGATCACGGAATCTACGGCGAAGAGGGATCGCGGCATCGCCTCGAGGCCGAATACCGCTGGTATGTCGATCCGCTGGATGGAACGACAAATTTCGCGCACGGATTTCCGGTGTTCTGCGTTTCCATGGGGCTCGAGCATCGACCCTCGGGCCTGGCTGCGGATGCGGATGGGGAACTGATCGCCGGAGTCATTTACGATCCGACCCGCGACGAGCTGTTCACAGCGCAGAAAGGGATGGGCGCCTGGCTGAACGGGCGGCGCGTATCCGTCTCGCGCACGGCGCGGCTGGCCGAGGCACTGCTGGCCACCGGCTTTCCCAGCCGCAAACGGCACGTGAGCCCGAACATCCATTTTTACCAGGAGTTCACCCTGCGTTCGCACGGCGTGCGGCGCGCCGGATCGGCGGCGCTCGACCTGGCCTACACCGCCTGCGGGCGAATCGACGGGTTCTGGGAGTTTCATCTGAACCCCTGGGACACGGCGGCCGGAGCGCTCCTGGTGAAGGAGGGCGGCGGTTCGATGACTCGCTTTGACGGCTCGCCGTTCCGCCTGAACAGCGCCGAAACTCTGGCTACGAATGGCCTCATCAGCGACGAACTGATCCGCATCTTCGCGGATATGTTTGCGGGGCGCGATCTGCATCCCATCCCCACGCCTGCGGAGTTTGCCGCCCAGCGGGCTGCGCATCGCGGCTGATCGCGCAACGTTCCTAAAGTTATCGCTTCGGTAGCTCGCGCTTGTTCCGCTGCCAAAATCCCCTGCTAGAATGATCGGTTGTCGTGACCTTCGGGCTGCGGGAGCGGATTGGGGTCTGCTCGGTGCGCGCCGGTTTTCCGGTGCCGGCGCGTTCCAGAACGTCCGGGGTTACGACTGGCGTACCATAATCACACTCCCGAAGAGGAAACACATGGCATACGTGATTGCTGAACCCTGCATCGGCACCAAGGACACCGCGTGCGTCGATGCGTGCCCGGTGGACTGCATCCACCCGAAGAAAGACGAAGCGAAGCACGGCGACTCCGATCAACTGTTCATCGATCCGGTGGAGTGCATCGATTGTGGCGCGTGCGTGCCGGTCTGCCCGGTTTCGGCAATTTACGCCGCCGACGATCTGCCGGAGAAGTGGCAGAGCTTCCAGGAGAAGAACGCCAGCTTTTTCGGCCGCTAAGCGGTTATCAGGACCACCTCGGGCGCTCGGCAACTCGCCGGGCGTCCGCTTGTATTTTGGCGGAAGTCTCATAGTTCTTTCTCCTGGCTCCGCCGCGGATCATGCGCAGATCCCACCCACTGAGCGAACGGAGCATCGGGAATCTGGCGGCCCGGCAAGCGCCGCTTCAAAGGATTTGACCTCCGAGCAACCCGAGGCGGGACTGATAGCGTCTGACAACCATTACCTTGATCCCCGGAAAATTGTCCGCTATGAACCTGACGGCGCCGAAGAGTCCGAAGAGCCCAGCCAAAGAAGCGCCCCAGCATGGGAAAACGGGCAGTGAAAGGTTTGTCCTGATGAGCACAGGGCCCTCCCAGCCGCGTCCCGCGACGCAGCATCTGCGCCGCAACCCGCCGATTGCCGGTGAGGAAGAAGCGATCGAGAAAGCGCGCGGCGGGGACGGCCGGGCCTTTGAGACTCTCTACAGCATGCACAAGCGGCGCGTGTATTCGCTGTGCCTGCGCATGCTGGGCAATGTGGCCGAGGCCGAGGATCTGACGCAGGAAGCGTTCCTCCAGCTTTACCGCAAGATCGGGACGTTCCGCGGAGATTCGGCGTTTTCGACGTGGCTGCACCGGCTGGCGGTGAATGTGGTGCTGATGCATCTGCGCCGTAAGGGCCTGCCGCAGGTTTCGCTGGAAGAGACACTGGAGCCGGCGCAGGACGATGGCCCGCGCAAGGATATTGGGGCGCGCGACCTGACGCTGTCCGGCTCGATTGACCGGGTGACGCTGGAGCGGGCGATTGAGAATTTGCCACCCGGATACCGGCTGGTGTTTGTTCTCCACGACGTGGAGGGATACGAGCATAATGAAATTGCGGAGATGCTCGACTGCTCCATCGGCAACAGCAAATCGCAGTTGCACAAGGCGCGGATGAAACTGCGCGACCTGCTGCATACCGGGCAGCGGAAGGAGCAGATCGCGTGAGCGTACTGCGCGCCATGGAAAAGACGATGACCTGTGCTGAATTTCAGGAAGCCCTGCCAGAGATGTTTGAAGCCCACTCGGACCTGAGCGCGCAGGATCATCTGAAGACCTGCGAGAACTGCGCCGCGCTGGTGCGGGATCTCGAGTACATCGCTTCGCAGGCGAAACTGCTGTTGCCCATGCACGATCCCAGCCCCGCGGTTTGGGACCACATCCAGCAGGCGCTGCGGACGCCAGGTGACTCGAAAGGGCACGGCACGCAGCAGCCGGGGAGAAAATAAAAGACTTTCGTTCGGCCCCCTTCCTATAATCAGGAGAACGAATGAGCGGGCATACGCCGTCGTCCTCCATCACGAGCATTGTCCTCACGGGCTTCATGGGCGCCGGCAAGACCACCGTCGGCGCGCTGCTGGCGGAGCGCCTGGGGTGGACGTTTGCGGATTCCGATCACCTGGTCGAATCCCGCTCCGGCTTGACAGTCGCCGCGATCTTCGAGCGCGATGGCGAAGCTGCCTTTCGCCGCATGGAAGCCGAGGCCGTGCAGCAGACGGCCGGGCGTGAACACGTGGTGCTGGCGCTCGGCGGAGGCGCGCTGGAGTCCCCGGCGACCCGCGAATTTCTCGCTGAGCTGCGGCATGGGCGCGTCGTTTTTCTGGATGCACCGCTTGAAACGCTGCTGGGCCGTTGCGCCGGACAGCCGGATGCGCCGGTGCGTCCCGTGCTGCGCGACCAGGAGCGTCTCGCGGCGCGCTGGCAGGCGCGGCAGCCTCTCTACCGCGAAGCGCACCTGATTGTGTCGACGGCCGGCCGTACACCGGTTGCGGTGGTGGACCGCATCGTGCAGGAACTGTTTGGGGGAAGTGCTGCTGAAGCGGTGATCGCCGGGCAGCGAGGAGGGCGCGAGTGAGCAAGCCTCTGGGCGCGCGCGGCACCGTGCTGTTCACTTTTGCGGTCGGGATTGGGCTCTATCTGGCGTGGCTGCTGCGCGACGTGCTGGTGGTGATCTACGTAGCCGCGCTGTTTGCCGTGGTGCTGATGCCGCTGGTGCGCGGCATGATGAAGCTGCACATCAAACAGTGGCATCCCAGCCGCGGCATCGCGGTGCTGACGATGGTGCTGCTCACGGTGGGCGGGGTAGGCGCGTTTCTCTTCTACGGGCTGCGACCGGCATTCCATGATTTGCGGGAATTCATGAAGAAGCTGCCCGAGGAGGGCCCGCAATTCTTCGCGCGCATGCAGCAGGTTCCCGTCCTGCGCGATGTGGACTGGGACGATCTCCAGGGCAAGATTCAGGATTTTGTCGCACACTCGGCCACCTACGCCGTGGAGTTTGCGAGCGGATGGGCGGCAACCGCCGCTCGGGTGATCGCCGCCATCGTCCTCACTGGGTATTTCATTATCGAAGGCGACGACGCGTACGCGTGGTTCCTCTCGCTGTTTCCGGTGGAGCGCCGCCTGCGGCTCGACCAGACGCTGGCGCGCGCATCGGTGCGCATGGGGAAATGGCTTCTGGGCCAGGGTACGCTGATGCTGATCCTCGGCGCCTCAAGCACCGTAGTCTTCGCATTGCTGCGCGTTCGCTACGCGTACGCGCTGGGCGTCATCATGGGCCTGTTCAACATCATTCCAGTGGCGGGCGCCATGATTTCCATGGGGCTGGTGGTCCTGATCGCCGCGCTCGATTCGTGGACCCGCGTTGTCGGAGTGTCGATCTTCTTCCTCATCTACCTGCAGGTGGAAAACACATGGCTGACGCCGCGCATCATGCGCACGCATGTGGACCTGGCGGGGGTGACGATCCTGATTGCGCTGCTGATTGGATCGGCGCTGGCAGGCATTGTGGGCGCCATGGTTGCCGTGCCAACGGCAGTGCTGGTGGCTGTGGTGGTGAAGGAGTACGCCGTGCATGATGAAGCGATCATTGAATCGCCGCACCCCGTGACTGCCGAAACGCTGACGCTGGGCGAGTAGGGGCGGAAAGCGCCTGATTTTCGCCTGGCCCCGCGAGTTGGCGCGTCCAAACGCCCTCGGCAGGTATCATAAGGATTGAGCGTTTTTCTGCTTGTCCCGCTCGGAATGACCTCCATTCGCTTTCATCGCGCCAACCGCTCAGGAGCCGCATGCCGGTAGACTCCGCCGATCCGGGTATTGCTTCGCTTGAGCCGCCGGTCCGGCCCTGGAGCGAGGGGCCGCATCCGCACCTGCATGTGCCGGAGGCGGGCGAGACCGCGTCGCTGCTGGTGGACTATCGCGAACTGTTCAAGCTGCGCGTCACGCTGATGGTGACTCTGACGGGCTGGGCCGGCTTCTACCTGGGCTCGATGCGATCCGGGATCAGCAGCCTGCAGCCTGGGCTGATTGAGACGCTGATTGGGATCGGGGCTGTGTCGTCGGGATCGGCTGCGCTGAATCAGTGCCTCGAACGCCGGCTCGACGCGAAGATGGCCCGGACAGCCAATCGTCCCATGGCGGCGGGGCGCATTGGCCTGGCGCACGGGATTGCCGTCGGCCTGGTGGCGATCATGGCCGGCACGGTTTGGCTGACGCACGAGACGAATTTCATCACCGGGGCGCTGACCCTGCTCACGGCGTTCCTTTACGTCGCCGTGTACACGCCGCTGAAGCGCGTGACGCCGCTGGCGACATTCGTCGGGGCATTTCCAGGCGCGCTGCCGCCGCTGATCGGATGGACCGCGGCGCGCGGGGTAATCGAGTGGCAGGGTGTGGCGCTGTTCGCGATTCTGTTCATCTGGCAGTTCCCCCACTTCATGTCGATTGCGTGGCTTTACCGTGAAGACTACGGGAAGGCCGGCATCAGGATGCTGCCGGTGGTGCAGCCGGATGGCTGGTCGACGGCGCTCGAGGCGCTGGTCTATGCCGTGCTGATGATTCCCGCGAGCCTGCTGCCGGTGTGGCTGCACATGGATGGGCGGCTGTACGCGGCGGCCGCGGTTCTGCTGGGCATCGCGTACCTCGGCTATACGATTCGCTTCGCCCGCATTGTGAAGGCGCGCACCGAAACCGAGTCGCGCCAGTACGCGCGCGATCTGCTGAAGGTGAGCGTGATCTATCTGCCCCTGCTGCTGACCGCTCTGATGCTCAATGCAAGATGATGCAGCGTTCAGCGTGCGGCGTTCAGCGTTCAGGAGAGGCATGACAACGGCTACCAGTTCAAAACTCAGCCCCGCGCCGAAAAAGTCGGCGAGCTTGCCGATTGCCGTCATTTTGGCTGTGAGTGCGGCGGCGACGCTGTTTCTGTTCTGGCTCATCTACGTACATCCGGCGTCAGATGCGGCCGCGCAGCATTACACATTTTTGCCAAACCTAAACGCTCTGCTGAACGGATTGGCGGCGATTGCGCTGGTCGCCGGCTATTATTTCGTGCGGACGCATCGCATCGCGGCGCATCGGGCGAGCATGTTCACGGCGTTCGGGTTCAGCTCGCTGTTTTTGGTGTGTTATATCGCAAACCACGCGCTGCACGGCGACACGCTCTACCCGGTGCACGACGCGATCTATCACTACGCGTACATTCCGATTCTGGTGAGCCACATTGTGCTGGCGACACTGGCGCTGCCCATCGTGCTGATCACATTCTTCCTGTCGCTGTCAGGGCGGATTCCGATGCATCGCAGAGTAGCCCGCTTCACCTTTCCCCTGTGGTTGTATGTCTCGATCACCGGCGTGGTGGTGCGGGTGATGCTGGTAGCGGCGATGAGAAGTTGAAAAGCGGTCAGTCAAAGAGCGGTTCGTTGAGAGACGGATCGTGAAGAGGCGGTTTGTGGAGAACCGGTGAGTGGGAAAGTAGTGGAAGGAACCGTGGCGAATCCGGCGGGGGAGATCGAGCGAGGCGACGACGGGACGCTTGCGCTGCTGCGTACGGGCATCTGGATTCTGATTGCGGGCGTCGCGGCGGCGCTATTGGCGGCCACCGTCTTCGGCGGCATCAGCCGCCAGGGGCCGCATACGAATGCCGGATGGCTCTCGCTGATGGTGGCCATGATGTGCCTGCCCTTCGGGCTGATGCTCTTCGCGCTGGGCTTCGCGAAGTGGCTGCGGAATCGCCGCATCTCCGCCGGACGATAAAGGCTCTTGTCGCGCCCCGGGGTTCGGGAGTAGGTTGGATTTCACCCGAAACGTTTCTGTGCCGTTTGGGAGGTAACCCCGATGCCGCCCAATGTCGTAGCGCTGTTGCTGATTACGCTCCTGCCCCTCATCCCGGCATGGGTGACGTTCAAGCTTCTGCCCAGCAAGGCCGCTGTGAGCGGCCCGTTCAAGGGCCTGAAGATCAATCTCGGCGGCGCGTTTGCCGGATACTTCCTCATCTTTCTCGTGCTGATCGGAATCCGCGACAGCTTCGAAGGCCCGACCTACGAGACGTGGACGGTGACGGGGCAGATCGTGCGCCCGGACGTGGCGGCCAACAACTACGTGGACGCGCGCTATGTCACGTTTTCGGTGCCGAGCATGCGATCGCAGGCCAACGGCAACTTCTCGATGCAATTTGTGCGGACGTCGGACGGGCAGTTCGATTACCCGCACATGTACATCACATATCCGGATTTTCAGCCGGTGTCGTACTGGCTGGGGCCGAGCGCGCAGAACGATCGGCACGAGCAACTGCCGCAGCTCTTCGATGCGAAAAACAAGAAGATCGATCTGGGCGTGGTGACGCTGACGAAAGCGGCTCCGGCAGGGGCGGCCGGGGGCGTGGCAGAGGCTCCGGCGAATCCTTACGACGCACAGCAACGGGGGACCACGCGATGAAGATTTCACGAATCGTGGCCGGGATCGCCCTCGCTTGCGGCTGCGTATCGCTCTATGGAGCGACGGTGCAGGGGCAATTAACGTGCTCGGCCGGCAAGTCACCCGCTGTGGGCATCGCGGTCACTGTGAAAAGTGCAGCGACGGGCCGGTCGGCTCCAGCGTTCAGCGGGGGCGACGGCATGTACTACCTCAATCTGAAAGCCGGCGCGTACACGCTGGAAATTTGGTTGTCGAAGTCTGCGACTGCGCCGACGCAGACGCACGAGATCACCGTCAGGGAGCCGAGCACGGACGTGGAGCGCATCGTGTTGCCGTCGTGCAGCGCGCAATAGCCTGTACTCCGACGAGATCGCGGCGAGACTAGCGGGGAAAGATCACGTGCATCGTGACCAGCCACTTCTGCGCGAGTTCCGGCCAGTGGGTCACCGGATTCGGTCCGGGCCGTAGTCCGTAGCCGTGGCCACCTTGCGCATACACGTGCAGTTCCGCGGACACGCCCGCTTTCTTGAGCGCCATGAAGTACTCGATCGCGTTCTCCACGTGCACGGGATCGTCTTCTGCCTGCACGAGAAAGGCGGGCGGCGTGTTCGCCGTGACCGGGATATCCGGGTTGAACTCGAAGTTCTTCTCAGAGAGCGCGAGGTAGCCGGGGTAGATGATGATGGCGAAATCCGGGCGGCAACTGAGCTGATCAGCCGCATCGATCGCTGGATAGAGGCGTTGATCGAAGTGCGTGCTGAGCGCGGCAGCCAGGTGCCCGCCGGCGGAGAAGCCGAGGACGCCGAGGCGCTTAGGGTCGATCTTCCACTCGGTGGCGTGCTCACGCACCAGGCCCACCGCGCGCTGCGCGTCCTGGAGCGCCGCCGCGGACTTGGGATACGGCCCTGTGTTCGGCACGCGGTACTTGAGGAGCACGCAATTGACGCCGATCGCGTTGAGCCAGTCGCAGACTTCGGTGCCTTCGAGATCCATGGCGAGAATGGAATAGCCGCCGCCCGGAAAGACGACCACGCCAGCTCCGCTGTTCCTGGCCGCGGGCGCCGCATACAGCGTGATGGTCGGCGTCGAGACATCGCCGGTGCGAATCAACGGTCTCCCCATGATCAGGTTGTCGGTGGGCTTCGTCGTGTCGTGCTCGGGACCGGTGGCGGTTTGCGGACCGGGCGCGCCGTTCGGCCAGAGGGTGAGCGTGGGGGCGCCGGCGGGCGGCTGCCACCCGATCGAGGTGGGCGCGGGCGCGGACTGTGAGACGGCAATCGCAGACGCGAGAGCGAATGAGCCAAGCACGAGGGCGGGGCGAAGTACGGATGCAACGAACATGGCCGGTGTCTCCACCGGCCATCTTAAGTCACGAATCTGTTTTGCGGGTTCTACGGGACCGACGAAGTGAATTGCTGGGGCGCAGAGTTTGAAGTGTTCGCCGGCTGCTGTGCAGACGTTGATGCCGGAGCGGACGAAGTGGTCGACGCAGGCTGGGTGCCGCCCGTCGCAGGCTGCGGCTGCGCGGAGACCGTTGGCGTATAGCCGGGATC
The DNA here is from genome assembly GCA_035503555.1 of Acidobacteriaceae bacterium. GTDB lineage: Bacteria > Acidobacteriota > Terriglobia > Terriglobales > Acidobacteriaceae > Palsa-343. The sequence goes on along the minus strand of DATJTG010000114.1, from coordinate 32,204 downwards.
GCCGGGGCGTTGCAGATCGGGCGGCATCTTGACCGGTGCCATGGTCGAGTGATCCTTGTCGTTGTCGGTGGGGAGCTTTTCGCCGGGATTGCGGAGCGTCGGCGGCGCTTTGGGCGCGTTTTCTTCGCTCACGTCGGCGGCGGTCCTGTCGCCCATCTGGACTTCGTGCTGGTTGGCTGCGACCGCTGGCTGATTGCCGAAGTAGTCTCCCATTTCGTAGGCGGTGCGGACCTGCATCGGCTCGCCGACCCTGGCATCTTCCACGCGAATGACGTAGTTATCGACGAAGCGGACAAACTCCACCGGCTGCGGCGATTCGCCGTAAATCCAAACCTCAAACGGCTTGCCGTTTTCCGACTCACGGGTTTTCTGCTGGGGCTGGCCCCTGGAGTAAATCACCATGTCGCGGTTCATGCCGATCAGGACGCGGTGCTCCATGATGGCTTTCCGCAGGAAGCCGGGGAGGGACTCGGCGTAAGCTTCGGCCGGCGACTTGACGCCGAAATCGATCATAGGCTTCAGCAGAGCTTCCATCTGCGGGCCCGTCAGGTCGGGCACCCGGTGGGGAAAAACGAGGGTGATGCGCGATCCCGTCGGGGGGCGGCCGTCGTCGGGCACGATGGGATTGGACACCGTGGGATCCATACCGATGGAGACGTGGCGCAGGTACTTGTGCTTGTGTTCGGGTCCGTTGTTCAGGTCGATGGAGATGGAGTTCTCGTGAAATTTGATGTCGGTGACCACCACGCGATCGCCCGGCTTCACGCTCACGCCCTTCTGATGCAACTCGTCGATGTACTTCTCGCCGCCGGGCGACATCGGGCCATTGGCCTCGAGGTCGAGATTGCCGATGGGGAGGGGACGCATGGCAAAGCCCTGCTCAGCCTGCATGAAGCGGATGAGCTGTTCGCGGCCGATGGTGGTCATCGCATCGTTGGAGAACTGCACGCTGGTTGGCGTGATCTGCGCGTAATGCTGCTCGACGTGCTCGGGCTGCACGATGAATACCTGCGCGCCGCAGAGTGCGGCAGGGGCGCAAAAAGCCGCCAGGACGAGTAGGCGGCCGATACGAGTGACGCTGCGCATATGCCCCCCTGGGCGGGGAAGAACCAGATTCCAACAGGATGGGCCTGTTCCGCGGAAATAGCAAGAGTATCGGCCCTGGAAAGAAACCCGAAGGCAACCCGGGGACTCCCTGGCATTGTGAGATGCGAAATCGAGACTGCCGTAATCGGCTTTCGAGCGATTGGTCGCAGGGGCAGAGGATGGCGCGCGTGGACGGAGGCGGGTGCGGTCAAAGTGCGTTGCGGGGGTGGGGGTCGGGCGGGACGATCAGCATGCTGAAAAGCAGGATCAGCGCGGCGAGTAAGTCGAGCAGGGGGAACCAGTTCCCCACATGGTCGTAGATCGTGCGCTGGCGGGTCACAGGAACGCGCGCCACGACGGTGGCAAAGGACGCCGCGCCGCTCTCGCGCTCGGCGAGCACGTGGCCGCGGTCATCGGTGACGGTCAGGATGCCGTCCTTCGGAGAGCGGGCGATGCTGAAGCCGTCTTCAACGCCGCGCAGGATGGCCATGCGTCCGTGCAGCCAACCGTCGACAACGAAGTCCCACGCGGGAACCAGCAGCAGGCCGGCGCCGTCGCGAGCATACTGGCGCGAGAGGCCGGGGAAGTCCATATCCTTACAGATCTCAATGCCCCAGCGGCCCGATGGCTCGTCGAGGATGACGCGCTGCGTGCCCGGCACCAGGTTGCTCTCAAAGACGGGCAGCATGTGATGCTTCTCGTAGGTGGCGGCGAGCGTGCCGCCGGGCGAGTAAAGGCGTGCCTCGTTCAGATTGGGGAGGTGCTGGAAGCCGGCAAGGATGAAGACGTGGCTGGTCCTGGCGGCCTCTCCAAGGATTGCGTCGGCCGCGGCGAGGTCGGAGGGGTCGATGCGGCCGATCTTTTCGGGGATGACGATGACCTGGGCGCCCTGTGCGGCGAGCGCGGGAATCCGCCCGGCGTAGGCAGATACGAGGCGCAGGGTTCCAGAGCTATCCGGAAACAGGGTTTGCGGATTATCAGACGCGATAAGGCCGACGGTAACGCCTGGCCTGACCGGTGTCGTGAGGAGGCGGAAAAACCCATAGCCGAGGACCACGGCGTAGAGAATCACGACTGTGGCCACGACCCTGCGAACGCCGTCCCGAGGATGCGGGCCCTCGAGCGCGGCGAGGGTGGAGGGAAAGAGGAAGACCAGGAAGCTAATGGCCCAGATGCCGGTGATCGAGGCGATTTGCAGAATGGGCAGGCACTCCATCTGCGTGTAGGCCAGGTTGCCGAAGGTGCTATGAGGCGAGGAAAACTCCTGGATGAACTCGTACGCGGTCCAGAGGATGGGCAGGGAGAAGGCGGCGCGCAGCAGATATCCGCGGAGAACCAGGCCGCGATGGATGACCACGAACCATCCGAAGAAAACGGCAGGGCCCAGGATGGCAAGCAGCGTGACAGGCAGCGGCGTTAATTTACGCAGGTAAAGCCACATGTTGAGGCCGCCGATCGCGGCCGCGGCGAATGCAGTCCCAAACGCCGGCCACGTGCGCATGCGAGGCGCGACAAGCAGGACCGGCAGAGGAGCCATCCAGAGCAGATACCAGGCGGGATGGAGCCCGGTTCCGAAGTACCAGGCGGCAGCCGAGGCGGCGATGGCGAGAAGAGCGCTCTTCCAGGTTGCAGGCATCGATCCGAAGGACGTCAGGGCACATTGTAGTGCCCTGCGCCAACGGAGCCGAAACGGGTTCGGCGGGAGGGATCAGACCGCCTGGTTTTTGCGGGCGGGGGGACGCGCGGGAGCCTTGCGGGTCTTCGCCGCTTTGCCGTTCTCCGGGCGGGCCGAATCGGTGATGCGGTCGCCGAGCATGTGCAGTCGCAGGAAGTTCGTCGAACCTGAGCGCGTGCGCGTGCCGGCCACGATGCCCATGACCTCCTTGGGCTTGACCCATCCGCCCTGCTCCAGCGTCTCTTCGGCGTAGTCGACCATCTGCTCGGAGGTGTGCAGCTTGGGGCACTTGACGGGATGAACGCCCCAGAGCATCGCCATGCGATGGATCGATGCGTCGACGCTCGACAATGCGAAGATCGGTGGCTTGGGCCGATACTTCGAAAGCTGCCGCGCGGTCGTTCCGGTTTCGGTGAAGACGGCAATCGCGCTCACATCCAGATCCTCGGCAGCGTGCGCAGCCGATTCGCAGATGGTTTCGGCAATGGAGAGTTGAGCGCGCATGTGGCGCAGACCGAGGCTGTTGCTGTCGCGAAGGTTGGTCTCAGTTTCGCTTACGATCTTGGCCATCATCTTTACGGCCTCGACCGGATATTTGCCGGCGGCGGTTTCCGCCGAAAGCATCACGGCATCGGTGCCGTCGTAGATAGCGTTGGCCACGTCGCTGGCTTCGGCGCGTGTGGGGCGGGGGTTCTCGATCATCGACTCAAGCATCTGCGTGGCCGTGATGACCGGCTTGCGATGTTCGGCGGCGCGGCGGATGACGTGCTTCTGGATGGCCGGAACTTTTTCCGGAGGCATTTCCACGCCGAGATCGCCGCGAGCCACCATCACGCCGTCGGAATTTTCGAGGATCGCTTCCAGGTTCTCGATGGCCTGCGGCTTTTCGAGCTTGGCGATGATCCAGGTTTCCAAGCCCAGAGAGGCGACGCGGTATTTCACATGGCGGACGTCTTCGGCGGTGCGGACGAACGAGACCGCGATGGCATCGACGCCGTGCTTCATGCCGAATTCCAGATCTTCCTCGTCCTTTTCGGTCAGCGAGGGAACGCGCACGGGAATGCCGGGCAGGTTGATGCCCTTGTGTTCACCGAGCATGCCGCCGTTGATCACTTCGCACTCGACGTCGTCGCCAGGAATCTCGAGGACGCGCAGTTCGATGAGGCCGTCGGAAAGCAGAATGCGCGCGCCTGGCTCCAGGTTTTCAGCGAGCGTGGGGAAGGTGGTGGCGATGAGCGCGGAGGTGCCGAGGATATCGCGCGGAGTGATGGAGAGACGCTGGCCCGCCTTCAACTGCACGGGAATGCGATTCTTCAGCCGGCCGGTGCGGATTTTCGGCCCCTGAAGATCGCCGAGGATGCAGATGGGCTTGCGCTCGTCGCGGCTGACTTTGCGCACCATTTCGATGAGCTTTAGCTTTTCCGGGTGCGTGCCATGCGAAAAATTGAGACGCGCGACATCGAGGCCGGCGCGCAGCAGTTCACGGAATACGGTTTCGCTGGACGACGCGGGCCCGAGCGTAGCGACGATTTTGGCGCGGCGAGGGTTCTCCCCTACGAGGCCTGGCGCTGACAGCGGAAAGTTCATCCATCCCCCAAGACAAATGCGATCAGTTGAGCGAGCTATGAATCGATTTTATCGTGGCCGAGGGCCGGTTTATCAGGTTCGCTGCCGGGACTGCAATTCTGCCGCTTCCAGAAACATGGGATCTTCGGGCAAAACCGCGATTCCGGAGAGCGGGAAGAGCTGCGCGTTGAATTCCGCGCCGATGAGCACGCTGAGCGACACCATGTAGAGCCAGACGAGCGTGGCGATGCCTGCGCCCAGCGATCCGTAGACGATGGAGTAGTCCGCAAAGCGCGTCAGGTAAAAGCCGTACACAATGGTGGCGATGAACCAGCAGGCCGTGGCGATGGCGGCGCCCGGCATGGTCTCGCGCCATCGCCCGCGGACCCGAGCGATGCGGCCGCCTGCGCCGGTGACGCGTTCGCGCGGCACGCCGAAGTGGTAGATGACCGCAATCGACACTACGCTCGCCAGCAGAGCGATGGCCCAGCGGATGAGCCGCCACAGCACGATGACGTAGGAACGGAGCTCGTGGTCGGAGTTGTCGATCATCCAGCGCTCGATGCCGTGCCCAAAGGCCAGAAAAATCGTGGCGGCCGCCATGGGAACCATCGTTCCCGGAACCAGCAGCACAGCCGCCAGACGCTCGCGCCAGATGCCCCAGGTGCCGCGGGGCAGCCGGTAGGCGCGGCGGAAGCCCTCCATTAGCGACAGCAGGACGCCCATGGCCGCAAAAAAGCTTACGAACAGCGCGCCGCCAACAATGCGGACGGAGCGGGCGTGGTTGGAGATGAAGTAAGTCTGGATGAGCAGCATCGTATCCGGCGGCAGCACGGTCGCGAGGCCCCCGCGCAGGACGCCCCGGAAGTCGTCGCCTGCCGGCAGAGTTGCGAACACCGTGGTGACCACCAGCATGGCGGGAAAAATGCTCAGGATGGCTGAATAAGCCGCCGCTTTGGCCATGGAAAAGGCGCTGTGGCCGAAGGCCGACCACAACGCCCTGCGGAGATGCACAAACAAACGGACCATGGGCGCTCCCAGTGTACCCGCACGGCAGCGCCGCTGGGTCAGAGCACAGGGACGCGCCGCAGGAGAAATTAGTCGCGCGTCGCCTTCCAGCGTTCGAGGAATTGCGTCACGGAATTTGGATCCATGCGGCGCATCGCCTCGAATTCGCCGTTGGTCTGGCTGTAGAGCAGCCGCCCGTGCGCGTCGAGGACCGCCAGCGCCGGCACGCCCTTCTGCAGAGGCACGTTGTAGCGCTGCGCGATGTCGACGTTCTTGTCCATGCGGCCGATGTCGATATCGACCAGGATGTAGTTGTCAGCCAGCAGCGCCGCATTGGGATCGCGGTGGAAGTAGATGTCGAGCACCTGGCAATCGCCGCACCAGTTCCCCCCGAAATCGAGAAGGATGCGCTTGTGTTCGCGCGCGGCCCGGGCCAGCGCGTCCCGCACCTCGGCGTGCGCGTCGGCGTTTTCGTTGTAGATATACCGCGCCTGGCCGAAAGCGCCCGTGGCGGCGAAAATCGTGGCGAGCAAGGTGAGAATGACAATACGCAGCGGCCCGCGTCCGGAGGCGAGAAGATTTCGAGTCATGGCTGTAGCGGGAACTGGGATCCCGCGATTACAAGGTTACAGGTTTCAGGTTACGGAGAACAGAGCGGCCGTATTCAGTAGATCGGCGGGGCGAGAGCCCACGTGTCGCGCCGCCACGCATCCCAGTCCGAACCGAAGTGCTCGGACAGGAGTTTTTCTTCGAGGGCGATCTTGCGCAGGTAGGCAAGTACGATCACGGCGACGGCGATGAGCGCGTGGATCTCGCCGGAAACCAGCATGACTCCCACGTACATGAGGAGCACGCCGGTGTAAATGGGGTGACGAATATACGCATACGGCCCGGAGCGGACCAGTTGATGGCCGCTGGCGAGGCGGACTTCCCCGCTCCAGTTGGCGCCCAGGCGACACCGCGACCAGATCGCGATCCCGATGCCACCCATCTCAATGGTGAGGCCGATGGGAGCGAGCCACGCGCTGACCGGCAGGAAGCGGTGGGTGAGGCCCGGCACCGAGAGAATCAGGAGCAGCACGCCGCCATTGAGGACCGCAAGGTGCAGGCCGCGCGAAGAGCGCGACTCCGACGATTGCGCCGGGGCGCTGTTCTTCGCTGCCGCCGACCAGTACACGTCAAAAAAAGCGATGAGAAGAATCGCGGCCACCATTCCGCGGGAGAAATGCAGGATCTGCGGCACGTCGAGCTTGTGATGGCCTGCGCGGCTGGCCAGAGCGCCTCCGACGATGCCGCCGGCGACGGCCGCCACGAGGGTGGTCAGAAATCTCTTACCCGTCTTGCTCATCGTCGGCGGCTTACACCAGGGGTTGATGCGCGATCTCTTCCAGCACCCGCAGCGGCGAAACCTTGGGATTCACCATCGCCTCGGGACGCACCAGAAACGTCTGCTCCAGCGCGTACTGGCCGGCGAGCACGGCGTGCGGCACCGTGTCGGTGTAGACCATCCAGCTTGATCCGGCAGGGAACTGGAAGGGATACTTCGGGCACTCCGACTGCCAGCGCGGATTCTCTTTCAGGAAATTGTGGAAGCGCATCATGAAATCGTCGTAGGGCGAGCGCTTCAGTGAAGGGATGGCCGCGCCGAGCCCGACGGCTCGCGCCGCGCCCTTGCCCAGACGCGAGAGCGGCGATCCCGGCTGGGGACGAATCTGCTGAGGAGCAAATTGTTTTACCGTCGCCGCGAATGGATCGCTCACCACCCAGTCACGGGTGCGCGTCGGATGAATGTTGTTGAAGAAGCGCAGGATCCGCGCGCCATAGGTCGGCCGCGTCGGGAAGGCATCGGTGTGGAGCAGATCGTTGCGCCGACGCAGCGGCAGATTGCGGTTCTGCTCCTCCTGCGGCCGGAAGCTGGCGTAGTCGAGCTGCCAGTTCGCGTTGTACGGAGAAAGAAATTCGCTCAGGAACGCGACCACCGACTGTGAATAGCGGCGCATGATCGCGTGCAGCCGCTCCACGGCAGCCGCTTTCGCAGTCTTGGCGTCGAACCCGCTCAACTTGTCGGCGTTCGGCTTGTACGCGATGTTCTTGTGCAGCGAACTGTCGGATTGCTGCTGCCCGAGCAGGAAGCTGGTGTCGTCGGCGGTGAGCGGAACCGGCGTCTGCGGGAAGAAGAGGATGTCTCCCGCTTCGAGCCGGCCGCAAAAGGCGCGCGCTTCGTCGGGAGTGGGCGCGGCCGTCACGACCGGGACCACCGCCATCAGCGGTCTCCGCGGAGCTTGCGGCGCAGCCATGCGCCGGTGAAGAAGACCAGGGCGAAGGCGAGCACCACCACGCCGATGGGGAAGGCGATGTCACGATAGCTGTCGGCGAAGTTGACCGCGTGATGAAAACCCAAGTTCCAAATCAGCAGGCCGATAATGCCAAGGAAACAGCTGCCGAAAAACGCGAGAAAGCCCGTTGCCAGCGACAGTAAAATCGCGGAAAAGAAGCCGAAATCTCCGAGCGGAATGCCGAGAAGCCGGGCCGGCTGGGTTGAAGCGGTTGTCAACAGGGAATCCTTCCTCGGCTGGAGTGAAAGGGCGACCGCGCGACTCCGGAACCGCAGCCCTCGACGCGGCTTGCCGCCGAAGAAAGCCGCACAGAATCGACCCGAAGAGGACGCACCATCGCTGCTTTCGCTCTAGAATACAAGCTTATGGCCGGAGCCGCCCAAATTCCGCTCTATTCCGCCGCCAAAGTGGCACAGGAGGCCGCGGTGCGCCAGGCCGACAACGGCATGTGCTACGCCACCTTCGGCGAAGTGCGCCTGGCAGGCGATGAACTGGAGCGGATTGTGCAGGTCGTGCCGGCGGTCATCGCCGTGGCTCTGCGGCACCGCGCGTATTACTTCGTACCGCTGGCCATCGGCGAAGACGACGAGACTGTGGTTGCGCCCGACTACTCCGTCGACCTCGGCGACCGCGCCATCTGCCATCGCAATGTTCGCTTCGGCGGATCAGAATGCATCTTTATCTCCACGCGTCTCATGCAGGACCGCTTCGCCCTGGCGTTCGAGTTCCTCATCAACGTCGGCCATCACTTCGTCGACGCCATCGGCGTGCCGCAGACCTTCGCCGACCTCGTTTGGTCACAGGCGACCGCTGATGTGCGCGGCGAAACCAGCCAGGATGCGTGGGAGAACCGGCGGCGCGCTCTCGATCGCAGCCGCGGCAGCGCCATCGATGAAAAGGCGCGCTCGGCCTATTTTGAGGCGGCCTTTGCCGATGCGCTGGCCATCTATATGCTCGCGCTCACGCTGGACTTCGATTATGTGGATCTGCGGGAGCGCGACTATCCGCTGCTCGCGCCCGCTGCGCTCGCCGAGCGCCTGCGCCACATGGCGGAGCTGTTTCCGCCGAATGCCGGGTACGAATTTGAGATTCGGTACCGGCGGCGGGGATAGTACAGGGAGCAGGCCACAGTGCGACAAGTTTGCCCTGGCGTGCCGCGACTGTACTAGCCTGAGTGCATGCGTTCTCGCAAGCCGCCTGCACCGCTCGACGACGATGCCCTCTACGGCTACGCGGTGAGACTGCTGGGGCAGCAAATGCGCACGGTTGCCGAGGTAAAGCGGTTGCTGCGGCGGCGCGTGGAAAAGGGCGAAACCGGCGAGGCTCGTATCGAGGCGGTCATCGCACGGCTCAAGGAATACAAGTACCTGAACGACACTTCCTTCGCGCAGGATTACGCGAAGCTGCGCCAGGAAAACGCGAGCTTTGGCAAGCGGCGCGTGCAGCAGGACCTCATCCGCAAAGGCGTCCACACTGACGTGATCGCGAAGACGATTGATGCCGCCTACGAAGGTGTCAGCGAAGACGAGTTAGCGCGCCGGCACCTCGAACGCAAGCGAATCCGCAAGCCGGGCAGCGAGAAAGAAGCCGCGCGCGTGGCTCGAATGCTGATGCGCGCCGGGTTCTCGATGGGGACCATCGTGCGCATCCTGAAGAAATGGGAGGTGGACGAAACCGCGCTGGCGGCGATGGAGATCGCCGAGCCGGAAGAGGGCGAGAACGACGGCGGAGACCATAACGGCGAGGCCTGATCGGTTCGCTCAGTCCCCTCTAACGGAGAATGCTCAACGTGCGACGATTCATCCTGACCGGCGCGCCGGGTTCGGGGAAAACGGCGATTCTGCGCCACCTGCAGGCGCAGGGCTTCAGCATCGTTGAAGAAGCGGCGACCGATCTGATCGCTCTGCGCCATGCGGAGGGCATCGACGAGCCGTGGATGCAGCCGCAGTTTGTCTCCGATGTCGCCGAGTTGCAGATGTGCCGGCTGGAGGAGTCGTCGGACGCGACCGAGGCTGTGCAGTTTCACGACCGGTCCGTGGCTTGCACGGTGGCGCTGGCCCGGTATCTGGGATTTCCTGAGCCCGCGAGCCTGACGCAGGCCGTGGAACGGATTCTGCGCAACGGAGTGTTCCAGAAGACCGTCTTCTTCGTGCAGCCGCTCGGCTTCATTGCGCCGACGGCGGCGCGGCGCATCACCCTTGAGGAATCATTGCGCTTCGGGCAGATGCACGAGGAGGCGTATCGCAGCTATGGCTTCGATTTGCGTCCCATTGAGCCGGGGCCGATAGCCGAACGAGCGGCGGCGGTTCTAGATGCCGTCGGGGCGGAGCTCGAGCGCAGGTCGCCTGCAGCCGGCGGTGCTGCTCTTCGATTCCATCAACGCTGAAGCGCGGACGTCTGTGCTATTCTTCAGCGTTCTCGTATGCCTGAACGCACGACGCCAATTCGCGTGCTGGTGGCGAAGCCGGGCCTCGATGGCCACGATCGCGGCGCCAAAGTAATTGCCCGTGCTCTGCGCGACGCCGGGATGGAGGTTATCTACACCGGACTGCGGCAGACCCCCGAGATGATTGTGAACGCGGCGATCCAGGAAGACGTGGATTGCGTGGGGCTCAGCATTCTCTCGGGCGCGCACAACGCCATCGTGCCGCGCATCACCGCGCTGCTCAAGGAAAAGAAGGCTAGCGACATCCTCGTGGTGCTGGGGGGGACCATTCCCGAGCAGGATGTTGAGTCTCTGAAGGGCCAGGGTGTGTCGGCTATCTTCGGCCCCGGTACTTCGCTTGACGCCGTGGTGCGGTTTATTCGCGAGAACGTCAAGGCGAAGAGCGTGGAAGTCTGAGAAGCCCCGGCTGACGCTGCATCCGGTTGTTAGCCTCGATCTGAAAGGGAATTCTCTCCGTCATTCGTTGAGTTTCTGAATCGCAGAAAGATGTATATACATCTTTCTGTCATGCACGCTACGTCCATACCTGCGCTGGAATGCCTGTGCGCCAGTTTTCGCCGTGCATCACGGGCGCTGACCCAGCACTACGAAGAGGCCCTGCGGCCTTTCGGATTGCGGGCTACGCAGTTCACCGTTCTTCAGGCGCTTTCGATCGCCAAAGACATTCGTCAGGGGCGCCTGGGCCAGATTCTCGCGATGGACTCGACGACGCTGACGCGCACGCTCGAAATCATGAGCCGCCGCGGCTGGATCGCGAAAGTCCCCGGCAAAGACCGTCGCGAACGCAGGCTGCGCATGACCCGGGCCGGTGAAGACCTGTACAGGCGCGCGCAGCCTCGGTGGGAAAAGGTGCAAACCCGCCTGCGCCGCCGCCTGGGATCTGAGCAGTGGGATCGGCTGCTGCAATTCACTAACGACGTGACCGCATCCGTCACGAAATGAGGAGTTGTGTCATGGCAGGATATTCGAAGTTCACCCGGGCCCTGATCGCCGCGTGGTTTGTGTTCGCGCTGACTGCGTCGGCCCTGCATCTTTACCAGAGCGCGCCGAATCGGCCTCCGTTGCCCCTGGGCCTGGGGGTGATGGCGCCGGTTTTGATTTTCCTCGTCTGGTACGGGATGTCGCAGAGTTTTCGGGAGTTTGTTCTCTCGATCAACCCGCGCACCCTCACGCTGGCGCACACCTGGCGCGTCGGCGGATTTGTCTTTATCGCGCTGGCCTCGTATCGCATTCTGCCGTGGCTATTCGCGATTCCCGCGGGGCTGGGTGATATTGCGGTGGGCGCAACGGCCGCGGCTGTTGCTCTGAACCGCTCCAATCCGCGGCATCGGAGCAGCTATATCGCGTGGCAGTTGTTCGGCATGGTCGATCTGATCGTTGCGGTGTCGCTGGGCACGCTGGCGGGCGTCATCGCTCCCCATGGCGTCCCGATGGCACCACTTACAGCGCTGCCGATCAGCCTGATTCCAACGTTCGGCGTTCCGCTGTTCTTCATCTTCCACATCATCAGCATTGCGCAGGCGCGCCGTTGGCCCGCGCCGAAACGCTCGCCGCAGCCGGTGAGCGTTTCGGCTGTGTAAACGGGTCGGGGGCGGGTCTGAGCGATAGGCTCAGGCCCGGTTTTTCCATCCCGCGGCCATCCGTTCCTTCAGGATGCAGCGATCCATGACGACCTTCACGCCGGCGGCTTCGGCCTGGGCCGCGGCTTCCGGATGGATGACGTCTTCCTGGAGCCAGAGCCGGGGAATGCCGAGCCGGATGACATCGGCGACGATGGCGGGCACATGCTCGGGCGCGCGAAAGACGTTGACGAGGTCGATCTCACTGCCTTCGCGGGCGAGCGCGGCAGCGGCTGCCTCCAGGTCGGGATACGCTTTTTCGCCCAAAGAACTGTCGATCAGCGGATTGATCGGGATGATGCGGTAGCCCTGACTCTGCATGAAGCGGGAAACGCCATAGCTGGCGCGGCCCTCGCGGTTGGTGAGGCCCACGACGGCGATGGTGCGCGCGCCGTCGAGCATTTCCAGGATCACAGCAGGGTCATTCATAAAGGCAGGGTACAGGGTGCGGGGAACAGGCAACAGATGACAGCAGCGGCAAGCGCGGCGTCCCATAGCCGCGCTTGCCACTCGCTAACCGCTAGTAGTTCACAATCTTGCCGAAGGATTGGGGATCGAGGCTGGCGCCGCCGACGAGGGCGCCGTCAATCTCCACTTCGTTCATCAATGCATTTGCGTTGTCGGGCTTCACGCTGCCGCCGTAGAGGATGCGCAGATTGTCCGCGACCTCGGCGCCCAGAAGCTTTGCCACTTCGCCGCGGATCACCTTGTGCGCGTCGCTGGCAATCTGCGGTGTCGCCGTTTTGCCGGTGCCGATGGCCCACACCGGCTCGTAGGCGATGACGATCGGGGCAGCGTTCTCGGGTTTGATCCCTGCAAGGACGCCGCGCGTCTGACGCAGCAGAACCTCTTCGGTTTTGCCACTTTCGCGCTCGGCCAACACTTCGCCGACGCAAACGATCGGGGTTAATTCGTGCTCAAGGGCTTTATAGAGCTTTTTATTGATAATCTCGTCGGTTTCAGCAAAGTACTGGCGCCGCTCGGAGTGGCCGAGGATGACGTGCGTAGCGCCGATGGCTCTGAGCATCAGGGGCGAAGTCTCGCCGGTGTACGCGCCTTCGTCGGCGGAGTACATATTCTGTGCGCCGGTCGCCACGCCGGATCCGGTAACTGCGGCAATCACAACAGAAAGCGATGTAAAGGAGGGGCAGAGAACGATCTCGTCGCGCTCGTGCCTGGCGACCAGCGGCAGAAAGTTCTTCACAAACTCCTGCGCCTGGACGGGCGTCTTGTACATTTTCCAGTTCGCGGCAATCAGCGGCTTCCGTGGCATGTTATCTAAGTCCTCCAGGTGATTGTAGAAGACCCGGCGGAGGCGGCTTAGTGATGGCCGATACAACGCCGTTCGGGTCGTGTATCGTGTTTCGTGCGGATGACGATCCAGAATCCATGGCCCCCGCAGGCTGCTGCCGCTACCAGCGTGGGACGTGTGCGCCATGGAAACGAAGACGCTTTCGGCCTGCGCTCGGAGCAGGGCATGTTCATCGTATGCGACGGGATGGGAGGCGCGGCGGGCGGGGAAATCGCCAGCCGGCTTACCGTGGATACCATCCTGGAGCGGACGGTTGACGGAACTGCCGAGGGTTCCGATCGCGCCATTCTGCACGAAGCCATAGCGGCAGCCAATCGCGCGGTAGTCGATCGCGGCGATCGAGACACCGGACTCTACGGCATGGGCACCACGCTGGTGGCGTTGCTGCTGCGGCGCGGCCAGTCGACCGCGATCATCGCCCACGCCGGCGACAGCCGCTGCTACGTTTTTCGCGCAGGGAAACTCTCGCGCTGCACCAACGATCACTCCCTCGTCGACGAGCAGATGCGTATGGGCACGATGACGCGCGAGGAAGCCGAGCGCTCGCCGTTCCGCAGCGTGATCACCCGGGCGATCGGAACGCAGAAAACCGTCAGCGAGGAGATGCAGGAGTTCGAGACGCAGAAGGGCGATGTGTTTCTGCTGTGCACCGATGGACTGACGCGGGAAGTGGACGAAGAAGAGATCGCGCGCGTGCTGAGCGCAGGCTCTGATCTCGAGCGCATCGCGCAGCGTCTGGTGGACGAGGCGAACGAAGCGGGTGGGCGCGACAATGTGACGTGCCTGCTGGTCAAAGTTCCTTGAAAAACAGGGTGCAGGGTACAGGTTTCAGGGATCAGGAAAAAGCAGCCTGAGCCGAAGCCGATGCTCTGTCAATTGAAGGATGGAGTTGTGGGAATGAGCGAGATTAAAACGGTCGGCGTGATCGGCGCCGGCACGATGGGGAATGGCATCGCGCACGTTTTTGCGCGGAGCGGGTTCGAGGTCTATCTCTGCGAGGTGGAGCAGCGCTTTCTCGATCGCGGGCTGGAGACGATCCGCGTGAATCTGGAGCGCGAGGCGAAGAAGGGCAAAATCACACCCGATGACGTGGACGACACGCTGACACGCATCACGGGCACGCTCGATCGCGAAGCGCTCGCCGATTGCGAGTTCATTGTGGAAGCGGCGACCGAGAAGTACGCGGTCAAGACGGAGATCTTCCGCGACCTCGATCGCATTGCCTGCCCCGAAGTCATTCTTGCTTCGAATACCTCGTCGATCTCGATCACGAAACTGGCTGCGCAGACAGGGCGACCCGATCGCGTGATCGGCATGCACTTCTTCAACCCCGTGCCGGTGATGAAGCTGGTCGAGGTCATTCGGGGCCTCGCGACCGCGCAGGCGACGTTTGACGTGGTGAAGGCGCTCGCGGAAAAGCTTGGCAAGACGCCAGTCGAGGTCAACGACGCGCCAGGTTTCGTTTCGAATCGCGTGCTCATGCCGCTCCTCAACGAGGCGATGTACACGGTGATGGAAGGAGTGGCCACGGCTGAGGCTGTCGACGAGGTGTTCAAACTGGGCATGGCGCATCCCATGGGCCCGCTCACGCTGGCTGACTTCATCGGCCTCGACGTGTGCCTCGACATCATGCGCGTGCTGCACGATGGACTCGGCGATCCCAAATACCGCCCGTGCCCGCTGCTCATCCGTATGGTCGATGCGGGATGGCTGGGGCGCAAAAGCGGGCGAGGGTTTTACCAGTACTAATTTCGCAGTACTGAAGAGTTACTATGACGGAGGCTGTGGAAGCCGCTTGCTCCTGGTTTCCGCGGGAGGTCCTGCGTTGAACGCTGCATGCCTGCGCTGCCTGCGCTTTGCGTCTGTTCTATCGGCAACCTTTGCCATCACCTTCGCGTTTCCTGAAGCGCACGCGCAGAGCGGCGCCTCCTTCGCGCAAATCAATTCGCCGGATGGCCGCATCCGGATAGAGTTTGCCATTATCGCGGATGAGCGAATAAGCGGCGCGAGCGGGCAACTGGTCTATTCGGTGTATTTCAACGGAGTGCCGCTGATCGAGGACTCCGGGCTGAGCCTCGGCCTCGGCGATGGATTACGGCTGGGCGCAAACGTTCGCATCGATCGCGCGACGCCGGGGTCGGGCCTGGACGATTACAACGAAGTGTGGGGCAAGACCAGTCACGTGCACGATCCGTGGAACAGCCTGGCTGTCGACGTGAGCGAGCCCGGGCCGCACGGGCGCAGGATGACCATCGAGGCACGCGCATACGACGATGCGCTGGCGTTCCGCTACGTCCTGCCGGAACAGCCGAATCTCCATGAGTATCGGCTGGAAGAGGAGCACACGGATTTTGCGTTCGACAAGGATGCGACGACGTGGGCGCTGGAGTTGCCGCACTTCCGCTCCGCGTTTGAGGGCGAGTATGTGCATCCGCTGCACATCAGCGCGCTCAACGATCAGGGTGGGTCGCCGGGGCATCTGCTCATCGGCCTGCCGCTGGTGGCGCATGTGCCGGGGCAGGCGTGGGTGGCGATCACGGAGGCCGATCTTGAAGGCAACAGCACCATGTATCTCGCTCGCGGCTCCAACGCCTGGAGTGAAAGTGCCCGCGGCCGGTATCGGCTGCAAAGCACGGTAGCGCCGGAGTTCAACGAACCGCCCGACGCGCCGGCTGTCGCGGTTTCAGGGTCCCTGCCCCATCACACCGCGTGGAGAATTCTGCAGATTGCCGATCGGCCCGGCCAACTGATCGAATCGAATATCATCGACGACCTCAATCCTCCCTCCGCGATTGCCGACGCCAGTTGGATTCATCCCGGCAAGGCTGCGTGGGACTGGTGGAACGGCAACACGGGCCGGGACGGCAAGTCGGCGAAAACGACGGCGATGGAGAAGTTCTACGTGGACTTCGCCGCGCAGTCGAAATTCCGCTACATGCTCATCGACGCCGGATGGTCGAAAGATGGCGACATCACACAGATGAACGGCGACGTCGATGTGCCCGCGGTCGTCGAATACGCCCGTTCGAAGGGCGTGCAGGTGTGGATCTGGATCAACTACGCAGAGACGAATCTGCAGATGGAACGCGCCTTCCCGCTCTATGAGAAGTGGGGCGTCGCCGGCGTCAAGATCGACTTCATCCAGCGCGGCGATCAGCAGGGGATTGAGTTTTATTACCGCGCCGCGCGCGTGGCGGCCCAGCACCATCTGATGGTCGATTTCCACGGCACCACGACGCCGTGGGGTCTCAGCCGCACCTGGCCCAACGTGATGGGCTTCGAGGGCGTGCTGGGCATGGAATACAACAAGGTGATGTCGCGGGACGACCCCATCCATCGCACGACGCTGCCGTTCACGCGCATGCTGAACGGGCCGATGGATTACACCCCCGGCGGCTTTAACAATGTAACGGAGGCCCAGTTTGTCGCGCGCGACTTCCGGCCTGTGGTGATGGGCACGCGCTGCCAGCAGCTGGCGTTGTACGTCATCGACTTCGATCCGTTTCAAATGGTTTCAGACGCGCCGCAGGCCTACGCGGGGCAGCCGTCGTTTCAGTTCATCCTCGACGTTCCGACGACGTGGGATGAGACGAGGGTGATCGAAGGCACGCCGTCGGAAGACGTGATCATCGCGAGGCGCAGCGGGAAAGACTGGTACGTGGGGTCGATTACGAACTGGTCACCGCGCGAAGTGAATCTGCCGCTTAGCTTTCTGGGCGATGGGAAGTACATAGCGGAGATTTACAGGGACGCCGCGGACGCCGATGAGAATCCCCGGCATGTGACGATCGAAAAGAAGGCGGTGGGGCGGTCGAATACGCTGGCACTGCACCTGGCCGCGGGCGGAGGGGCGGCGATTCGTCTGACGCCGGCACCGTAGGGGCAGCGGCCGCATCCGGCCTGATTGCCGCTGAGGGACCGGGGTCTCGGGCGGCCCTCCATTCCACACGCATCCGTCGTATTCTCAACAGGTATGGTGCGGATGACGGTGCTGGCCAGCGGTTCCAAAGGCAACAGCACCCTTGTCGCCAGCTCCACCACGCGCATTCTGGTCGACGCCGGACTATCGTGCCGCGAGATTCTGCGGCGCATGAAGGCTGCCGGCGAAGATTCGGCCTCGCTCGATGCCATTCTGATCACACACGAGCATCAGGATCACGTGCAGGGACTCGCTGTGACTGCGCGGCGCCTGGGTATTCCGGTTTACTTTACGGAGCCAACGCATCGCGCATGGGTGCGCTGGCTCACGCCGCGTAAACGCATTACTTATGCGGACTGGCTGGAGCAACGGCGGAAGCAGGTGGCAGCACTGAACGCGCCGACGCCGACCGAGAATCCCACGACAAGTGCGGCCGTTCCCACGGCGGTTACCGATCTGCGATCAGACTTTGAGCCGGAACCCGACGCAGAGGAAAAGGCTGCCGCGGAAGAGTCGCTCGCGGAGCCCGAAAGAGATCCCACGGCGTTGCCGGCTGTGGAGTATTTCCAGTCCGGTAACCCTTTTCGAATCGGCGACATAGCCATTACTCCATTTACTATCCCTCACGATGCCATTGATCCTGTTGGGTTTGTGTTTGAAGTGGAGGGGGCCCGAATTGGCGTTGCGACCGACCTGGGCTACATACCATCCAACCTCCATAGTCACCTGCGGCGGTGCGATGTCCTGATGCTCGAATCGAATCACGATCTTGAAATGTTGCGCGACGGACCGTACCCGTGGGCAGTCAAACAGAGAGTGATGTCACGGGTTGGGCACCTCTCAAACGACGCTGCTGCCGAGTTCCTGGAGCAGAAGTACGACGGGCACGCGACGTATGTGGTGCTCGCGCATCTGTCGGAGAGCAATAATCTTCCGGAACTGGCGAGGATTGCGGCAGAACGCGCTCTGCGCGACAAAATGAGCCTGCTGGGCAATAAGCTGTTACTGGCAGAGCAGAATCGGCCCCTGGAAACTATTGTCCTGGAATGAAACGGGCCTATAATAGTAGAAGCCACCCACTGTATGCATGCACTACCCGGAACGGGTCGCGTAAAAGTGGATTCAGGGGTGAGCGGAAAGTGAGGACCTGACTGATGAGCGCATGTACCGATTCTGTCGTCGGGGACATACTTTCGAGCTGGCGCTACGATATTTCGGGCATTTCTCCCGAAATGCGTACAGATTACGAGCAGCATCTGGCGACGTGCTCGCACTGCCGGTCGCGGCAGCGCATGCACCGAGCCATCGATGTCACTCTGATCAGTCTCAGCACATTGTCGATACTCGCCTTTCTCCTGGCGCTTGCTGTCATTCATCACATTGAGCCGTTGCGGACGTTCTCCATCGTGGTGCTGCATCTGGAGCATGCGCAGATGGTGCTCACGCTGCAGGCTGCCGCGGTGATGGGCCTGCTGGCCTCGCTGCTGGCGTGGGTTCTGGTGGCCATTGCCACGCCCGCGCCGATCTACCTGACCGGCGTTGCGATCGAGCAGGCGCGCGTCCTCCAGGATCGCATTCCTGAGGAACTGCGCACCCGCCTGCGCGCCTAACCTCCTCCCAGTTTGAGTTCGTGCCTTGTGCGTCCTTTCAGGACGCACAAGTTGTTTTGGGCTGGATCCTGCGCGCCGGGCAACCCAAAGGCGGGGTGATATCAATCACATCCCCGAATTGCAGGATTTGCGAGGATGGGCTCGTTGCGTGGTGACGGGCCCCCTGGGAAAGGAGATGGAAAATAATGCCTCCCATCGATGCAGTCCGTAACGGGATGGGCTTTGATGAAGCTGGCCACTGGCACAAAGCCAAGGTTCTGTACATGCCGGCCTCGCGGCGCGACGACGATCCCCTTGCGTCCGCGCGCGGCGCCATCTACGGTCTCCTGATCAGCAGCGCTCTTTGGTTGGTTCTCCTCCTCGCGGTGCGCATTCTGCGCAGTGTGCTGTAACCCATGGCCTGGGCGCAATCCGTCTCCCCCTGCGCCCAGGCCGTCGCGATTTTCTGCTGAGTCTCAGAATTTCTCCATTGCCGACAGGCCCTCCTCTGACAGACAATCGTTCCACTCTCCTGAAGGATCGGCGCCCGTTCGTTTCCCCAGCCGTGATGCTCCGGCGCTGAACCGTTTGGTATCCACGATCGAGGGGCGAAATGAATCTCAGCAAACCCACAGCCTTTGCGGTCCTGCTCGCCGCCGGCGCGATGCCGGCGCTGGCCCAGCGCAGCGTCCAAAGCGACAGGAATTTCGTCACGAATGCGGTTGAAGTCAGCAACAGCGAAGTTCTTCTGGCCAGGATTGCAGGTCAGCAATCCAACAGCCCCGACGTGAAGCAGTTCGCGCAACACGTGCTGGGCGAGCATACGCAACTGGGCCAGGCGGTGGCGCCGCTCGCCCAGCAGGTCAGCGCCAGTCTCACACCCGGCGAGACCAGCGCCGGTCAGAAGCACGCGATCGCGCGGCTGCAGACGTTCTCCGGCGCCGCTTTCGACCGGGAATACATTCACAATCAGATCGCCGAGTTGTCCTACGCGCTCCATGTCTACCAGTCGGAGATCGCGACGACCCAGGATCCAGGACTGAAGCAGACCGCAGTGGTCGGCGCGAAGGTCGTTGCCGCGCATCTGCGCCAGGCGGAACAGCTCGCACAGGTGCGGCAGACCCCGCTGAGCGCCCGACCGCAGACCATGCCGGTCCGCGCCGCAACCCGCTGAAGCGAGTCCCGTCGAGCGCGGGACTGCCCCTCTGTTGGAACCGGCAGACTGGAGAATGGCGTCGCTATTTTCCGCTGCCGGAGTTTCGATCCTCTTTCCGCAGAGGACCCGCTTCATCCATGGCTTCCACAACGCTCGCGTCGGTATCGGGGCGTCCGTTGCAATCGCTTTTCGCTCCGAGCGATGAAGCGCTCCCGGCGGGAGCATTGCGGTCAATGCTCTGCTCGCAGGCGTTGGTGCGAGATTCCGGCTTGCGGTCTCCGCTGTCTCGCGGATCGGGTTTGGCTTGTGCGGCCATGGCAAGTTCTCCTCGATGAGTGGGATACGGGCCGGCAGGACGGCGGGATGGCCCAGGATGCGGCAAGAATTTCAGGGCAGGGAACGGGCGGCGGTTCTCGCTGCTGCGCGACCCCTAGAATCGGGAGATGATCGCTGCTGCAACACAGGCTCGTCTTCTGTGAGGGTCCGTCTGAAGCAAATTCTTTGCCTGGCCATCGCGGCTGCCTATCTCAGCGGCTCCGCTCAGATGACGGCCGCGCCGACGAAGCAGGATCGCGTGTTCGCGCGCGAGGCATCGAAGGCCATTCGAACCCTGCAACGCTGGTATGTGCCGGCGTCTGGTCTGTATGCGGCTCCAGCGGGGTGGTGGAACTCCGCGAACGCGATTACGGTTCTCGTGAACTACGAGCGAGTGGTTGGAGACCGCTTGCTGGATCCGGTGATCGCAAACACGTTTCCGGCAGCGCAAAAGACGCGCGGCGGCTTCGTCAACGACTACTTCGACGACGATTCGTGGTGGGCACTGGCCTGGATCGATGCGTACGATCTGACGCACAACCCGTCGTATCTTTCCATGGCGGAGAGCATCTTCTCGACGCTGGTTGCGGATGGCTGGGACACGACCACCTGCGGCGACGGCATGTGGTGGAGTTCTGCGAAAAAATACAAGAATGCAATCGCCAATGAGTTATTTCTCTCCATCGCCATTGAACTGGCGAACCGGACGGAAGGCAGGCAGTCTGCCGAGTATCTCCATTGGGCCGACCGGGAGTGGAAGTGGTTTCGGGCCTCCGGCATGATCAATTCCGAGAGCCTGATCAACGACGGTCTCGACTCGACGAATCCCAGCGCCTGCGTCAACAACGGAAGGAACACGTGGACCTACAACCAGGGAGTCATCCTCACCGGGCTGGTGGGGTTATCGCAGGCTGAGCATGATCCCGCTCTGCTGGCGCACGCGACGGCCATCGCCGATGCGGCCATCAGCCACCTGACAACGCCGGACGGCATTCTCAAAGACGTTACGGTGCACGGAGGCGACGCTCCCCAGTTCAAGGGCATCTTTGTGCGGAACCTGGTGCGGCTCTATGACGTGCTGCCGGAATCTGACCCGCACCGGCAGCGTTATCGGCAGTTTGTCGAAGCGAATGCAAGGAGCGTCTGGTTGCGGGACCGCGGCAAGCGCAATGAGTTCGGCGCAGTGTGGCAGGGGCCGTTTGACTCCGCGGACGCTACCCGGCAGACATCCGCGCTCGATGAATTGGTCGCCGCGGCCTCGATGCAAAGGGGGAGAGATCAGCACTAAGCTGCGGTCTGCGGCGTCGGCGATGCACCTTAGCGATCCAGGCGAAGGCGGCGCAGCAAATCCTGAAAACGCGGATCGCTCCGCATCGGATCATAAATCGGATCCACTTTGATCTGGACGATGGCATTCGAGTGCTCGGCATAGGCGCGCTCGAGCAGCTTCAAAGCCCGTTCCTTGTCGCCCGTACCGGCATACGCCAGCAGCAGGGTCGCCTGTTTATTGGGGACTGAATCGCCAACCTGTTCCAGCTTCCTGAGGGCCTGGCGCTCTTGTTCGGTCCGGCCGGCATGTTCGTAGACAGCCGCTTCCCAGGCCCACAGCCAGGGCTCTTCGCCTTTGGCAGCCCAGCGATGAATCTCGCCGATTGCCTCGTCGTACCGGCCCAGTTGCAAATACGAGGGAATCATCGCATTGCGCGCGTGACCATACGTCGGGTCCAGCTCGGCCAGCGAGCGGCATTGGTTGATGGCACTCTCATACTGGCGGGAGTAGTACAAAATCGACGTGTGATCGATGGCGATAATCATCGACAAAGGATCGAGCTGCCGCGCCTGCGAACTCTCCGCAAAGGCTTCATCGAAGCGCCCCTGCCACGAGAGAAACTCCGCATACCACTGGTGCGCGGTCGCGTACTGGGGACTGAGCTGGATCGCCCGCCGGAACTCGCGCTCCGATCCCGCCCAGTCGTAGTCGTAATTCTCTTCGATCAGCGCGAGTGAGGCGTGCGCCTCGCCGAGACTCTCGTCGAGCCGGAGAGCGCGCTGTGCCGCGGCCCGGGCCTTTGGCATCAGCTCTCCCTGCGGGCCGATATACCACGTGCTCATCAGGCTGTACGTGTCTGCAAGTCCTGCGTACGCGCGCGCGAAATTCGGATCGGTATCGATCGCCTGCTGAAAGTAATCAGCCGCCTGCCGGAACCCCTCCTCGGATCGCTGATTCCACAGGTACCGACCCTTCAGGTAGAGGTCATATGCTTCATACGATTTCGTCTCGGGTGCGCGTCCGGCGGCAGCCAGCGCAGCGTTGATTCGGCTTCGGCCATCCAGGCTCAATTCCACTTCGCCGGCGACTTCGCGCGCGATCTCCCCCTCGAGTTCCAGCAGGTCGCCGAGATCGCGATCGTATTGGCGCGCCCAGACGTGGCTCTGATCCCTGACCTGGATCAACTGCGCGGTGATGCGAACCCGCTGCGAATCGCGGCGCACGCTGCCCTCGATCACGTACTGCACTCCCAGTTCTCTTCCGATCTGGGGAATGGCCTTCTGGGTGTGCTTGTAGGGCATGACCGAGGTCCGTGCGATGACCCGAAGATGCTGGGGATCGAGATTCCCGAGCTGGCTGATCAACTCTTCCGTTAACCCGTCGCTGAGATACTCCTGTCCTGAGTCGCCGGTAAAGTTTTCAAACGGGAGCACCGCCAGCGTCAGGGTGGCAGGTGGCTCCGCTTTACTGCGACGCAGGCGCCACAGCCCGATCGCCGTACCCGCGATGACGAGCAGCGCGAGAAAAGCGGCGGCGATGAGCGCCGGAGGCCAGGCGCTGCGCGGGCGCATGGTCGCGGGATTTTCAGGGAGATTTGCAGGAGCGGCAGGGGCGGCGAGCATTTCAGTCGGCTCCGCCTCACTTGCCGATTCCGTTACCGGAAGAAGAAAACGATAACCCTGGCCCTGGAGGGTGAGGATGTAGCGCCGGTCGCTGGTCTCATCGAGAGCCTTCCGCACCATGAAGATGGTTTGCGTCAGATTCGACTCCTCGACGAAACTGTCGGGCCAGACAGCGCGCATCAACTCGTCTTTGCTGACGATGCGGCCCGCGTTCTGAACCAGCACGAGCAGGGTGTCGAAAGCCTTGGGGGGTGAGCGGAGTTGTTGTCCCGGCTCGCTTCAATACCCGGCCTTGTGCGTCGAGGCTGAATTCGCCGAACCGGTACAAGTGATTGGTGAGCCTGGGCATAGCCGGTTCTTGAGAGCTTTTGAGAACTTTTGAGCTCCAGATTTTAGGACTGCTGAGGAGGTTCCAATCTAGCTTTTTCGCCTCGGGATGGACGAACGGCCTAAGGCGGGAAATTTGCTCCGAATCTTACCACGACTCCGGCTCGATCTTTGAGGGCGACCCGGCGGAGGCAAACCCCGTGAGGCAAGGAGAATCTTCGATGAACCCCAAATTTGGATCATTCGGCGGGAAGCTAATGGTGATTGGCGCGATCGGTGTTGCCTGTGCGATGCCAGCGGGAATCGCCGCCGTGAATGGGCAGTTTCCCTATTTCACAAACTTTCTCCACAACGGGGTTCTCTTCGTCAATCCGAATGGAGCTTCGCAAACGTACAGCGCCAACGGAGGCGGGATCGACCTGACCGGGCCTTTCTTCCAGAGCATGGGCACGAACGGCCGGACCTGCGGAACGTGCCATGAGCCGAGTGACGGCATGTCGATCTCGGCGGCCAACGTGGACCTGCGATTCGCTCTGACGCAGGGCACGGATCCGATATTCCGAACTGTCGATGGATCGAATTGCGATCACAACATCGATGTTTCGACGCTGGAAGGAAGAAAGGCTGCCTACAGCCTGCTGCGGACGCGGGGGTTGATTCGAATCTTTCTCACGGTACCGGCGAATGCGAACTACCAGGTGACCGGCGTCAGCAATCCTTACGGCTGCGACGAGACGGATACGATCTCGATGTACCGGCGTCCGCTGCCCGCGACCAACGTTCGCTTCCTGAGCGCGGTGATGTTCGATGGGCGGGAGTCGTCGCCTGCGACGGGGACCACCAAGATCGTCTACAACAACTATCCGACCGCGCTGGTCAGCGACCTGGAACATCAGTCTGTCGATGCGGTCGTGACGCATGCGCAGGGCGACGGCACGCGACCAACGGCTGAGGAGCAGCAGGAGATTGTCAATTTCGAGATGGGCCTGACCACGGCGCAGGCCTTCGGATTTTCGACGGGATCCCTGGACGCGCGTGGAGCGCAGGGCGGGACGGCGGCGCTCGAGAATCAGCCGTACTTTATCAGCATGAACTCGAGCGTGCATTATCTGCTTCCACAGTTTGAACAGCCGGGCGGGCTGGTCGTGCCAGGAGATGGGCAGTTCACGCCGGCGATTTTCGATCCCTTCGCCGCCTGGGCGAACTTGCCTCCGCGGGATCCCAGAGCGGCGGTGGCGCGTGGCGAAGCCCTCTTCAATTCATTGCAGATCAACATCACCGGCGTGGCGGGTATCAACGATGACGTTGCGCAGGGCGGACTGGTGGCGGGGGGCATTCCTTCGCTCACCGGGACGTGCGGCACCTGCCACGACACACCGAATGTCGGCGATCATTCCTTCCCCACGCCCCTTGATATCGGTACAGGCAATCCGAACCCCGCGAACGCGTCGACGAATCTGGGCGGGCTCGACATTTCGTACCTGCCCAGCATCACGGTGTGCGAGACGGATCCGGGGACAGGCTTGCCAACCAGCACCTGCAAAACGACGACAGACCTCGGACAGGCATTGATCGACGGCAACTTCGATCACGTGGGCAAGATCAAGGGACCGATTCTGCGCGGCCTTTCGGCGCGCGCGCCTTACTTCCATAACGGCTCAGCGAAGACTTTGCTGGACGTCGTGCGGTTCTACGAAACGCGGTTCAGTCTGACGCTGACCTCGCAGCAGGAGTCGGATCTTGTCGCCTTCCTTAGCTCTCTCTAGCCAAACAACAGGGGAAGGACGTCGATGGTTTAGGAAAGGCTTCTTCCGGCGGCGTTGTGCCGTTAGCCCAGCGGCCTAATGCGGGTGTCCTCCGCCGCTTCCACCCGCGGGTGCGATGCTGCCGATGTGGCCCGTGGTTCCAGCAGACAGGGTCGTTGACTGACTGGTGGGCGGGCCGGGCGAACTGAATCCTGCGTCGGCAGACCATGCGGGGGGCGGCGCAGATCCGCGGTGGATCTCAACGGGCGCAAGCCCGTCGGCCGCGATGCGGTTCTCGGTGCGTACGGTTCCGGCTGCCGGTCCGGCAGTGAGGTAGATGGGCGTGGTGGCCGTGCCACGGCGGAGGGTGTCGTGCGAGAAGCCGGTTAGACTGCCGAGGCCCTCGCGCGGAATCCCGAGACCCGCCGAGTCGCGACGGAAGACAAAAGAGCCCCTGCTGACCTGGGACGCAACCAGCGGACTGAGGTTGACAGCCACCAGCGTGGACTGGCCCGGGCGCGGTGCTTCCGCGGGCTGACGCGGATAGTGGGGCCTTGCACCGATGTTGCCGAAGGTGCGGCCGGTCGCAGCCGGCACATTCGCCAGTCCGCTCCATGCGCCTCCCGGCATCCATCCCCAGCCTGCACCGGGGCAATACGACCAGGAACCGGAATGGTAGGGCATCCAACCCCAGGGATACGGGGAGACCCAGGAATAGCCCGCGCCGGGATACCACGCCCACGTCCCGTTGGCATAGGGATCCCATGCGGCGCTGGCGAAATACGGGCGCCACATCATCCCGCAGCCACTCGCGTCCATGAAGCTTCCGTAGTAACTCATGTCGTTCAGCCCGTAGGAGTAGGGGGCATTTCCAAACGCGGTCATGCTGGCCACATGCGCGTGATAATCGGCCGACTGCTTGTCCCACGAGTCGAGCGAGTTGGGTGCGATACCTTTCGCTACGTCGGGCTGGGTGTCGGGCGTAAAGGCAAAGGTGATGGTTCTCTTGCTCGACACAGCGACGGGCCCGTCGGCGCCGTCGACCGCGACGGCTCCGCTCAGCACGGCGAGGCTGGCGCGAGTGGCGTTCATCTGCAGACGGATGTGGCTGCCGGGTGGCAGCGGCTGCTTATTCGGCCCGAAGAGCAGAGTGAAATCGTTGCCGGCTCCCGGAGCTTTCGTCAGGCTCACGTAAGCCATGCCGCGGAGAACACGCACAGTCGTGACGGTCGCGCCGGAGGCGTGCCGTTCCAGCACCGGGAACTCGACCACGGTGTCGGACGCGAGGCGCAGGGTGCTGTTGTCCTCAAACTCGATTTCGGCCACGCCGAGGCCGGTTTGCACCTGGCTCGATTCGACGACAGGCAGATTTTGCGTCGCGGCCTCGAAGCCGCTGCCCCGGTTCATCTCGACAGCGCCGCGCACCTCGCTGAGGCGAACGACGCGGACCCTGGACATGCCGGATTCGGCAGAGATGTCGGTTTGCGCAGGCAGGGTCGTGGCGGCGAAGAGCAGTGAGAGGATGCTTGCGGTTGCGGGAACGGAGATCGCGGACATGTCCGCCTCCTTGGTGTTGGCGAACAAAAGAGGATGCTCAGAAGGCCACGCCGGAGCAGGATGCGGGATTATCGTACCACCGCCGTCAGATACCCGGCGAGGTTTCTGACGGTCGTCGACGCCTGCGAGACCCATTTTAAGAAGATTTTCCCGGATACACAGGCGACTGCAGCAGACGCCGCAGCCCGCGGTATCTCCTCGCGGAGACGGGGATATCTGGATCGAGCAGGAATGGTGGCCAGGGACGGGATCGAACCGCCGACGCCGGCCTTTTCAGGGCCGCGCTCTACCACTGAGCTACCTGGCCGCCGGAGGTGAACCAGCGTTGGGAAGGGAGTCGTTCAGAACTGCGGAAGGAGTTTGCCGCGCTCGACCAACAACCTCAGCCAGTATAACAAAGCGCGCCCCTCCAACTCGCCCTCCCGTTAACCGCTTCTTCGCTGCGCACGGGGTACACTTGTGCAACGGTTTCAACGCCTTGCAGAGGGACCCGCTCGCCATGCCCCTGAACCGCTGTGTCTGCGCCGCGTCAGTCGTGCTGCTGATGGTTTCCCCCGCCATTCGCCTGGGGGCGCAGGCTTCGCCTGCAGAGATCCGCGCTGCCCGCGCCTACGAAGCCGCCCGCAAAGAAGGTGCGCCCGCATTACGCGCCTTTCTCGAGCGCATGCCCAAGGGCGCCGATCTGCACATGCACCTGAGCGGTGCGGTCTACGCGGAGACCTTCATCCGCGAAGCCGGCGAAGACGGTATCTGCGTGAACGCCGCGGCGCTCAGCATGGATAAGAGCCACCGCGCGCCCGATTGTCCCGCAGGCGAAAGCCCCGCAGCCACGGCTCCGGACAATCAGCATCTCTACGACGAACTGATCGACGCCTTCTCCATGCGCACGTTCATCCCGGTCACCGGCGAGTCAGGCCACGACCACTTCTTCGACACTTTTGATCGCTTCGGCGACGACAAGCGCTTTTCCGGTGAGTGGATCGATGAGGTCACCGCACGCGCGGCCGCGCAGAACGAGCAGTATCTCGAGCTGATGCAGACTCCCGACTTCAAGGCTGCGGCCGCCGCCGGCCATCGCATCGGCTGGAGCGATGACCTCGCCGGAATCCGCGAAAAGCTGCTCGCCGACTCCGGTTTCCGCGAAGATATCGCGAAGGATCGCGCCGAATACAGCGATGCTCTCGCGAAGTGGAAGGCCCTCGATCACTGCGGCCAGCCCGACGCCACCCCGGCCTGCGGCGTCACCGTCCGCTTTCTCTACCAGGTCCTCCGCGGCAATCCGCCGGAGCAGGTCTTCGCGCAGACTTTGCTGGCCTTCGAGGTCGCTTCCGCCGACCCTGATGTCGTCGGCCTCAACTTCGTTCAGCCCGAAGACGGCTACCTCTCCATGCGCGATTACACGCTGCAGATGCGCATGCTCGACTATCTGCATGGCCTTTATCCAAAGGTGCATATCGCCCTCCATGCCGGCGAACTGGCCCCCGGCCTTGTCCCGCCGGACGGGCTCAGGTTCCACATCCGTCAAGCCGTGGAGCTGGGCCACGCCGAGCGCATCGGCCACGGCGTCGACGTCATGTACGAGGATCAGCCCGATAAGCTGATGAAAGAGATGGCCGATCGCCACGTTATGGTCGAGGTGAATCTCACCAGCAACGACGTCATCCTCAACGTAAAGGGCGACGATCACCCCTTCATGCTTTATCGCCGGGCAGGCGTGCCCGTCGCCCTCTCCACCGACGATGAAGGCGTCTCGCGCATCGACCTCACCCACGAATATGTGCGCGCCGCGGATACGTATCCGCTCACGTACCTCGATCTGAAGCTGATGGCGCGGACCTCGATCGAGCACAGCTTCCTGCCCGGCGCCAGCATATGGGAGCGCGTGACTCCCGAGCGTTTGGAGACGCCCGTCGACGCCTGCCGGGGCCAGATGGGACGTGAGAAGCCTACCGGTGCCTGTGCCGATCTCGTCGGCTCCAGCGAAAAAGCCGCGCAGGAGTGGGAACTCGAACGCCGCTTCCACGTGTTCGAGGCACGTTACTGAACGATGCGCATCGTCTTTTCGACCTACGGCACGTTTGGCGACGTCAATCCACTGGTTGCTCTCTGTCTCGAGCTAAAGCGCCGCGGGCATCGTCCAGTGCTCGCCATTCCCGAGATGTTCCGGCCGAAGATCGAGCCGCTGGGAATCGATTTTGTGCCTGTACGGCCCGTGCAGGATCCGAACGATACGCGCCTGATCGCAATGATCTACGACATCAGGCACGGCACTGAAGTGGGCCTGCGCGAATTCCTCTTTCCGTCGCTCCGCGACAGCTACGACGACCTCACGGCTGCCGTCCGTGCTGATGGCGGCGCCGATCTGCTGGTGACAGGCGAACTGGCCTATGCTGCTCCCCTCGTTGCAGAAAAAACCGGTATTCCCTGGGTCTCGTATGTGCTCGCGCCCTTCTCCTTTTTCTCGGCGTACGATCCGCCGGTGCTGCCGCCTTATCCCACTTTGGCCAAAATGCAGAGCGGGTTTCCGCCGCTCGGCCACGTAGTGGCGCGGTTCGCTCGACTCGTCACGCGCAAGTGGCCCGAGCCGATCTATGCGCTGCGCCGCGAACTGGGCCTGCCTCGGGGACGCGATCCCATCTTCGACGCGAAGCACTCCGACCGTCTGGCGCTCGCGCTCTTTTCGCCGGTGATGGGGAGGCCGCAGCCCGACTGGCCGCATTCGGTGAAAACGACTGGATTCGCGTTCTACGATGGCACCGGATCGGAAGGGAATTTGCCGCCCGAGTTGGCTGCATTCCTCGATGCCGGGGCGCCGCCCCTGGTCTTCACCCTGGGATCCGCCGCGGTGATGCACGCCGGCGATTTCTACGAGCAGAGCGCCGAAGCCGCGGAAATTCTGGGCCAGCGCGCGGTGCTGCTCATCGGCGCCGACGACCGCAACCAGCCCAAACGCAAGCTGCCCGGCACGATCTGCGTCACGCGCTACGCGCCCTATTCGAAGATCTTTCCCCGCGCTTCCGTTCTCATTCACCAGGGCGGCATCGGCACCGTCGCGCAGGCATTGCGCGCAGGCCGTCCCATGCTCATCATGCCCTATAGTCATGACCAGCCGGATAACGCCCGCCGCGTGCGGCGGCTCGGCGTCGCAGAAGTCCTCGCGCGCAAGCGCTACAAGGCGAAAGCCGCCGCGCGCCTCATCTGGCAACTGCTCTCTGACAATGCGTATCAGGTGCGGGCTACGGCCATCGCCACGCAGATTGCCGCGGAGCGCGGAGCGGAAACGGCCTGCGATGCGCTTGAATTAGTTCGGTCCCGCGGCTGAACCGTCCCGATCGGCCCACACTGCAGCCTGAACGCCATGGCCGTCGAGATAAAACGTCGACAACCCCAGCAGGTCCGTGCGCCAGGTGCGAATGCGCGCCGCCTGCAGTTCCTCCAGCACCTCGTGCCGCGGATGCCCATAGAAATTCCGCCGTCCCACCGAGATTGCCGCAAATTCCGGAGAAACCGCCGCCAGAAATGCCGGTGTAGTCGATGTACGGCTGCCGTGATGGCCTACCTTCAGGAAATCGGCGTGGAGATCGCCGCGCGCGAGCATACGGTTCTCGCTCGGCGCCTCGGCATCTCCCTCCAGCAGCGCGGTCGTTTTACCGAAGCGCATTTGTAACACCATCGAGTCGTTATTGGTCGGAGTCGCCTCCGGCTGGTATCCCGCCTCGGGCGCCAGCACCCGCACCTGCACTCCATCGAACGCGAATACCTCGCCGGCGGTATGCTGCACTCGTCGCGTCTGAACAGCCGCCGCATCGCCGAGCACGGCGTCGTACAGCACGGAGTGCGGATTGATCCCCACCCACAACTCGCGCGGCCGAAAATTCGCTATCACCGCCGGCATGCCGCCGATGTGATCCGCATGCGCATGGGTAATGGCCACCGCATCGAGACGCCGGATGCCGCGGGACCACAGCACCGGCGAGACCACGTCCTCGCCCACATCGAAACTGGTCGCGCGCTGGCTCGGCGCATTGCCGGTCAGTCCTGCCGCGCCGACAATGCCGCCGGCGTCGATGAGCAGCGTCTTGCCGCCCGGGGTGATCACCAGCAGCGAGTCCCCCTGCCCCACATCGATCGTCGAAATCTCCAGTGCTCCGGCGCGGTGCTGCACCGGCCGCGGAGCCATCACTACCATAGCCTCCAACGCCAGCGCCGCGGTGGCCAGGATAATCCCCAGGCGCTTCCTCCGGATCAGCGCCAACGCCGCTGCTGTCAGCGCCATCGCTCCGGCAATGGCGAGAGCCTGCGGCGCGGGGATGCGCCAGTCACCGAGCCACATCGCGCTGAAGGCATGCACCACACCGGCGGTTCCGTGGAGCAGCAACGCCACCGCCATCGCCGGCAGCGCCGCCAGTTTCGGCAGTACCAGCACCAGCAACAGCGTCGTCAGCGCCAGCGGCAGCAGCAGCCCCAGAAGTGGCACAATCAGAATGTTCACCGGCAGGGCAACCGCTGTGACGCGATGGAAATACATGGCCATCGGCAGCGCCATCAGCAGTTCGATCGCAAGCGACGTCGTCAGCAACTCCACAACGCGCAATCCGAATCGAACGCATCCGGGGAACACCTGGTACGCCGCGAACCGCCCGACCAAGGGACGCAATCCATCCGCCACCAGTCGCAGGGTGGTGCGGAATTGCGCCGACTGTGGCGTGAGCGAAGGATCGAGCGGCAGCAGCCAGAGATTACGCGTTGCCCGCAAATACGGCCCGAAGGTTTTCTCCGCCGCAGGGACCGCGATCCCTGCCACCGCCAGCACCGAGAGCAGCGTCATCTGAAATCCCGCATCGGTGAGCGCCGATGGATTCGCGACCAGCATTGCGAGCGCCGCAAATCCGATCGCATTCAGCGGCCGCCGCTCTCGCCACAAGATGCGCCCCACCAGATACAGCGCGACCATCCAGAACGCGCGCTGCACTGGCTGGCCAAATCCCGTCAGCAGCGCATACCCGAGCGAGAGGGCCATCGTCGCCAGCGATGCGCCAAATCTTCCCAGCAGCATTCGCCGCGACGCCCAGAAAATCAGTCCGCTGAAGATCGCAAGATGCATCCCCGAAACCACGAGGAGGTGGAAGGAACCCGTGCGCTCGAAGCCAACCCGCAGCCGGTGCCCCAGCAGGGTGCGATCGCCGGTCAGCATCGCTGTCAGCATCGCCGCATCGTCCGGCGAAAGCCGCAGCCCACGCGGCACCCACGCCGGCGCCGGACGCTCCGCGTAGCTCACCAGCCGCACGCTTGCCTCCTGCTGCAGGTCGTGAATCCAGCAGGGGAGCCCGGTGGCTCGGCCATGTGTCGCAGTGACAATTACAGAATCAGCATGCCCGCTGCCCAGCGCGGCAATCCCCTGCTGACGCAGCCACGCCGCCGCATCCCACACGCCCGGATCGACGAAGCGCTCCTCCGTATGCATCTCGACATCGCCGCGCACCGTGCTGCCGCAGGGAAGGGCAGCGAAGCGCGCGTCCGCCGGCGCATAGAGCGTCAGGCGCAACCCTTCCGAAGCGGGCAATTGCGCGCCATCGACCGCGGTCACCCGTACGTCCACCTGCTGGCTCTGCTCATGCCGCACCACGTCGGAATACGGCGCGAACGATTCGATCTC
>DATJTG010000113.1:0-10879 GCA_035503555.1 Acidobacteriaceae bacterium | reverse complement strand
GCCGGCGTCGAGCCGGAGTATCCGCCGCGCGGCTTTTTCGACGACTGGTCGCACTCCGTCGTGATGATCGTCGTCTGGTCAAGCCTCTTCGCTGTGTTCTTCCTTAGACGTGATCGCGTCGTCGCCGCGGCCGTTTGGGTGGCCGGACTTTCGCATCTGGCGCTCGATTTTCTGATTCATCCCGCGCGCCTCGCGCTCTACCCGCATAGCCGCCTGCATCTCGGCTGGGATTTGTGGCAGTGGGGCCAGCAAAAAAGCCGCCTCGGACCGAATCATTACTGGTGGGTCGAAGCCGCGTGCGTCGTCATCCTGCTCACCGTGTACGCCACTTCGTGGCGGCGCTCAGCGATTCCGCCAAAGATCGTCGCCGCATCGTGCCTGCTCGTCGCCGGGCTGCATTTGCTGGCAGCCTGACCTGAGCATCGGATAATAGGCACATGGCGCTACTGCCCGTCATTCCCGAACCCGTGCCGGTGAACGCACCGCTGGAATGGGAAAAATTCGTCGCATTCCTCGGTACGTATGCACAGTCCGCTCCGGGGCGGGCGTGGATCGCTGCGCTCACTCCCTCAACCCACCGCCTGTGGATTGCACGGCAACACGCGCTGGTGAGCGAAATGCGCGTACTGTCATCGGCGGGTGCGGTTCCGGTGATGCGTTCGCTGTTCGACCCCTCCGAAATGCTGGCGAAGGCGCGCATTGAAGGTGTCGCACTGGAATCCGCAGAGCTTCGCGCACTGATCGCGCTGGCCGAGGAAATTGCCGCGTGGACCGATCTGATCCGCACGCCTCCGGAAGCGGCGCGCGATCGCATTCCCGAGCTGACCGCGCTTTCGCAGGAACTGCTGGGCACAAGCCTGCGCCCACTCACCGAAACGCTGCGCGAGAAGATTCTGCCGGACGGGACGCTGGCCGACGATGCGTCGCCGGAGCTGCGCCGCATTCGCCGCGAAATGGAGCGGCAGCAGCGCTCGATCGAAGAGAGCCTGCGCGCCGCGCTGCGGCGGTTTGCCGAAGGCGGGACAGCCCAGGATGAGCTGATTACCATCCGCGGCGAGCGCTTCGTCATTCCGGTGAAGTCGGAGTGGAAGCGTCGCGTGCAGGGTGTGGTGCACGGCGCCAGCTCCTCCGGGCAGACCGTCTACCTCGAGCCACTCGAAACCATCGAGCTGAACAACGATCTGGTGCGGATGCTCGAAGAGGAACTGGTGGAGATTCATCGCATCTTCCTGCACATGACGCGGCAAATCGCGCAGTTCGCGGGACCGATCCTGGCGGGGGCGGCAGTGCTGGCCGAAGTGGATACGCTGCTGGCACGCGCTCGCTTTGCCCAGGCGTATGAAGGGGCTGCGCCGCGGTTTTCCGACGCGGCAGCGCCGGAGTTTCGCCTGAAGAATGCGCGGCATCCTCTGCTGGAGCGCCGCTTGCGGGCGGAGGGCAAGAGCATCGTTCCCATTTCGCTGGAGCTTTTCGGCACAGCGCGGCAACTGATCATCAGCGGTCCCAATACGGGCGGCAAAACTGTGGGCCTCAAGACCGCGGGGCTGCTGGCCGCGATGGCTCAGGCCGGCGTGCCGGTCCCCGCGGACGAGGTCGTGATCCCCGTCTTCGACGCACTGCTGGCCGATATTGGCGATGCGCAGTCGATCGAGCAGGATCTCTCGACATTCTCCGCGCACGTCACCAATCTGAATCGGATCGCGGCGCAAGCCACGGCGCATTCGCTGGTGCTGCTCGACGAGCTGGGATCGGCGACCGATCCGGAGGAAGGCTCGGCGCTGGCGGTGGCTGTCGCTGAGCACTTTCTGCGCGTCGGGGCATGGTCGATTCTCTCAACCCACCTCACGGCCCTGAAGGTTTACGCGGAAAATACCGACGGGGCGGTCAACGCGGCGGTGGGGTTCGACGAACGCACGCTCGCGCCCACCTACGAATTGCGCCAGGGCGTGCCGGGAACGTCGGCGGGCATCGACATCGCGCGGCGGGTCGGCCTGCGCGCTGAAATCATCGACGCGGCCCGCCAGCGGCTGAGCACGCAGACCCAGGACGTGGCCCGCTTCCTCTCGAGCCTCCACGATCGGCTGGACGTGCTCGACGCCGAGCGTCTGCGCGTACGCCGGCTGGAACAGGAGCTGGCGCAGGAGCGCGCGCGCCTGGCCGCCGAGGGCATGAAGGAGTGGCGCACCAAGGTTCGCGATCTCGAAACGCAACTGCAGTCGCTGCTGAAGGACTTTGAATATCAGGCTCGAGAGACGGTACGCGCGATTGAAGATCGGGCGGCGCAGCAGAAGCTGTCGAAGCAGGCCGAGCAGCGGATTGCCCGGCTGCGGCGCGAGTTCTCTGAGAGCTTCAACACCGCGGTCGTCGCGCAGCACACCGGCGCCGACCGCGGCGACAAAAACGCTCAGCCGCACATCGCTCGGCACGTAGCCGAGGGCGATACGGTCAAGCTTCGCAGCCTGGGCAAGACGGGCGTGGTGCAGCGCCAGATCGACGACAACACTTTCGAGGTCGCCATCGGCCCCATGAAGATGCGCGTGGCGCGGGACGAGATCGCGGAGGTAGTGGCGGCGCGCAAGCAGACGCCCATCCAGGCGGCGCGCCGCCACGGCATCACTGTCTCCGTCGCCGAGCCGGATGTGGCGAGCAGTGAGATCAACGTGATCGGCCGGACCGCGGACGAGGCCCAGGACGAAGTGGAAAAATTCCTCGACCGCGCCTTCCTCGCCGGGCTGCCGCGCATCCGTATCGTTCACGGGACGGGGATGGGCGTCCTGCGGCGCACGCTGCGGGCATGGCTCCAGCAGCACCCGCAGGTTGCTTCGGTCACCGAACCGGCTCAGCACGAAGGCGGCGCGGGCGCGACGGTGGTGGAGTTCCGCGAATAGCGTTGCCCAAACCCGGCAGTTGACGCTGCCGGCTGAAAAGTTGCAAACTCTGCGTGAAAAGCCAGGAGCAGACCATGGTTCAGGTGATCACGGTTGAACGCGAATACGGCAGCCAGGGCGCAGAGTATGCGCATTACCTGGCCGAACGCCTGGGATGGAAGCTCATCGACAGTTGCCTGATCGAAGACGTAGCTCGCAAGGCCGGCGTCGCCCCAGCCCTCGTGAAGCGCTGCGACGAGCGCGTAGACCCCTGGCTGTACCGCTTCAACAAATCGATCTGGTTCGGCTCGCTGGAGCGGCTGCCGGGCGATCCGCAGGTCTTCGACAGCGAGCGAATGGTCGAGTTCACCCGGGGCTATCTGACCGAACAGGCGGCGAAAGGCAGCATTGTGGTGGTTGGACGCGGCGCCGCGTGTCTGCTGGCCAAAGCTCCCGGTGCCTTCCACGTGTTCGTCTATGCTTCGATGGCGCGCAAGATCCGCTGGCTCGAAGAGCACTTCCCCGAGCACGCCAAGGAGGCTGAGCGAGAGATTGCGGCGACCGATCGCCGGCGCGCCGAGTACATCCGCCGCTTCCACCAGCGCGAGTGGGACGATCGTCGCCTCTATCACCTGATGATGAATTCCTGCATGGGCATGGAGGCGATGGTCGACGCCACCATTTCCGCGGCCGCGCTGCACCCAGTCACAGCGGCGCAGGCGACGGGCTGATTTAGGCGTTCGACGGGAAGAGATTCTCCGGCGGCGCTTCGGACTTGTCCCACACCATGGCGTCGAACCGGTGGGTACCGCGGAAGCCGAGGCGCTCGTAAAGAGCCACGGCGGTTCCATTGGATGCCGTCACGGTCAGCGTGAGCAGGCTGAATCGGCGCCTCGCCAGATTCCGCGCGCACTCCATCATCAGGGCTTTCGCGAAGCCTTTGCGGCGATGTTCCGGGGCCACGCAGATTTGCGTCACATGCCCCGCGTCTTCGCGCACGCGCGAGCAAAGCAGCAATCCGGCCAGTTCCGGGCTGCCGTGAGCGATGAGCGTCCGCGACGACTCCGTATCGAAATACCCGCAACCCGGGAATCGCACGATATTGTGCAGGAACCGGTGCGAGCCCTGCGCGGTCCGGTACTGCTCGTTGATGTAGCTGTCCTGATGGCCGTCGTAGGAGTGTGCGATCAGCCGCGACGCTGCCGCGAAATCGCCTTCAGACCAGCGCCGCATCTCGACTGCGGCATTCGGCTTCCAGCCATCCTCTTCGGCAGCCTGGGCCGCAATCGCCGGCGTGAGCGGCCATTCCATAAAGATGCGCTCATGGACGCCGAATCCCGCGTCGAGAAAGACGCGGTTATGGGTGCCATGCGGATGCAGCAGCAGTTGCGACTCGATGCGCGTAATCCCCGGCGAAGCCTGCAGCATCTCCACCAGGTGGCGCAGCAATTCGTCGCGCACTTCGGCTGCATCCTGATCGGTTCCCAGCGCATAGACGTCGCCGATCACCGCCTTGTGCCCCTCGTACACGCAGAAGACGTAGCCCTTCACGCGGCCGTTCTCGACCGCCACGAAGCCGGGAAGAACACGAGAGTCGAGGTACTGGAGCAGCAGCGCCGCCGATCCGCGATAGTCCCAGTGCAGCCGGTCGCTCCAGACGCGGCTCTCCGCATCGAGCAGCGGGCGCAGATTGCCGGCCGAGAAGTGGCGAAGGTCCAGAACCTCGAACTGTAGCGCGGAACTCATCTCGTCGGCATCGTCCGGGATGCGATGGATACCCCGAAGAGCTCTCCCTCCAAAGCAGGTGCAGCGGGCAAATTATCGACTGCGCGTGGGCGTTGTCTGCTCGAGGGCGTGTACTTCACAGACGACTAAACCCTGAGCCGGATAAGTAAACAGTAACTCATAACTTCTTCCTGCCAGTTCCTGCCGCAGGCCCGGAAGCGCGGATTCCGGAACGACCAGCAGGTGATCCTGCTGAGGAATGCCATCCTGCAGCGCACCGCCGAGGAACTGTGGCACCTTTTCCGGAATTCGCGGATCGATCACCTCGAACTCCAGCTTTTGTCCTCGACGCCACCCGGTCATCATCGCATTGAAATCGGCTGCATTCAAAACGGGCTGGCCGTTCACGGCCACAATATTTTCGCCCTCCAGCCGGCGCAGGCCGATTTCGTCGGCCCACGACCCTTCTTTCACCTGGTCGATCGTCACACCCTGGGGCCCACCGCCGGGAGCGGCTGGAGCGTCGGTGACATCGATTCCCACATCGTAATCCACGACCCGGCTGTTGCGGTAGAACCCGAGCCCATACTCTACGTCGCGCCGCACTTTCCACTCGGCCACGAGCGCGGGGGGAGGACTAATCTCATTCAGAATTTGCGCCAGGGGACGCGACGAGAACGTCAGGTCCATCAGATTGATGTTGTGCTTGGTGTTCGGCACCGGGCCGATGCCGAATACCGGGCCCACGCCAAACATGTAGAGCAGCAGGACGGCGATCGGCGTCATCGTGGCCAGCCGGAGCCGCTTCAATCCGAAACGCGCCACCGTGATGAGGATGAACACTGCGGCCGCAATCCCCACCAGGCTGGCCGCCACGATGGCAATGCGCGGCGGAATCGCCTCAGGATTGCGCAGATGCAGCGGCATGAGCAGTACGAACATCGCCAGAATGCCGGTAAGCACCGCATGCAGCACCAGCAGCCAGACATTCAGGCCGCGGTTGCGAATGCGGTTCAGGTAATCGCCCGTGAGAATGGCAATCGGCGGCAGCGCGGGCAGGATGTATCCCGGAAGCTTCGACTCAGAGAACGAGAAGAAAACGATGACCACGACGGCCCACAGCACCAGGAACTCAGGGAAGGCGTCGCCCGCGCGCGCGTGGCCGATGTAGAGATACTTGGCGCGGCGGGCCTTCCACTCGTTGATCGATCGGCCGACGGCCTCGACGAAGGCCGTCACTGCGATAACCGCCCAGGGCGTGAGCCCCAGCAGCACGACCGGAACGTAATACCAGAAGGGATGGTAATGCTCGAAGCGGTTGGTGGCGAATCGTTCCAGATTGTGCTCGAGGAAGAACACCCGCAAAAAGGTCGGATTGCGCCGCTGCACCGCAATGAACCACGGGAGAACCATCGCAAAGTAGAGCACGATTCCCGGCCACCACAGGCTCCGCCGGAAAAGGGACCACTCACGCCGCAGGCCGGCGAAGATTCCGATGATGACGAGAGCCAGGAGCGGCGCAACGGGTCCCTTCGCCAAAGTCGCGGCACCCACGAAGAAGTAGATATCGAAGAGCCAGAACTTGCTGTCGGTCTCGTACCAGGCATACCAGCCCAGCATGCCGATACAGAACGGCGCTGCCAGTTGCATATCGGTGGAGGCGCCGCGCGCGAAGCTCAAAATCCCCGCACAGGAGGCCGTGATGAGTGCCGCATCGAGCTGGCCGCCATTGCGGAAACGCCGGATGTGCAGATAGATAAGCACCACCAGCATGAAGGCAAAGCTGGCGGAAGGCAGACGCGCGCTCCAGTCGTGGACGCCAAATTCACGAAAGGCAAACATCGCCCGCCAGTAGTAGAGAGCGGGTTTTTCGAGCCAGGGGTATCCCCACAGCACTGGGGTCACGTAGTCGTGGCGCGCCAGCATCTCACGCGCCACCTGCGCATAGCGTGGCTCGTCGGCGCCCACCAATCCGATGGCGTCGCCGCCGAAGATGGGAACCAGGCCGTAGAAAAGAAAATACGCCGTCACCGCGAACAGGGTCGCGGCCTCCGCGATGGTGCCTGCGGCGGGAAAGCGGCAGGCCAGTCGCGCCCATGGGCCCGGTGAGGCGGGCTGCGGCTCGTCGGGCTCGTCGCCGGCTGCGTTTTCGTGGGGTGGGTTCTCGGTCACCGTTCCGAGTCAGCCTAACAGATTCATCTGGAGTTATTCCGCCGCACGCGAATCGGCGACGGTCGTCAGCTCGCGCCGCATGGTGTCGAGGATCCGGTCGGTGGCCGCGGAGAGGGGTCCCTCGAGCGTGCAGCCGCCCGCATGAAGATGCCCCCCGCCGCCAAAGGAAGCCGCGATGCGGGCGACGTCCAGGTGTCCCTTGCTCCGCAGCGAAAGCCGCACGCGCCGGTCGGGCAGTTCGCGCAAAAGAACCGCTGCCTCCACGCCGGCGATGGCGATAGCGTAGTTCACGATGCCTTCGCAGTCTTCTTCCGCCGCCCCGGTGCGCTGCATGTCATCGTGGGTCACCCAGAGCCACGCCAGCCTTCCCTTGCGCCGGAGGTTGTTGAGGGCCGCGCCCAGCAGCGCCATCTTCGAGAGCGGGTTTGAAAAGTAGATTTCCCGCGCCAGCTGCGCCGGGTCTGCTCCGCAGCGGACGAGCTCGCGCGCCATCTCAAACGCGTGCACGTCGGTGCCCTCATAGCAAAATGAGCCCGTGTCGGTCAGGACTCCCGTGTAGAGGCAGGCGGCCATATCGGCGGTCACGGTAACGCCGGCGGCGCGCGCCAGCCGGTAGACCATCTCCGCGACCGCGCAGGCGTCGGTGTCGATCCAGTTCACGTCGGCAAACTCGCGCGCGCTCACGTGATGGTCGATGTTGACCGTGAAGCGCCGCTCCAGCCCGAAGAGCCGGGAACGCGCCAGCCCGTCGCACTCGAGCAGGATGACAGCGTCATATTCGCCCTCGACGCGCTGCCCCTGGCGGATCGTTGTCGCGCAGGGGAGGCCCCGGTAGATCAGCGGCACCGGATCGGCCGCGACCAAATCACCCTGTTTGCCCAGTTGGGTGAGGATCATGCCGAAAGCGAGCATGGAGCCGACCGCGTCGCCGTCGGGGCGCGCGTGCGAGCAGATCGCAAACCGCTGGCCCTGTCGCACAACATCGAGCACGGCCTGCATCTCGTGCCGCTGTCCTTCCCCTCCGCGCCCGATTGAAATCTCGTGCCTGGCTGCCATGAACCTTGTAGGAATCTTTCCGCTGCTCCTCTCAGCTGGTGCCTGAATCCGAACTCTGCGCCCGCACGCTCGTTCGGCGCTTCCGCCCCAGCAGATCATCGATGCGGGACTTCATCTTTTCGGAGCGGTCGATGTGGAAGGTCAGCTCCGGCACGAAGCGTACGCCCATCCGCTCCAGCAGTTCGTGGCGGATGTACCCGCGCGCAGCCATCAGTCCGTCCAGGGTCTGCGCTTCCTCCTCCGGACCGCCGTCGACGGCCACGTAGATCAGCGCGGACTTTCCGCCGGGATTGAGCACGACCTGGCTGACGTAGGCGAAGCTGATGCGCGGATCGGATAGTTCGCCCTCGATCATCGCGCCGATCTCGTCGCGCAGGGTCTCGGCAACGCGCTCCTGATGATATTTCCGTCCCCGCTGTTCCGGCATGGCTGCTCCTTCACACGGCTCCCCGCCCGGCTGGACCGGAGATACGAAATAAACGCTTGAGAATATCAGAATGCGAGGCCGAAATCGCGGCTTGTGCCCACGCGACTCGTAAATTCGGCATGAGGGGTTCTCGGCAATTCCCTTCCGCCATGTCTGCAAATACCACGATGGACGTGGCTTCTGCACGCCGATCAGCGAAGCGCGGCAGATCGCCGTTGCGCCGATGGAATGCGCCCGCCTGCGGTTCGGCGCGCGCACAGAGGCCCGCCCAGGGCTCGAGGCGGTAAAACAGTTTGTTTTGGGCTCCTGGCCGCTGCTGCCCGCAGCGGCTGTAAAAAGCTACCTTCCGATACTCGCGATGGTGGTGTGTGCGAGTTGCACATACCACGAATTCGGAATGCAGAGTCCGCTGACGATGCCGGCCAAAATGACGCAAACGTATTTCAATACGAGC
This sequence comes from Acidobacteriaceae bacterium, assembly GCA_035503555.1. Classification (GTDB taxonomy): domain Bacteria; phylum Acidobacteriota; class Terriglobia; order Terriglobales; family Acidobacteriaceae; genus Palsa-343. The sequence continues at coordinate 2,178 of DATJTG010000113.1, read as the reverse complement.
TTCTTATTCATACTTTTTGAACCTCGTTACCTTTGATATTCCCCCCAGGCGTGTCAGGCCAGTCCCCAAACGGGCAAGACGGCAATACTTTTGGGGAGGAAAGGTTACTTTTGCGGAAAGACGGTAATGACACGAAAAGGGCATCCCCGGTGGGATGCCCTTTTGTCGTCTCGATCGACGAGTTGTTTACGACGCAGGCGCAGCGGCCGGAGGAGCAGCCGGCAGCGCAATATCCTGGGCAACATAGGCCTTCAATGGTGTGCCCTGCTTGATGTCGATGTCTTTGCCGTGCTTGATAAGTCCGATCGGACCGAAGAGCACAGTCAGCGCCACAGCCGTTCCGGTCTTATCGTCGCCTTCGCGCCCTTTCGAGCCGCGCAGCAGAATGCGGGCATCGCCGCTCTTGAGATAGTCGAGGCGGATATTCAGCTCTCCTCCCTTGCCCATCATGCCGGCCTTCTTCGCATGGGTCACTTCTCCGACGGCCTTGCAGCCGGCGCGCGCGACGACAACGTTATTGACGATCAAGTCCTGATCGAGAACCAGTTCCACGGGGTCGCCTTCGTTAGCGGTCTTCGAACTGAGATCCTGCGCAAATTTCAGCGCTACGTCGGATCCTTCTGCCAGCGTGACTTTTCCGGGAAGGTTCTGCGTATCGGCAGCAGCGGGCGCAGGGGCAGAAGCAGGAACCGCTGCAGCGGCGGTGGCCGATTGGGCAAATGCTCCAGGTGGGATGACGCCTAACGTTACGGCCGCCAACCCGCAGGTCAGCATCGTTGTGAGCTTTCTCATAATCTTTCTCCTGATTGCCGGGTGCAGGCATTGTACAGCTGTGAGCTAAGGCCGAAAGGCCACCTGTCACGGAGATGAGGCCTTTGCCGCTACAGACGAACGTCCTGGGCGAATGGTTCCACTTCTGAACGGAATTTCGATCTGACGGAGGCGGGGCGAACCCTACACCACCCGCAGCACCACCACCGTCTCGTCATCGAAGCGGTCGCGCTTGCCCTGGAACTTGCCCACCTCGGCGAGGATGCTTTCGGCCAGTTTCGACGCGGATTTGTGATGGTTTTTCCTGACGCAGGCCACCAGACGGTCGTTGCCGAACATGTCGCCGGCGCCATTTTGCGCATCCACGATGCCGTCGCTGAAAAAGACCACCGAGTCGCCGGGCTGCGTGGAGATGCTGAACTCCTCCCAGGTAGCTGCGGGGAACATGCCCAGCGGGAAGCCTTCGGCCTTAATGGTTTCGATCTCCTCGCCGCGGCAGAAGAGCGGCTGCACGGCGCCCGCATTGGCGATCTGGAGGGTCAGGTTCTCGTCGTTCCACACGGCGAAGAGCATGGCCACGTACTGCGAGTCGAGCTTGCGCTCCTGCAGAGCGTCATTCAGCATTTTGAACATCGGCGCCGGACCCAGTTTGCGGCTGGCGATTGAACGCATAATGCCGCTTACCAGCGCCGCGTAGAGAGCCGCAGGCGCCGCTTTGCCGCTCACGTCGCCGAGTGCGATGGCGCTGCGACTGGCGTCGTACTGCAGAAAGTCGTAGAGATCGCCGCCGATGGTGCGGGCCGGCAGAAAGCGCGCGGCAAACTCCGCCCGCTTGTGTTGCGGCTTCTTCGGCGGCAGCAGGCGGAGCTGAACTTCGCGCGCCATGGCCAGGTCGCGCTCCAGGCGCTGCTCCTGCTGGGCCACCCGCTGGTAAAGCTGCGCGTTTTCCAGTGCGATGGCCAGCTGATTGGCCAGCGTGGTCATCGCCCGCTCGTGATCTTCGTTGAAATAGTGCCCGCGCGTGTGTTCGATATCGAGCACGCCGATCGCCCGCCCCTTGTAGATCAGCGGCACGGCCATCTCCGAGCGCGTCTCGGGATTCACCATGTGGTAGCGCGGGTCCTTGCGCACGTCGGGGATGTTGACGATGCGTTTCTCCGTAACCGCTGCGCCCACCAGGCCGCGGTCGAGCGGCAGCTTCTCCTTCGGATCGAAGCGTTCGCCGAAACGGATGGCGAGGTGGTTCTCCATCACCTGGTCGCGCTCGTTCACCAGCCAGATGGAAAGCATCTGGTAGTCGATGATGCGGCGGATGAGCTGGCCCACGCGCTCCAGCAGCTCGTGGGGGTCGAGGATCGAGGTGATCTCGCGGCTGATCTCATTCAGGAGTTGCAGCGTCTGCGCCTG
>DATJTG010000112.1:0-10367 GCA_035503555.1 Acidobacteriaceae bacterium | reverse complement strand
GGGGCGGCGCATGTCTCCGGCGATCTCGCCGAGGGTGCGCTTCTGCGCTGCCGTGGGATGGAAGGGAAGCACGCTGCGGAGGGCTTCGCGGACTTTTTCACTGGTTTCGAAGGCGAGGCCGGCTTTCTCCTGGAAGCGGCGGCGCTTCACTTCGAGCCCCATCTCGAGATAGAAGAGCTCCTCGAAGATGAGGCGGCGATGCGCGGGCGTGGAGGCGGATTGCAGCTGGGTGATGGCCGTGCCGGCAGGCGGGAAGTGGACTTCGCGCAGCGCCTGCTCGCGGCTGCCGAGGCCAAGGCGCTGTGCGAGCGAGGCGGGCAGGGCGGCGGGGAGGGTTTCCGGCACGTTGCCCTTCAGCTCGTCGAGGATGTTCCAGATCATGCGGCGAATCCAGCGCGAGGCGAGACGGCTGCCGCTGAGCGACTCGTAGACCGGTGTGATGCGGCCGACCTCGAGGACGCGATCGAGCGCGTCGTCGTTGCCGTCGGGGAGGATTTCAAACTGCGGCTGGATCATTTTGAAGCCGCGGCCGGAGCGCGAGGCTTCGACTTTGCCGTAGAGCGCGACCATCTGGCCGGGCTTGAATTTGCCTTCGAGATATGTGCCGTGGAACCACATGCACTTGAGAGAGCTGAGGCCCTGGCCTACGGTCATTTCGAAGATGGGCATGCGGCGGGTGCGCAGGAGGGCGGCGCCGCGGACTTCGGCGATTACGCTTGCGGTTTCTCCGGGGGTGAGCTGGCCGAGCGCGCGGGGATTCAGGCGGTCTTCGTAGCGGAAGGGCAGATGGAGGAGGAGGTCTTCGACGGTGAGGATCTGCTTTTCGGCCAGCATGGCAGCGATGGCCGGGCCGATGCCCTTGACGAACTGGACAGGCGTTTCGAGCGTGAGCACTGGTAAGAGGCTAACAGGGGGCTTTGTGGCACGGGTGCAGTCGGAAGGTGATACGAAGGCAAAAGCCGAACGACCCCACCCAAGCCAACGGCGGGCTTGAATGGGGCACCCGGATCTGCGTCGATGTTGGCAGCTACTGCGTTGCCCCCATCAGTTTGCGGTTGAAGAAATCCGCGCCGAGGGAGTACGCGGTGATCCAGTCTTTCCAGAGCAGGAAACCGTGGATTTCGTCGGGGAAGACGTGTTCTTCGAAGGGCGTGCCCTGGGCACGGAGCGCGGCGGCGAGGCGGACGGTGTTCGCGAACTGCACGTTGCGGTCGTCGTCGCCCTGGATGAGGAGCACGGGTGATTTCCAGTCCTTCACGTACGCGAGCGGCGAGGATTCCCAGGCGAGGCGCTCAGCGTTGGGATCGGCGTCGGGTTTGTAGTTCGGTTCCCAGTTGCCCAGCTCGAGCACCCAGTCGTGCACACCATGCAGATCGACGCCGGCGGCGAAGAGGTCTGAGGCTTTGGCGAGCGCCATCGCGGTGAGGAATCCGCCGTAGCTGCCGCCCCAGACGCCGATGTGCGCGCCGTCGACATCGGTGCGGCTGCGCAGGTAGAGGCCGGCGCCCATGACGTCGTTGAACTCGCTCGCGCCGGTCGCGCCGTAGTTGAGCGCTTCTCGGAAGTTGAGTCCGTAGCCGATGCCGCTGCGGTAATTCACGGAAAGGACGATGTAGCCGAGGCTCGCGAGGTATTGATTCATCGCGTAGGCGTCGGAGTAGTAGTCCATGTAGTGCCAGCCGAGCAGCATCTGGCGGCGCGATCCGCCGTGGAAGAAGACGATGGCGGCGTGTTTCTTGCCATCGTTGGCGCTTGCGGGCACGAAGAGCTGTCCGTGGATCTGGAGGCCGTCGGCGGCGTTGAAGATGACCTGCTGCGGAGTGACGAGCTTCGATGCGGGGAACTCGGCGGGGATCATCTGCGGAGCGACGTCGTGCAGGTTGTCGGTGCGATCGAGTACGGCGGGGCGGATGGGGAGCTTGGCGTCGGAGCGGAGGACGGCGACGGTGCCGTCGGCTGCGAGGACGGGGATGACTTCGAGGCCTTCTCCGTGGGTGAGCTGACGCGGCGAGCCACCGTCCGGGCTGACTTCCCAGAGATGGCGGCGATCGATGTCGTCCTGATTCGAGGAGTAGACGAGGGTTTTGCGGTCGCGGCTGAAGGCGGTGTAGTCGACTTCGAACCATCCTGGGGTGAGATCGGTGGCGGCGCCGCCGGTGGATGCGACGGAGTAGAGATGCAGCCAGCCGGTGCCTTCCCACGGGAAGACGATGTGCCCGTCGGCGCTCCAGAAAAGCTGCGGGCCATCGGATTCGGTGCCGTGGAAGACGCTGCCGACGCCGTCATGCGCGCGCCAGATTTCGCGGCCCGTGCCGGTGGCGACGTCAGCGATGCGCAGCGACCATGGAACGGCGGTGCGGCGGGGCTTGAAGTGGACGCCGGTGGTGTCGGGCGGCACGCGGGTAAAGGCGATCTGCTGGCTATCGGGAGACCAGACAGGGTTGCCGTCGTGCTCGGTGGAGGGGTCGAGATAGGTGAGCGTCTGGCTGGCTGGCGTGTAGACGCCAATGAAGCTGTGGTCTCCGCGATCGCTGGTGAAGGCGAGGTATTTGCCGTTGGGGGACCAGGAGAGGTCGCCGAGCGTGCCGCGAGTGTGCAGGATCTGCGCGGGCTTGGCTGCGGGGTCGCGGAGGTCGAGGGTCCAGATTTGATCGGTCTTGAGGAACGCGACAGTGGCGCCATCGGGCGAGACGGCGGGCGCGCGGCCTTCGCCGAGTTTGCGGGCGTTGCTGCCGTCGGCGTCGACGATCCAGACTTCCTGGGTGACTCCCTGGGGAAGCAGCGCAGGATTGGGTGAGGATTCTTCGGGGAATTCGAAATCGCCGCCGCGCGCGTAGATGACCTTTGTGCCGTCCGGTGTCCACGTGATGTCGCCGATGTCGATGCCGTCGTCGGCGTCGTCGCTGGTAACGCGGTGCAGGTTGTATCCGCTGCCGCCTGGCTCGGCGACATAGATGTTGCGCTTGCCCTGTTCGTTCGCGATCCAGAGCAGGCCGCCGCCCTTGGGAGCGGCCTGGAGCGCGGAGCAGAAGGGCGCGCTCATGACCTGCTGGATGGTGAAACTCTGCGCGGAGGCCGGCGCGGCGAGCGCGAGCATGGGGAGCGATGCGAACACAACCGCGGCAAGGCGAGGCATCATGCGGGGGAACCTTTCGGTGTTCAGGATTCAGCCATTATCAGGGGCGGCGCGGCCCTGCGACAACTTCGCAACACGGCGCGGGTTTTATACTCAGCGATGGTGAGACCCGCGACCCATCCATCGCGAACCGCGGCTTCAGAGGCGGAGCCGCAGCTCGGCTTCTCGTTCGAAGCCGCACCGGAGCCAATCGCACGCCATATCTGGACCGTCGGCGAGCTGGTGGGCGAGGTGCGGCTGCACATCGAGCGCGAGTACAGCGATCTGTGGGTCGAGGGAGAGATCAGCAATCTGCGCGCGGCGCCGTCGGGGCACGTGTACTTCACGCTCAAGGATGGCGAAGCGCAGTTGCCGGTGGTGCTGTTCCGGAAGCAGGCGTCGCTGCTGCGGTTTAAGCCGGCGGACGGGATCCACGTGCTGCTGCGGGGCAAGATTTCGGTGTACGAGCAGCGCGGGCAGATGCAGCTGGTGGCAGAATTTCTGGAGCCGGTGGGCGCGGGCTCGCTGCAGATCGCGTTTGAGCAGCTGAAAGCGCGTCTCGAGGCGCGGGGCTTGTTCGATGCGGAGCGCAAAAAGCCGCTGCCGGCTTTTCCGCACTGCGTGGGGATTGTGACGTCGCCAACGGGCGCGGTGATTCGCGACTTTCTCAACATTGTGGGGCGGCGCCATGCGGGGCTGCACGTGCTGGTGTATCCGGCGCTGGTGCAGGGCGAGACGGCGGCGGCGGAAGTGGCTGCCGGGATCGCGTATTTCAATCGCACGCGGGAAGTGGATGTGATTGTGCTGGCGCGCGGCGGCGGGTCGCTCGAGGATCTGGCGCCGTTCAACTCAGAGCTGCTGGCGGAGGCGATTGCCGCGTCGGAGTTGCCCGTTGTATCGGCGATCGGGCACGAGACGGATTTCACGATTGCGGATTTTGTTGCGGACCTGCGCGCGCCGACTCCGTCGGCGGCCGCGGAGTTGGTGACGAGTGCTCTGCACAATGTGGCCGAGCGGGTGCAGGATCTGGATCATCGGCTGGTGCGGAGCTGCCGGTATCGGCTGATGCAGGCGTCGCATGCGGTGGCGCGGGTGCGCGTGGAAGGCGTGCTGATGCGGGGGATGGATCAGATTCGGCGGCGGCAGCAGCGTGTCGACGATTTGAGCGGGCGGCTTGAATCGGAGTGGCGGGCGTATTGCCGCACGGCTACGGATCGGCTGCGGCGGCTCGACGATCGGCTGGCCGCGCAGGATGTGGCGGCGAGGGCGGGCGTAGCACGGGAGCGGCTGACAGCGATCGACAATCGGATGGCCATGGCGGCGCAGGCCTATTTGCGCGCGCGGATGGAGCATCAGGCGGGGCTGGAGCGGCAGCTCCGCGCGCTGTCGCCGCTCGCGGTGCTCGATCGTGGGTATGCCTTGGTGTACGGTGACGAGGGAACGCTACTGAAATCGACCATGAGCCTGGCGGAGGGCCAGGCGATTCATATACGGCTGGCGCAGGGGCGAGTTCGCGGGCGCATCAGCGAGATCGAGGAAGAATCCACCGAATGATGAGAAAACTGTTTGGAACCGACGGAATCCGCGCGGTCGCCGGCGAGGCGCCGCTGGATGGGAAGACTATCCGGGCGGTCGGCTTGGCGCTGGCGCATCAGCTCAACGGATCACACAGCCACCCTCGGGTAATTCTCGGCATGGATACCCGCGAGTCGAGCCCGTGGATCGCGGCAGCTTTGAGCGCGGGGCTGCGTGAGGGCGGAGCGCAAGTGGAAAGCGCGGGCGTGATTACCACACCGGCGATCGCATTTCTGGCGCGACATCATGGATTTTCGGCGGGCGTGGTTATTTCGGCTTCGCACAATCCCTGGCAGGACAACGGCATTAAGGTTTTCGGCAGCGACGGTTACAAATTACCGGACGAGACGGAACTGCGCATCGAGGAGGAGATTTTCCGCCGGCTCGAGAATCTCGAAGCGCCGCTGGTCGGGGATCCGCCGCCGGTGAATCCGCAGTACCGCCTCGATTACGAGAAATTTCTGAGAGCGGCGGTGCCGGGACTCGACCTGAAGGGGCTGAGCGTGGTGCTGGATTGCGCCAACGGCGCGGCCTCGGCGATTGCGCCGGATTTGTTTGGGCATCTGGGCGGGACCACCCATCTGACGCACGTCTCGCCGAATGGGCGGAACATCAACGACGCCTGCGGAGCGCTGCACCCTGCGGTGGTGGCGGCGGAAACGAAGTCGCTGGGCGCCGACCTGGGCGTGACGTTCGACGGCGATGCGGATCGCGCGATGCTGGCCGATGCACACGGAAACGTGGTGAACGGCGACGCGGTGATGCTGCTGGCGGCCCGCGATTTGCATGAGCGGAGCCTGCTGCGCAACGCGGTGGTGGTGGCGACGACGATGTCGAACATGGGACTGGAGGCGGCGCTGCGACGCAGCGGCATACGCATGCTGCGCGCGCCGGTGGGCGACAAATACGTGCTCGAGCGGATGCAGCAGGAGAAGGCCTCGCTCGGAGGCGAGCAGTCGGGGCACATTCTCTTTCCGCACCTGGCGACGACGGGCGATGGATTGCTGACGGCGCTGGTGGTGCTGGATGTGGTTCGCCGGTCAGGACGGCCGCTGCACGAACTGATCGCGGACCTGAAAGTCTTTCCGCAGGTGATCGTGAATGTGCGCGTGCGCGAAAAGAAGCCGCTCGATCAATTTGCTGCGGTGACGGATACGATTCGCGAGGCCGAGGCGGAGCTGGCCGAGAGCGGCCGCGTCGTGGTGCGCTATTCCGGCACGGAGGCGCTGGCGCGAGTGATGATCGAGGCGGAATCGGAAGAGGCGATGCGACGCCACGCGGACCGGATTGCGGCGGCGATCCGGGCGGAGTTGGGAGCCTAGTTACTCCAAATCGCGCCAGTTCGCGCCGATGCCTACGTCCGCGACCAGGGGGACGCTCAGCTCAACGACGTGCTCCATTTCGTGGGCGACGAGTTTCTTCATCACGTCGATCTCGGCTTCCGGCACGTCGAATACGAGTTCGTCGTGGACCTGGAGGGTCATGCAGGAGCGCAGCTTCTCCTTTTGAAGGCGCGCGTCGATGCGGATCATGGCCAGCTTGATGAGGTCGGCGGCGGTGCCCTGCAGCGGGGTGTTGATGGCGGTGCGCTCGGCGAAGCCGCGCTGGTTGGCGTTGCGGCTCTGGATGTCGGGGATGGGCCGGATGCGGCCGAACATGGTGCGCACGCGCTGCTCGCGGCGCGTTTCCTCGAGCATGCGGTCGATATAGGCGCGCACGCCCGCGTAGCGCTCAAAATACTTGTCGATATAGAGCCGCGCCTCGTGCTGATCGATGCCGAGCTGCGCCGCGAGTCCGAAGGGCGAGATGCCGTAGACGATGCCGAAGTTGACGGCCTTGGCGCGATTGCGCGTCTCCTTGTCCATGGTGTCTGCGGGCACGCCGAAGACCTCGGAAGCGGTGAGGGTGTGGATGTCCTGGTTCGTCTGGTAGGCCCTGGTCAGCAGCGGATCGGCGGAAAAATGCGCGAGCAGGCGCAACTCGATCTGCGAGTAGTCGGCCGAGAGCAGCACGCAACCCTGGGGCGCGACGAACGCGGCGCGAATCTCGCGCCCTAATTCGGTGCGGATGGGAATGTTTTGCAGATTGGGATTTGTCGACGAGAGCCGGCCGGTGGCGGTGCCTACCTGATTGAACGTGGTGTGGACTCGACCATCCCCGTCGGCGAGCAGGGGCAGGGAATCAGCATAGTTTGACTTAAGCTTCGCCAGTTGTCGGAATTCGAGCACGAGCTTCGGCACGGCGTTGTGCTCGGCCAGCTCTTCAAGCACGTCCTGCGCGGTGGAAATTACTTTGCCCTTGCCGTATTTGAGCGGGCGCGGCAGCTCCATCTTGTTGAAGAGCACGTCGCCAAGTTGCTTGGGCGAGTTGATGTTGAAGCGGTGCCCGGCGAGGGAGAAGATTTCTTCGCCGACGCGCTGCATCTCCGCGGCCAGGCGGTCGGCCATGCGTTTCAGCACGCCGGAGTCGATGCGGATGCCGGCCTTTTCCATGCCGAGCAGGACGGGAACGAGGGGCAGATCGATCTCTTCGTAGACGCGGCGCTCGCTGAGGGCGTCGATGTCTTCGCGCATCTTCGGTGCGAGTGCGTAGATCGCCCCGGCAGCTTCGGGAAGCGCCTGGTCGCCGGCGGAGCGGAGCGGATGATCGCCGAAACGTGCGGCGACGTCGGGCAGGCGATGGGTGGCGTGGGTGGGATTGACCAGGTAGGAATAGAGCATCACGTCGTCGGCTGCCCCGCGGAGCGTGACGTCATGCGTATCGAGAATGCGCAGTGCGGACTTGAGGTCGTGCACGCGCTTGGGGATGTTGGAGTCTTCGAGCAGGGCGCGCACTGCGTCGAGCGGGACGACGAGCGCGACACCGGATTCGGCAGCGAGGCCCATCTGGCAGCCGCGCTCCACCGGGGTCTGCGAGGAGGCCTCGGCCTGCTCGGCGAGATCGAGCAGTGACATGGTTTTCAGCTGCGGCTCTTTTTCCTCGAGAGCCTCTGCCTCCTGCTCGCTGATCTGCTCGGTGGCTTCCAACTCGCTGGCCGGGAGAGCCAGCGCGAAGCCATGCTTGCGCGCGTGGCGGACGAAAGCCGCGAATTGGTCGGGCGTCGGCTCGAGAAGGAATTCGGCGGTAACCGGCTCTTCGCTGGGAGCCAGTTCGCGCAAAAGCGACGTGAATTCCAGCTCGGTAAACAAGGTGCGACAGGCGGCTGCATCGGGCGCCTGCGTCTGCATGCCTTTGAGGTCGAAGTCGACGGGCGCTTCGCAGTGGATCGTGACCAGCTCCTTGCTGAGGAGCACGGCCTCGCGGTTATTCTGCAACGACTCGCGATAGGTTTTGCGTTTGATCTCACCGGCGCGGTCGAGCGCCGCTTCGACACTGCCGAATTGCTGGATGAGCTCGACGGAGCCCTTGTCGCCGATGCCAGGCGCGCCTGGGATGTTGTCGATGGTGTCGCCGCGGAGGGCCATCACGTCGATGACTTTCTCAGGAGGCACGCCGAGGGTCTCGGTGACTAGGTCGCGGTCGAGGATGAGGTTGTCCTTCACCGGGTTCAGGACTTTCACCGAGTCGTTCACGAGCTGCATCATGTCCTTGTCGTTGGAGACGACGTAGACGGGGTAGCCCGAGTGCGCGGCTTTGGCGGCGAGCGTGCCAATGACGTCGTCGGCCTCGAAGCCCTCGGCCTGGAGGATGGGGATGCGGAAGGCTTCGAGGGCGCGGCGGATGTAGGGAATCTGCTGGGCGAGATCCGGGGGCATCGCTTCACGCTGCGCCTTGTAGCCGGCATATACGACCTCTTCGAATTGCTGCGTCTCGGCATTGAGCTTGCGGAGGGTCATGGATTTGGCGCGCTCGTCGCGAAAGACGGGACCGGCGGGATCGAAGACGGCGGCGAAATACTCCGGGCTGAAGTCGCGGCGGAGCTTGTTGATCATGTTGACGAAGACGTAGGTCGCTGCTGTGGGCACGCCCGTGCGCGTGGACATGGGCCGCTGCCGCTGCATTGCGTGGTACGCGCGAAAGATGAACGACATTGCGTCGAGCAGGAAGATTGGGGGCTTGCCGGATGTTTCCGCCATCAGAAGTCGAGTGTACCGCCGGAGTGTGCATGTTTGCGTGGCATTGGTCTTGTTCTCCAGCGTCTAGCCTCTGTCTCCGTATAATGGCCCGCACGGAGACCTGCCTATGTTGAAGCGTCTTGTGCCGCTGGCTCTGGCCGCGGTATCGCTCCCGGCCTGTTTTGCGCAAACCGCGACCAATTCCGCCGATCAACCGCTCGCGAAAATTCCTTACTCACCCTCCCTCGATGTGACGAGCATGGATCGCACGGCCGATCCCTGCGTCGATTTCTACCGGTACGTCTGCGGCGGGTGGATGAAAAACAATCCCATCCCCGCAGATCAGGCGGGGTGGAGCGTGTACGCGAAACTGGCGAACGAGAATCGGCAGCAGCTGTGGGGCATTCTGGATGCGGATGCGAAGGCCGCGCAGCGCACGCCAGTGCAGCAGAAGATCGGGGACTACTTCGCCGCGTGCATGAACACCGATGCCATCAACGGCCTGGGACTGAAGCCGCTGCAGCCGGAACTGGACAGAATTGAGGCGATCCGGTCGCGAGAGCAAATCGCGGGGTTTTTGCGCGAAGGAGCAAATGAGCGCGGGCTGTATTTTTATTCGGTGCGGGCGGAACAGGATCCGAAGGACGCCGCAATGATGATTGTGGGCGTTGGGGCAGGTGGACTTGGCTTGCCCGACCGCGACTACTACACGAAGACCGATGCGAAGAGCCAGGAGACGCGCCAGAAGTACGTCGAATATTTGGCGCACCTGCTGGTGCTGGCCGGCGAGCCGCAAGCGCAGGCGGATGCCGATGCCGCGGCCACGATGAAGATTGAAACAGCGCTGGCCGAAGCGTCGCTGACCCGGGTGGAGAGACGCGATCCCTACAAAACGTACCATCCAATGAAAATTGCGGACATCGATGCGATGGCGCCGGCACTGCAACTCAGCGTTTATCTGCGCGACGAGCACGTGCCGAATGCGGTGCTTGCGAACATCAATGTGGGCCAGCCGAAGTTCGTCGCAGCGTTGCAGGGCGAGCTGGCCAACGAGCCGCTCGACAGCCTGAAGGCTTATCTGCGGATTCACGCGCTGAATGCGGCTGCGCCGAGCTTGTCGTCTCCGTTTGAAGAAGCGCAGTTCGATTTCTACTCGAAGTATTTGCGGGGCGTGCCAGTTATGCAGGCGCGGTGGAAGCGCTGCGAGGGGCAGGTGGACCGGTCGCTGGGCGAGGCGCTTGGCCAGGAATTTGTTCGGCGCGACTTCTCGCCGGATACAAAGCAGAAGGTCACAGTGATGACTGAGCAAATCGAGCAGGCGATGCAACAGGAGATCGAGGGCCTGGACTGGATGAGCCCGGCGACGAAGCAGGCCGCGATTGAGAAGCTGCACGCGGTGCGGAACAAGATCGGCTATCCCGACAAGTGGCGCGACTACTCGACGCTCACGATCGAGCGCAGCGATTACTACGGCAACGTGATGCGCGCGCATGTTTTCGCGGAGAAGCGAGACTGGGCCAAAGTGGGGAAGCCTGTCGATCGCACGGAATGGGGTATGACGCCGCCGACGGTCAACGCCTACTACAGCCCGGAGATGAACGACATCAATTTCCCGGCGGGCG
>DATJTG010000111.1:0-25106 GCA_035503555.1 Acidobacteriaceae bacterium | reverse complement strand
GAGCGCATCACCTTTGAATACGTTCTGCTGGGCGGCGTGAACGATCGCCTGGAGCATGCCGATGAGGTGGTGAGGCTGGTGCGGCGGGCGAATTTTCCGGCGAAGGTGAACCTGATTGCGTGGAATCCCGGGCCGGATGTGCCGTTCACGATGCCACAGGCGGAGGATGTGGCGGCGTTTCAGCAGCGGCTGCGGGAGCAGGGAGTTCCGGCGTTTATTCGGCGGCCGCGCGGGCGGGATATTTATGCCGCTTGCGGGCAGCTGAAGAAGACGGTCGCGGCGCAGTAAGAACTGCGTGGGAAGTTCTTCAGCGCGCCGGGGCGTGCATGCGCATCGGCAGTGACAGCAGCGCGTCGGTGACGCGATCGGCGCCGTGGCGAAGGACGTCGCCCTCGTCGGCGAAGTTGCCGGTGACGCAGCGAACGCCTAGGGCTTCGATTCTTTCGACATCGGCGATGGTGGCTTCAGCGCCTTCGGCGGCGTAGCGTTTGCGCAGCTCGGCGGAAACCGGCGCGGTGTTCACCAGGGCGTAGTCGAAGATGGCCTGGCCGGCGTGCTCGTAAATGCGCTCGATGTGCTGCGAGGCGGTGAGGTGCAGGCTCTCGTTGGCCTGGGTCATGAGGTTGCAGACGAAGACGCGCGTGGCGCGGGCATTTGCCAGGGCTTCAGGGATTCCGTTCACCAGCAGATTGGTAACGATGCTGGTGTAGAGCGAGCCGGGGCCGATGGTGATGAGGTCGGCGCATTCGATGGCAGCCAGGGTTTCCGGTGGGGGAGGGGGATCGGGCGGCTCCAGCGTGAGCTCGACGATGCGCTGGCGGCTGGCGGTGATGTTGGTTTCGCCACGAACGACGGAGCCATCGGACATTTTCGCGGCGAGAGTGACGTTCGTTTGCGTGACGGGATAGATGTGGCCGCGGGTGGCGAGAATTTCGGCGGCCGTACGGATGGCCTGGCCGAAGTCTCCGGTCATGTCGGTGAGCGCGGCGATGAAGAGATTGCCGAAGTTGTGGCCGTCGAGGTCGCCCTTCTGGAAGCGATGGCGGAAGAGGCGCGAGATGAGGCCTTCGTCTTCAGAGAGAGCCACCATGCAGTTGCGGAGGTCGCCGGGCGGCAGCATGTTGAAGTCGCGGCGCAGGCGGCCGCTGGATCCGCCATCGTCGGTCACGGTGACGACCGCGGAGAGATCGGCGATGAGCGGCGCGCGGGCCGGGACTTCCAGCAGGCCGGCGCTGTGGGGAACGCGATGTTTGAGGCCACGCAGCAGAGTGGAGAGGCCGGTGCCTCCTCCGATGGCCACCACGCGCAGGCCCGGGGAGCCGGGCAGGTCGCAGGCATCGTTTCCGGACCGAATCGCTGTCGACGCAGGCATGCTGGGACGAAGGTCAGCCTTCGCGATAGATTTTGTGGCCGAAGTGCTCAAACTCTCAGGACCCGATTTCCTCTATGAGTCTAAACCGTGGACCGGGAGCAGGGGTCAGATCATCTCGGGGTAGAGCAATTCGGTAAAGCGAGGATCGTCGGCCATGTCGACGAAATCGGGATCGCTGCGGGCCTGAATGCGCACAGCGGGATTGATGGCGATGGCGTGGGTGAGGTGCTCGAGGGCCTCTTCGGCCTGTCCGGTGATGCTGCTGAGCAGGGCCATGCCGTAGTGGGCGAAGTCGGCGCGGGGAGAATCCCTGAGGATGGCCTCGAACTGATCGCGAGCTTCCTCGAACGATCCGGCATTGAGCAGGGAAACGGCGTAGTCGTAGCGCTCCTCAGCAGTCTTGAAGGTGAGAGCGGAGGAGCGGCTGTTGCGGGCGCAGACGGCCAGATAGACGCGAGCCCGCTCGGCAATTTCCGGCGGAGCATCGGGCAGAAACTTCTCGAGGAGCACGCGGGCCTTCTCAAACTTTCCGTCCTGGATGAGCTGGAGCGCGCTCTGGTAGTCCTGCACGAGCTTTTGCGGAGGGCCGGTGGGCGCGGGGCGGGCAGCGGCGGTCGCCGTGCGTGGGGTGCGGCGCGACGTCGATGTTTCGCGAGCTTCGTGCATGCGGGCCATAATCAGTCCTGCTCCGGATACGCTTCAACACTTTAGAACGCTCTCGTTCCGGATGCAGCCCTTCGATCAACGTTTTATACGCACAATGCCGCGCTGCGTCAAATCGAAGGTCCGTGCGATGATTTGCTGCCAGCGCGCAGGGCGCAGAGAATGGGAAGTGAGATGCAATGAAAGGCGCAGCGGCCATCGCGACGGCAACAGGAGTATGGATGCTGGCCGGCGCCTGCGCGTCGACAGGAGCCCAGCAGCCGGTTCCGGGGCACGGCCAGGCGCAGCAGCACGCCGGTCGCAAAGCGCAGGCGGACGCGCCGCCGGCTCCGGCCGAGCGCATTGAGGTTGCTCCTTTGGGGTACGTCGCGCCGGGCGCGTTCTACCTGACATATCGGCTGTCTTCGACGACGCTGCACTACATTGACGACGACCGACTGCTGTTCACGTTCCGCGTGGGGGGCCTGCTGCGGCGCCTACCCAGCGATGAGCCGGATGACGACGATCAGCAGATCCGGGCCATGGTGCTGGATGCGCACACGGGCAGGATCATCCGCGAGACCGAGTGGCGCATGCACGACCGGGCCCAATACCTGTGGCCGTTTCCTGACGGCCGATTTGTGGTGCGCGTGCGCGACACGCTGTATCTCACCGACGGCTCTCTGGCGCTGACGCCGTATCTGGCATTCGATACACAGCTGCGGGACATTCAGGTGTCTCCCGACCGGCGAATGCTGCTGGTGGAGCGCGACGATGCTTCGAGGCCGGCGTCGGCTCCCGCGCTGGGCGACATGCCCCTGCCCAACGGCCGCGTGAAGGTGGAGATCGTGGCGGCGGGCACACGCAACGCGGTGATTGTGAGCCAGGCCGACGCCGCGGTGAAAGTGCCGGTGATCGACGGCGGCGTGCTCGACGTGATGGAGGGGGGACAGATGGGCACCTACGCCGTGCGCGACGTGCCCTTCCAGGGCCAGCCGAAGGTGATCGCGGAAGTGAAATCGAACTGCCAGCCGAGCGTGGAACCGGTGAGCGCGAGCGTGGCGCTGGTGGTGGGCTGCTATCTGGAAGGCGACGACCGCCCGGTGGACGCGATCAGCCTGGACGGGCGGGACCTGTGGCGGGATCGATGGCAGAACAAATACATCTGGGGATGGTTCACCTTCGCGCAGAACGGCAGCCGCTTCGCCTATGAGTCGGTGCAGGTGACACACCCGGTGAGCGCGTTCGACGCGCTCGACGATACCGACATCGCCGCGCAGCTGGTCGGCGTGTATGACACGGAGTCGGGGAAGCTGGTGCTGGTGCGCGACACGTCGCCGGTTCTCACCGCGGGGCAGAATGCCGCGCTCTCGCCGGACGGCATGCACTTCGCGGTCCTGCGGAACGGCGCCATCGAATTGTACGATCTGCCGCCGGTGTCGCCGGCGCCGGCGCGTCCGGGGCAAGACGTGGCGAAGGGCAAGGGGGGCGGCGGGTCCTGACTATGGAGCAGCGCATCAGCCTCATCACTCTGGGCGTCGCCGATCTCGCGCGCAGCCGCGCGTTCTACGAGCGCCTGGGATGGAAGCGATCCGTGCGTGAAGCCGACGGCATTGCTTTCTATCAGGCAGGCGGCATGGCTTTGGCGTTATATCCGCGAGAGGAACTGGCGACCGACGCCGGAGTGCCCGGGGAGGGTCGGGGATTTGCGGGCGTGGCGCTCGCCTTCAACGCGCGCAGCCGCGCGGAGGTGGGGGCGGTGCTCGCCGAGGCGGAAGCCGCCGGCGCCACGATTGTGAAGCCCGCACAGGCAGCCGTCTGGGGCGGCTACTCCGGGTATTTTGCCGATCCCGATGGTTTCCTGTGGGAGGTCGCGTGGAATCCGTCGTTCCCGATTGCCGAGGATGGCAGCATCCGGCTGCCGGAGTGAGCCGGCGCTTCCCCCTGAGCGCCATTGACATCCCACCAGCAGGGGTGAAATTCTCATAGGTTTTGTCAGGGGTGAATTGCATGAATCCAGCCACCGCGTCGCCGCACCTTAGCGTTGCCCAGCCCTTCCTCATCCAGCAGCAGTGGGATGCCTACACGGAAGAGCAGCACGCGGTGTGGGCGGAGCTGGTTCGCCGGCGGATGCCGCAACTGCGGGAGCACGCGGCCCAGGAATATCTCGACGGCTTTCACGCGATTGGGCTGCGCGAGGACACCATTCCGAATCTTGCCGACGTCAATCGCCGGCTCTCGCCGCGCACCGGGTGGAACGCGACGCCGGTGAGCGGATTCCTGCCGCCGGACGCATTTTTCGAGATGCTGGGGGCGCGGCAGTTTCCGACCACGACCTACATTCGCAGCCGCGAATCGATGGAATACACGCCGGAGCCGGACATCTTCCACGACGTGTTCGGCCATGTGCCGATGCACGCGCATCCGGTGTTCGCCGATTTTCTGCAGCACTACGGGCGCGTGTGCGCGGCCCTGATGCACGACAAGGAGAAGCTCGAAAAGATGGGCCGGCTGTTCTGGTTCACAGTGGAGTTTGGGGTGATCCGGCAGAAGGGCAAGGTGAAGCTCTACGGCAGCGGGCTGATCTCGTCGCACGGGGAGGGAACGCACGTGATCGAAGGCAAGCCGGAGATTCGCGACTTCGACCTGGACCAGGTGCTGGAGCAGAAGTTCCTCGTTTCGGAGGAGCAGAAGGTGCTGTACGCCGTGGAATCGTTCGATCAGATTTACGAGGCTGCGCAGCAGGCGGAGAAGCGGCTGGCGTAGGCAGCGGGAGCCGGAGCCGGCTTCAGGCATCGGTGATGCAGTTTTGTTGTGCATTGCATCAAAACAAAAATTGATGCATACTGCCGATTATGAGAACCAGTGTCACTCTTGATGACGATGTGCATGAATTTGCATCCGTGTATGCGGAGGCGCGCGGAATCACGCTGGGTGCGGCGCTGGGAGAATTGGTGCGTAAGGCGCGCAACGCTGCCCGGCCGGCTTCCGCGGGCATCAGGATATTGCCCAACGGAATGCCGGTCTTTCGGTCGCGCGGGGGAAAGTTGACGCCGGAAGTGGTGCGCGCAGCCCAGGAAGACGATGACGCCTAGGGGGGTGTTCCTGCCGGATGTGAACGTGCTCGTCGCGCTGACCGACGAAAGCCACGTGCACCACACGGTGGCGCAGAAGTGGTTTGACGCGGAAGGGCATCGCGCGTGGGCCTTGTGCCCGCTGACGGAAGCGGGGTTCCTGCGGGTGATCACGCGACAGCAGGTGGGCGGCCGGTCCATGGAAGAGGCGACGAAGATCCTGCATCAGATGGGACGGCACCGGGGATGCCGCTACTGGCCTCTGACGGTGGGATGGGAAGAAATCGCAGCTCCGCTCAGCAGCCGGATCTTTGGCCATCAACAGATCACGGATGCCTGGTTGCTGGGATTGGCAATTCGGGAACACGGCGTGCTGGTCAGTTTCGATCGGGCGCTGAAATATCTGGCCAGCGACGACTTTACGCGCCATCTGCTGGTTTTAGGCTGAGGCGTCATTCCGCCGGTTGTCCTGACTCACCCCAGTAACCCTGAATGCGTCAAATTTGCAGTCCTTTTATGCGCGGGGATGCACAATACAAAGATCGGGGTCGCAGGAACGGGCCTCGGGAGCGCATCAGCAACGGAACGAGCAGGAGGAAGCATTGCCGCGGATCCACTTTCATCAGCAACTGGCCGAACTGAAGGATAAGCTTCTGGCCATGGCCGCGCTCTCGCAGCAGGCGGTGGAATCTGCCGTGGACGCGTGGCTGCAGCGCGATCCCGGACTCTGCCAGTACGTTCGCGAAAACGAGACGGCGATCAACACGGCACAGCGCGAAGTGGATGAGATGGCGTACGAGCTGCTGTCGCGCGAGCAGCCCATGGCCATCGATCTGCGCTTCATCCTCGCGGTGATCAAGATCAACGGGGACCTGGAGCGCATCGGCGACATGGCGGTGAGCATTGCGATCCGCGCGCTCGATCTGCTCGATGCCGACCCCATCGATCTGCCGGTGGACATCGCCGGGATGGGCGACTTCGCCAGCCGGATGATCCGAACGGCCATTCAGGCGCTGCTCGACGGCGACGCCCTGGTGGCCGAGTCGGTCCGCGACATGGACGACGACATCGACCGCATGAATCGAGTGGCCATCGGCGATCTGACGAAGCTGATTCAGGACCATCCCGAGGCGGCAGATCAGGCGCTGCCTGCCATCCTGATCTCGCGGAATCTGGAGCGCATTGCCGATCACGCCACGAATATCGCGACGGACGTGATTTTCTGGGTGCGCGGCGCCGATCTGCGCCATCAGCTTTCGATGGCCGTGGACTGAAGGTTTGCAGCCGGTTCCTGAAACCTGATTTACCGCCGGGCCTTCTCCAGCACCCATTGGGCGGCGGATTCCATCTCGGCGCCGGACACGTCTTCCGCCACGATGGCGTCGCCAATGCCTTTCGGAAGCACGAAGCGGCGCTGGCCGGCGCGATTTTTCTTGTCGCGTCCGGCGGCATCGAGCAGCTTGCCGGCGGTGGTCCGAAAGGGCGGTAAGGGGCCGTAGGCGGCGATGGTTGCCTCGATCCTCTCCGCCTGATCGTCGGCGACGGTTTTGCGGTCGAGCGCAATGCGGAGCGCCGCGAGCATGCCCCAGGCGACGGCTTCGCCGTGCAGCAGCTTGCGGTAGCCTGTGGCCGCTTCGATGGCGTGGCCGAGGGTGTGGCCGAAGTTCAGGATCATGCGCAGGCCCGACTCGCGCTCGTCGATGGCGACGACGCCGGCCTTCATGCGAATGGATGCGCTGATGACGCGCTCGAGGGCCTCCGGATCGCGGCGCAGGATGGCCTGGGAGTTCTTCTCCATGAAGCGAAAGAGGAGGGCGTCGCGGATGATGCCGGCCTTCACGCTCTCGAAGAGGCCCGCGCGCAGCTCGCGGTCCGGCAGGGTCTGCAACACATCGGTGTCGGCGAAGACGGCACGGGGATGGCAGAAGCTGCCGACGAGGTTTTTCCCGGCGGTAAGATTCACGCCGGTCTTGCCGCCGACGGAGGAGTCGACCTGAGCGAGCAGGGTCGTGGGCACCTGCACGTAGTCGATGCCGCGCATGTAGATGGCAGCCAGGAAGCCGCCCACGTCGCCCACGATGCCGCCGCCAAAGGCGATGAGCAGCGCGGAGCGGTCGGCTCCGGCCTGGGCCATCTCAGCAGCCAGGCGCTCGACCTGCGCGATGCGCTTGAATCGCTCACCGGCGGGCAGGAAAAGCGCGGTCGGCGCGGAGGAATCGGGCAGCGCAGCGAGCAACTGCCGGCCCCAGAGGGACCAGATTTCCGGAGAGGTGAGAACAAAGATGCGCCGCGGCTTCTGGTTGAGGCCCAGGCGGCGTGAGATTTCGGGAAAAAGGCCCTGGCCGACAATGACGGGATAGTTCGCCGTAGCGGTTTTTACGGGAATCGTTCGAGCGGAGGTCACGGTAGGACCAGAGTAAAGCAGGCGGCGCAACTTCTTCACCGGGGGACGGGTTGAGACGACCGGGGAACCCGTGTGGCCGCCCCGCGGAGCGAACGAAGTCTCTTCCGCTTCGTCCAACTACAGATGGCGAAGCGGCAGCGCTCCGGCCATCGAGATGATGGAGACCTGATGCGAACGAAAACTTCTCTTACCGCCATTCTTCTTTTGTCGCTCGCCTGGCTCGGAGCGGCGACGGCCGGTGCGCAGACCGATGTGGCAGGCAGCATTTACGGCGCCTTCAGCGGCACCACGACCGGCGACGGCGTGCAGCAAAGCCCAGGCAATTCGGCCGGCGTGCTGCTGGAAGTGCGCCACATCGCGAATCCAATCCTCGGATTTGAGGGGACGTATTCGTATAACCGCGCCGATCAGACCTATGCGTCCTATGAATATGCCTGCCCGGTGGCAGCATCGCCGTGCGCCTTCAAAATCACGGTCCCGGCCAACGCGCACGAATTTACGGCGGACTGGGTTCCGTCGGTGCACATCGCCAATTTCCGGCCGTTTGGCGTGCTCGGCATTGGCGCGTTGTTCAATCAACCCGACAGCGGAACGGATACGCAGACCAGCACGAAGGCCGTTTATGTCTACGGCGCGGGGCTGGACTGGGGCGTGCTGCCGCATATCGGGCTGCGCTTCCAGTACCGCGGCAATCTTTACCGAGCGCCGGATGTGACGACGCTGTACTCGTCGAGCGATGCGTTTGTGCACACGGCGGAGCCGATGATCGGCGTGTACTTCAAGCTGTAGGGCCGTTCGGCCATTCGCCTGGGGTGCGGATACATTTCGCGCCCGCGCTCTTCTTTCGCATCCTCCACGAATCCCGCGAAATCTTATAGCCTGAAGGTTTATGGCTGAGGCGCGGGAAACCGATTATGCGATCGTGGGCGCGGGCGTGGCGGGGTTGCGCGCCGCGATTGGCCTGGCCGCCGGCGGCGCGCGTGTGCTGGTGGTCACAAAGGAAGCGCTCGCCGAATCGAACACGCACTACGCGCAGGGCGGCATAGCCGTTGCGATGAGCGGCGAGGAAGACGTCGCGCTCCACCTGGAAGATACCGTCGGCGCGGGCGATGGGCTGGTAAGCTGCGCAGCTGCGCGCGTCCTCGTGGAAGAAGGTCCCGCTCGCGTGGAAGAGCTGATGCGCTGGGGCGCGGACTTCGATCGCGAGAACGGCAAGCTGATGCTGACGCGCGAGGGCGCGCACAGCCGCAATCGCATCCTGCATGCCCACGGCGATGCCACGGGCGCGGAGATTGGGCAGTCGCTGCTGCGCCGCGCGCAGGCCATCGAGAAGATCACGCTCCTGGAGTGGACGACGACCGTGGGCCTGATCGCCGACGAGGGCGTGGTGAGCGGCATCGAGATTTTGGACGGGGATGGCCGCATCACGCGGGTACAGGCGCGCGCGGTGTTGCTGGCGAGCGGCGGCGCAGGGCAGGTCTACAGCGACACCACGAATCCCGCAGTCGCCACGGGCGACGGGATTGCCATGGCGTGGCGCGCGGGCGCGGAAATTGCGGACATGGAGTTTTACCAGTTCCATCCCACGGCTCTGAGCCTGCCGGGGGTGAAGCGGTTCCTCATTTCGGAGGCGCTGCGCGGCGAAGGCGCGTGGCTGCGGAATGCGGGCGGCGAGCGGTTTATGGAGCGGTATCATCCGCTCGAGGAGCTGGCGCCGCGCGACGTGGTGGCTCGCGCCATCACCCGGGAGGGCATGGGGCCGGGCGGCGAGCAAAGGCCGGTGTATCTCGACATGCGGCACGTGACGCGCATCGACCCCGCGACGCGGTTTCCGGGGATCTCAAAATTTCTGGCCGAACACCAGCTCGATCTTCGCCGGGATCTGATTCCGGTCAGGCCGGCGGCGCACTACCTGATGGGCGGCATCCGCACGGACGTCCATGGGCACACATCGCTGTCGGGGCTTTATGCGGCGGGCGAGGCGGCCTGCACGGGCGTGCACGGCGCGAATCGGCTGGCCAGCAATTCGCTGCTGGAGGGGCTGGTGTTTGGAGCGCGCGCGGCGGAGGCCATGCGCGGGGAGGCGGCGCTCGCGCCGAATCGCACCGCGGT
Organism: Acidobacteriaceae bacterium; assembly: GCA_035503555.1. Taxonomy (GTDB): domain Bacteria; phylum Acidobacteriota; class Terriglobia; order Terriglobales; family Acidobacteriaceae; genus Palsa-343. The sequence goes on along the minus strand of DATJTG010000111.1, from coordinate 15,502 downwards.
CGCGATTGAGACGCAGCCGGCCGAAGGCGGATTTGCTCCGCTGCGCGAGCGGCTGCAGCGAACGATGTGGGAGAAGGCCGGTCTGCTGCGCGATGCCGCCGATCTCGAATCCGGGCGGTCGGAGCTGCGCTGCGTTACGCGCGAGACTCCGCATCACTTCAGCCGCGCCCTCATCGAGCTGCGCAACCTGGAGACGATCGGCGACCTCATCGTGCGCTCGGCGATAGCACGGCAAGAGAGCCGCGGCGCACATTATCGCAACGACTTTCCGAAGCGGGACGACGCGCGCTTCGGAAAGCACTCCGTGGTTCGGCGTTCAGGGATCAGCTTCGAGGATTTCTGAGCCGGCGGCTCCGCGATTACTTACGCAGAAGCTTGAAGGCGTGCGTCCACTCGTTGCGCGTGAATCCGGGGATGCACCACAGCATGCACAGCGGCTCAATGGCGCGGGCGGCGGTGGCTTTGCCCATGTCGGCCGTTTCCCAGCCGAACTTATCGAGGATGTTCGCCACGATCTTTTTGGCGGTGTCGTCGTTGCCGCAGATGAACATCGTCGGCCTGCCGGCGGCGTACTGGGGATTCACCATCTGAGCGCTGCCGACGGAATTGAAGGCCTTTACGAAGCGAGCGGTGGGGAACTCAGCCTGCAGTTTCTCCATGAGAGATTCGTTCGGCTTCGTGAAGAATGGCAGGACGCCGTCCACCGGCGGGGCCTCTTCAATGGGATTGCAGGCATCGATGATGACTTTGCCGGCCAGGCGCGCGCTGCCCGCGGCATGCAGCGCCTCAGCCGCGGCCGTCCCTTTTACGGCGAGGACGATCACGTCGCCGAAGGCAGCCGCATCGCTGAAGCTGCCGAGGTAGGCTCTGGGATGGGCAGTCGCCCACTCCATCAGCTTGGTCTGATCGCGCGTGCCGGCCATCACCTCATAGCCGTGCTTTACAAATCCGGCTCCGAGCGTTTGGGCGACAACGCCGGAACCGAGAACGCCGATTTTCATGAGTCCTCCGGGACGTCCGGGAATTGCAGTCGCAATTAATATAAATCCTCTAAGTTGCGAATTCGTCATGAATGACGTGAGATAGAGATAAGTTATCTTTGCGCAATCGATTTACTCGGAGGCCTGTCGCGATTCCGGTGCGAATCTTCCGGCCACAGCGAAGAGCAGGAGGATCGCGGCAATCACGGCGAGCGAGGCCGCCGCCGAAATCGCAATCCACCGCGCCGCCAGCATCTTGAAGGCGACAAACGCCAGGATCGATGCCAGTCCGTAGTGCAGCCATCGGAAGCGCTCGAGCATCCCGCTCAATGCGAAGTAGAGCGAACGGAGGCCCAGCACCGCAAAGATATTCGACGTAAAAGCGATCCAGGAGTTGCGGGTGACGGCGAGGACGGCGGGAATGGAATCCAGCGCGAACAGCAGGTCGGTTACTTCAATCGCTGCAATCACCAGCAGCAGCGAACCGGCGGTCAGCCGCGTGTCCGCTCCGTAGCGCAGGCAGCAGGTCTGGATCCACCTGACGGGACCGTGGACCGGAGCAACGCCAGGCTTCGCGAGCAACAGGCGAAAGGCCGCGAGAGCGAGCAGGAGCCCGAAAGCGTACTGGACCCACACGAACCGCGTCAGGAGCGTGGTGCCGGCCGCGATGAGCACACCGCGGAACACAATCGCGCCCAGCACGCCCCACAGCAGGACGCGCCGCTGCTGCTCCGCGTCGAGCCGGAGCGCGCGAAAGAGCATGAGGAAGACGAAGAGGTTATCGATGCTCAGCGAGGCTTCGATGACATAGCCGGTGATGAATTCCACGGCGGACTGGCGGCCAGTGGTTGCGCCGATCCACAGAGCCCAGCCCCCGGCGAGCACCGCCAGGATCGCAGTCCAGATCCACGCCGTACGCACCGAGGCCGTTCGTCCTGGCCGCTGCAGCAACGCCAGATCCACGGTGAGCAGCGCGGCGACGACCACGGCGAAGGCGATACCGTGCGTCGGCATGGCGGCGATTACCGCTGGTTGAGCAGGCGAATGGTTTCCAGCAGCGTGTCACCGGCAATGGTCAGGCTCTTCGCGCTGAGCTTGTCCAGGGTGTCCTCGGCCGTGTGCCAGTAGGCGTTGTCGTAGCCGTAGTCGAGATCGATGAGGTCCGCGCACGGCACGCCGCGCTTGACGAAGGGAATGTGATCGTCCTCATCCTGGGTTTGCGTCTGGAAGAAATACGATTGCCAGCCGTACTTCGTGGCGGCCTGGAGCACCAGATCCTCAAGCCAGGGCGTTGAGTTCTGATCGCGCTGGATATCGAGCTCGCGGTCGCCGAGCATGTCGGCCAGGAGAAACGCTTTGATCTTTTTCAGCGTGCCGTCAGCCTGCCACTGCGCGGCCAGATGCTTCGCACCGAAGACGGAATCGGTGTCGATGTTCCACGACTTGAAAGCCTCTTCGCCGTCGGTGAAGACGAGCCATACGCTGTAGCCGTCGTTGGGCTTGCCGCGCAGGTCGTTGGCGATCTCGATCAGCAGGCCGGTCGTCGATCCGCCGTCGTTGGCGCCCACGTAGTGAATCCTGCGGAGCGGATAATTCGTTTCGTAGTGGGAGGCGAGGACAATGATGCCGTCTTTTTTCCCGGGAAACTTCACGATGAAGTTGTGCAGCGTCACGTTGCCGACGGGGGTGTTCGCTGTGAAGGTGTCTTCGTCGAGCTGATCGTGGCGGAACTGCTCTTTGAGGAACGCCTCAGCCTTGGCGTGACCCGGGCTGCCGACCCAGCGAGGGCCGGTGGCGTTCACGTACTGGCGCGTGTACTCAAGCGCCTTTGCGCCGTCGAATTGGGGAAGGCTCTGGGTCGAACTCTGCGCAAAGGCTCCGCACACGCCTGCAAGCAGCACTGCCGTCAGTCGGCGAATTTTCAATGAGCCGCCTTTTCCGCGCGTTTGCGCCGGGTTACCGGATGCACCATGTACGACACTCCGATGCTGATGAGATACAGACCGAGCATGGGTGCCGCAAAGACGCACATGGTGAGGATGTCGGGCGTCGGCGCGATGACGCACGCGACGATGAAGATGAGCAGGACCGCGTAGCGAATGTTCTTCCACAGGAATCGCGGGCTCACAATGCCGAACAGCGACAGGAACATGATGAGGATGGGCAGCTCAAAGGTTGCGCCGAGCCCCAGAATGACGGTGAGAAACAGCCCCGTGTACTCATTGATCTCGATGAGGGGATTGAAGTCTTTGTTGAAGTCGAAGAGGAAATTGAGAGCGCCGGGGAAGACCCAGTGATAGCCGAAGAAGGCGCCGGCGAGAAACAGGCCGACGGTGGCGACCATGAAGGGGGTTACGTATTTCTTCTCGTTGCGATACAGGCCTGGCGAGATGAACAGCCATATCTGGTACAGGATGAAGGGCGAGGCCAGAATGCAGCCGACCATGAAGCTGATTTCCAGGTACATGTTGAACCCGTCGATGGGGTTCAGATAGTTCAGCTGGGTCGACATGTGATGATGCGCGAGCGCCATCTTCACGGGCTTCTCCATGAAGCCGTAAATCTTCTCGTGGAATCCCCAGGCGACGAAGAAGCCGGCGACCAGATAGAGAGCGGAATGGATGATGCGCTTCCGCAGCTCCTGCAGGTGTTCCAGCAGGCTCATGCCCGGCAGTTCGGCGCGTTCCGTAACCGCAGACCTTGCGCGGTCGACCAGATCAACCATGAGCACGCTCGCTCAATACCGTGGGATCACCCGTTTCGTGATGCTCGGCTCCCGCGCCGTTGCCGGCGGACGGGTCGGCAGGCAGCGCATGGGGTGCGGGTTCGTCGACAGGGGCAGCGACGTTTTCCAGCGCCAGATTCTCGCTGATGTCTCCGGCGACCGCAGCAGTTCTGTCCTCGGTCGACGGTGATTCCTCATCCTGGGGCGTAGCAAAGGGGCGGCCGGTGCTGACGGTTTCGCCGGAGGAAGGCGGCAGGATGGTGGGAGCGGTCGAGACAATGGGTGGAGGAGGAGGGATGTCGCCCGCGGGCGTCGTTGTTGAAGGCTCGGCAGCCGTGGTTGCGGCCACCTGGGCGCGCGCTTCGGCCAGCTTCTTGCGCCGCTCGTCCTCTTCCATGTTGCGGATCTCTTCCTGGATCTGGAATTTGAACTCGTTGCTGGCGCGGCGGAATTCGGCGAGGAGTTTGCCGACCTGGCGGCCAATCTCCGGCAGCTTTTTCGGCCCGAAGAGGACCAGAGCCAGGACGAAGATAAAAATGGAGTCGCCGAAATGCATGGATATCTCCTCATGATACCCGCCGCGATTCTCGGCTCACAAATGACATCAATCACCGGGCTTCGGCGAGCGCAGCTTCCGGGAGCGGGCCGCCGCCCCAGCCCGTTCCGACGTTGCAGGTGTATTAAACTGATTGCAGCGACACGCTTTGGCCGGGCCTGGTTTTTGCGACCTTGCCTGAGCGGGCGCGTCTAAAAGGGTAGAGGCTGCAACATCCCCGTTGGCTGGGCGGCCCCGCAAGGGAACGCAGCGAGCTGACTGCAGTCAGGATTTTGCTTTCAACATCCCCGTCCAGGTTGGTTCCGAGCCCCCGTGGTTGCGCCCAATCGGACTGAAGGCGGCGTATTTTGAGCGTACTGCAAGCAGTTGCTGAGCCCGCATTGGCAGAAGGGGAGGCATGTTCTCTCGAGAACTACCTTGCTCTGCCCGACCACAGCATGGATGAACGAATTGCCGCGGCGCGCAAGACGCTCGGCTCGACCACCATCCTGCTGGGACACCACTACCAGCGCGATGAAGTGATCCGCTTTGCCGATTACACCGGCGACTCGTACAAGCTGGCGCTCGCCGCGTCGCAAACCGACGCCCGCTACCTGATTTTCTGCGGCGTGCATTTTATGGCCGAGAGCGCCGATGTGCTGGGGCAACCGGGGCAGCAGGTGATCCTGCCCGACTTGAACGCCGGGTGCTCGATGGCCGACATGGCCGAGATCGGCCAGGTGGAGGAGTGCTGGGAAACGCTGCTGGATTCCGGCATTGAAGCCGATGAGATCATCCCGCTGACGTACATGAATTCTTCCGCCGCGATCAAGGCGTTCTGCGGCGAGCATGGCGGGCTGGTGTGCACTTCGTCGAACGCGCGCGCGGCCTTTGACTGGGCTTTCGCTCGCGCGAAGCAGATCCTCTTTCTCCCCGATCAGCACCTGGGCCGCAATACCGGCTACCGCATGGGCATTCCTCTCAGCGACATGGCGGTCTACGATCCGTGGCAGTTGAACGGCGGAATCACGCCGCAGCGGATGCGCGACGCGAAGATCGTGCTTTGGAAGGGCCACTGCTCCGTGCACCAGCGTTTCCTGCCCGAGCATGTGGACAACGTGCGCGCGAAGTATCCGGGGATTCAGGTGATCGTGCATCCGGAGTGCCGGATCGAGGTCTGCGAGAAGGCCGATGCGATCGGATCGACGGAGCGGCTGATCAAAATTGTCGAAGCTGCCCCGGCCGGGACCACCTTTGCCATCGGTACGGAGATTCACCTCGTCAACCGGCTCGCGAAGCAGTTCGAGGAGCGAGGCAGGAAGATCGTGACACTCGATGACGCGGGCTGCCTGTGCACGACGATGTATCGCATCAGCCCGCAGCACCTGGCGTGGGCGCTCGAGAACCTGGTGGAAGGCCGCGTGGTGAACCGCATTCAGGTGCGCGACGATGTGAAATACTGGGCGCGCGTGGCGCTGGACAGAATGCTGGAGATCGGCGGCTGAACGCGGTTGTCAGTGATCGGTGGTTTTGCGGACGGCTGGGCCGGCGGCCGGCGTTGAGAAATGAGGACGGGGTGAAGACCTTCACGCTCGATGAAGCGCAGGGGCTGCTCCCTCTGGTGGAAGCGCTGCTGAACCGCGCCATTGAGGCGAAGGATGCGCTGATCGGATTGGAGGAGGAACAGCAGGTGCTGCTGCGCCGCATCGTCGTCTCCGGCGGCCTGCTGATCGATCGCGCCGCCGTGAAGAAGCGCAAGATCACGATGGCGGCGCTGCTGCAGCGGGCTAAGGATTCCCTCCAGGAAATCGATGCGATCGGCGTGCAAGTGAAGGACCTGGACACCGGCCTGCTGGATTTCCCGTGCATCCTTGAAGGCGAAACCGTGCTGCTCTGCTGGAAGCGCGGCGAGCCCCGCATCGCTTTTTGGCACCGTGTGGAAGACGGCTTCCCCGGCCGCCAGCCGATCGACGATCGCTTCCGGCGGGCGATCCCGGAAAAGTTCAACTAATCCTGGCACCCGCAGCGCGGAGGGGCTGTCGATCCCGGCTCCGGCGGCCGGCGACCCTCCATGACATTCGTCACCTCGCTTTCCTGACATTCCCCACTGCTGCGGGAGGCGGATTGGCGCGATTCTGACACTGCCGCTGAAAGAACCAGGCGGCAGGAGATCGACGATGTCCGCTTCCGCCGTTCTGTCCTCCAGGACTTCCGCTCCGACCGCGTGGCCCCCGCCGCTCTCGCAGGCGCGGGCCATCGCCCGGCTGCAGGGCGTGACCAGGCGCTACGGCGCGATTACCGCACTCGACAATTTCTCGCTCACGCTGAACGCCGGCGAGGTGGTGGCGCTGCTGGGGCCGAACGGCGCCGGCAAGACCACGGCCGTGCGGCTGCTGCTCGGGCTCATTTCGCCCAACGCGGGCAGCGTGCGCGTGCTGGGGCGCGATCCCCGCGACTCCGACGCGCGTACGCGCATCGGCGCCATGCTGCAGGTGAGCCGCGTGCCGGAGATGCTGCGCGTGCGCGAGCACATCGAGCTGTTTCGCACCTACTATCCGCAGCCGCTGGCGACGGCGGACGTAATCCGCACGGCGAAGCTCGAGGGCGTCGAGAACCAGATGTTCGGCAAGCTGTCGGGCGGCCAGAAGCAGCGGGCGCTCTTCGGGCTGGCGATTTGCGGCAATCCCGACCTCATCTTTCTGGACGAGCCGACGGTCGGCATGGACATTGAATCGCGCCGCGCGCTGTGGGATCAGGTGCGCGCGCTGTCCGCCGCGGGCAAGACCATCCTGCTGACGACGCATTATCTGGAAGAAGCCGACATGCTGGCCAACCGCATCGTCGTGATCAACAAGGGCAAAGTGGTGAGCGAAGGCACGCCGGCGGAGATCAAGCATCGCGTCTCGGGCCGCCGGATCCGCTGCATCACGCAACTCGATCCCGAGTATCTGCGGACGCTGCCCACGGTTGTCTCGGTGGAGCAGGATCGCGAAGCGGTCGTCATTGTCGCTGAGCGGCCCGAGGGCGTGGTGCGCGAGATGCTTCTGCGCGACGAGAGCCTGCACGGTCTGGAAATCGCCGCCGCAGCGCTGGAAGACGCGTTCCTGGCGCTGACCACGGACACGCCCCAGGCCTGAACCGGAAGACACGAGAGGAGAAACACGATGGTCACGACCGCACTTGCCGCTCCCCAGTCGCTCTCGCTCGGCTACTACACGCGCATCTTCACGCAGGAGACGCGCTATGAGTTCATCCGCATGCTGCGCACGCGCGCGTTTTCGCTGTCGGTGATTGGAATCCCGATCATGTTCTTCCTGCTCTTCGGGGTCTCCAATCGGCACTCCGGCTACGGACAGTACCTGGTTCCGGGCTACAGCTGCATGGGCGCGGTTTCCGCGTGCCTGTTCGGCATCGGCGTCAGCATCTCGCTCGACCGCTCGCTCGGCTGGCTCGATCTGAAGCAGGCGAGTCCTATGCCGCGCCTGGCCTACATCGTTGCGAAGGTCGCCTGCTGCGCCGCGTTTGGGGTGGTGATCGTCGGCGCCCTGTGCGCCATGGGCATCACCATCGGCGGCGCGCACATCACGATCATCCAGGCGGCGAAGCTGGCCGGGGTCGTCCTCGCCGGCGCAGTTCCGTTTGGAGCCATGGGGCTGGTGGTGGCGCTCACCGTTCCGCCCAACTCCGGGCCGGGCATCATCAACATGATTTACCTGCCCATGTCGTTCATGTCGGGTTTCTGGATGCCGGTCAGCTACCTGCCGCACCTGTTTCTGAAGATCGCCCCGGCGCTGCCCACGTACCACCTGGCGCAGCTGGCTCTGGGCATCTTCGGCATGGCGCAGCCGGGCAGCAACAATCCGATTCACTGGGAAGCTCTCGCCGGATTTACCCTGTTAATGCTGGGCGCGGCGTGGATGATCTTCACGCGCAGCGAGGCCAAAGCGTGAGTTTGTTCGACTTCAAATCCGATCCGCGGACGCGGCCGGGTTCCACTCTGGCTGACTCGCCGTTCCGCTGCGAGCGCGACAGCTTCGGCGCTCCGGAAAATCTGGTCGGCAGCCTGCGCCGCGCGGAGATGAACCTGCGCGGCGAAAGCGCATCCCGCTTCAACAAGAAATGGGGACGCGGGCGCGGGGCCATCTACGACTTTATCTGGATTATTTACTCCGTCTTCTTTTTCATCGAGCCGTTCACCGACCACAGCCTGCGCCGCTGGGTTGAATTCGGTATCGTTTACGCGATCTTCCTCGCGATCTATGCCGGCCTGGTGTACGCGAAACGGCGGCGCACGCAGTACGTCCTGCTCGCCGCGATGTGTGCGCTCGGCCTTGCTTATTACCCCGTCAATCAGGGCGCCGTGGGGATGTTCATCTACATCCTCGCGTTTCTGCCCTTCATGACGGAATCGATCAAAGCGTGCATTGTCGTCTACGCAACCGTGACGGCGAGCCTGCTGCTCGAGGGCTTTCTGCTGCACCTGAGCCCGTGGAGTTACGGATTCGGCGCGGTGTTTTCGCTCGTGATCGGGTTCGGCAACATGGTGGCGGCGCAGCGCATGCGATCCGGGCTCAAGCTGGGCATGGCGCAGGAGGAAATCGCGCATCTGGCCAAGGTCGCTGAGCGCGAGCGCATCGCCCGCGATCTGCACGACGTACTCGGCCACACGCTGTCGGTCGTCGTTCTCAAGTCGGAACTGGCCGGCAAGCTGATGGAGCGCGATCCCGAGCGGGCGCGCCACGAAATCGGCGAAGTGGAACAGATCGCGCGCAAGGCCCTCGGCGACGTCCGTGAGGCCATCACCGGCTACCGCTCGGGCGGCCTGGCCGCGGAGATTGCGCGCGCGAAGTCCACTCTCGACACGGCGGGCGTTGCCCTCGAATGCGAATCTCAGGCGCCGCAGCTTCCTCCGGCGGAGGAAACGGTGCTGTCGCTGATCGTGCGCGAGGCCGTCACGAATATTGTCCGTCACGCGCACGCCAGCCGGTGCGTGCTCGAAATCAAATCCGGCGGCGACGGCACGGCGCTGGTGGTTCAGGACGACGGCCGCGGCGGAATCCGCGAGGAAGGCAACGGCCTGCGCGGGATGCGCGAGCGCGCTGCGTCGATCGGCGCCTCGCTGCGCGTCGAATCCGCCCACGGCACGCGGCTCGTGATCGAGATTCCTTCGCGCGCTCCCGCTGAGTTGCCGGCTCCTGCGCCGCCGCTTCCCGATACCGTGGGCCAGGAGTCATGAAGAAAATTCAGGTGATTGTGGCCGAAGACCAGGCGATGGTTCTGGGGGCGCTGGCCGCTCTGCTCGAAACCGAGCCCGACATCGCCGTGTGCGGGCGCGCCGCGAATGGGCGCGAAGCGCTCGCCGCCGTCGGCAAGCAGAAGCCCGACGTGCTGGTGACCGACATCGAGATGCCGGAGATGACCGGCCTCACGCTGGCTGCCGAGGTGCGCGACCGGTATCCGCAGACGCGGGTCGTGATTCTCACCACCTTCGCGCGGCCTGGGTATCTGCGCCGCGCGCTCGATGCCGGGGCAAAAGGGTATTTGCTGAAGGATCGGCCTTCGGCTGAGCTGGCCGACGCTGTGCGCCGCGTCCACAATGGACTGCGGGTCGTCGATCCCGATCTGGCTGCCGAAGCGTGGGACAGCGGCCCGGATCCGCTCACCGATCGCGAGCGCCAGATCCTGTGGCGCGCCGGAGAAGGGAAGTCGTCGGGGGAAATCGCCGATGAGCTGCATCTCTCCGAGGGCACTGTGCGCAACTATCTCTCAGAGGCGATCAGCAAGCTGGGCGCTTCGAACCGCGTGGAAGCGGCGCGCCTGGCCAGGGCGAAAGGCTGGCTGTAGGGGGCTGTCCCCTGGGCGGCGCCTCGCCGCTTCTTTGCCGGAAAGAAATGCCTCCCGTGGTACATTCAGGCATCGAATACGCGGGCGGAGAGCATTTTCTGCAGGCAGCATAAGAATTTGCGCCCGCAGTCCCCTCGCCCATGTTCCTGGCCGGACTCGACGGGCCCGGGAATGATGCCCGCAGCGTACCTGACCCGTTGTCCGTAACCCTGGAGCCTGTGACTTGCCAGAGATCGAGCCAACTCGACCCGCAACGGATCGGGCGGCCACCGTGCTCGTGGTTGAGGACGATCGCGCCATCCGCTATCTCTTCACCCAGGTTCTGCAGGCGAACGGATTCGAGGTCATCGCCTGTGAAGACGGCGCCGTGGGCCTGGCGACGGCCAAAGCCCGCATCGACGACATCCACGCGCTGGTTACCGATTCGCGCATGCCCGGCCTCGATGGCCGCGAGCTGATCGCGCAGGTTCGCGCTCTGCGGCCCACGCTGCCCATCCTCGTGGTGAGCGGCAACATCGACGAAAATGCCGCCCGCTCCGGCGATCCGGCGACGCGATATCTGGCCAAGCCGCTCTCGCCCGACAGCCTGACTGTGGAACTTCGCCGGCTGCTCTGCGGTACGATGTAGAGTTTGCATTCCATCGATCGCCCATTGCGGCTCGCGGAGAAAGCATGATCATTGGTGTCCCCAAAGAAGTGAAAGACCATGAGAGCCGGGTGGGCATTACGCCCGCCGGCGTTAAAGCGTTGACCGAAACCGGTCACAAGGTGCTGGTGGAGACGCATGCGGGAGAGCTATCGGCGTTCAGCGACGACGAATACCAGTCCGCGGGAGCCGAAATCGTCGGCTCCGCCCACAACGTTTGGGGTAACGCCGACCTGGTCGTCAAGGTGAAGGAGCCGGTCGAGAAAGAGTACGGATTCTTCCGCGAAGGACTGGTGCTTTTCACCTATCTGCACCTGGCGCCGGTGCCGGAACTGACGCAGAAGCTCCTCGACAGGAAGGTCACCGGCATTGCGTACGAGACCATCCGCGATCGCGCGGGCACGCTGCCGCTGCTGACGCCCATGTCAGAAGTTGCCGGGCGCATGGCGGTGCAGGTGGGCGCTTCCTATCTTGAAAAAGAGAAGGGCGGACGCGGCGTGCTGCTGGGCGGCGTTCCGGGCGTTCCGCCGGCCAACGTTTGCGTCATCGGCGGAGGGATTGTCGGCACCAACGCGGCGAAGATTGCCCTGGGCATGGGCGCGAAGGTTACGCTGGTCGATCTGAATCTGAACCGGCTGCGCGAGCTCGACGACATCTTCAACGGCCGCATCTTCACGCTGGCGTCGAATTCGTGGAACGTCTCGCGCGCCGTGCGCGAGGCCGACCTGGTGATTGGGGGCGTGCTCATCCCGGGCGCGGCGGCGCCGAAGATCGTGACGAAGGAGATGGTCGCACAGATGAAAAAGGGCGCGGTCATCGTCGACGTGGCCATCGATCAGGGCGGATGCGTGGAGACCGCGCGGCCGACCACGCACAGCAATCCTGCGTTCGAGGTGAACGGCGTGGTGCACTACTGCGTGACGAACATGCCGGCCGCCGTGCCGAATACATCGACGCTGGCTCTGACCAACGCGACCTTCCCCTATGTGCTGCGCCTGGCGAAGCACGGAGCGAAGAAGGCGATCCTCGACGACGATGGGATTCGCGACGGCGTGAATACCTACGAGGGCACGCTGACCTGCGAGCCGGTGGCGAAATCGCAGAGCAAGCCGTGGAAGCCGGTGCGGGATTTGCTGGCCTAGTATTCGTGGCTCACGGAATGCCGGGTGCCCCACATCTGCCGGAAGTTGGCAGATGTGGGATTTCGCGAAACCTGCTCCTTACTGTTGCGCCACGGAGATCGGCTTCTGCAGCCGGAACGTGATCAGCGTCTCCGTCGGCAAAAAGATCTCGCGATTGCCGGTCATCGCGCTGCCTGCGGTGCCGGCTCCCGCGCCGGCTGCCGCGCCGATGAGCGCGCCTTTGCCGCCGCCTGCCAGACCGCCGACCACGGCGCCGAAGATGCCGCCTGCGCCCGCGAACTTCGCCGTGCGGCGGCCCTTGCCCTTCTCGGCGCGCTCCATGGTGCTGGTCGCGACAGGGTAGACGCCTGCGGGTGTGGTGACGCGCTCCAGGCGCAGCTCGAGCAGCGCTCCTCCCTTTACGCGTCCCAGCGGACGCGCGGCGATTACCGTGCCCACGGCATCGGCGCCCTGCAGGATCACCGTCTGCCCATTCACCACCACATCGTCGGCGACGGTCGCCTTAAAGGCCTGGCCGGGGACGCTGATCTTCGATCCCACATCCTGGGCGAGGCGCACGCGAATCCGGGTTCCCGCGGGAATCGTGATGGGCGGCGGTGGCGCAGGCGGCGCGGGGGCCGGGGCCGACCCGTTCGCCGATCCGTTTGGCGCGCTTGCCGGAGCGGCACTCTGCGAGCCCGGCTGCGGCGCGCTGGCGGTCGTTGCATTGCTGGTCTGCTGATTGCTTTTCTTGCCGCACCCGCCCATGGCCAGCACCGCAGCCAGGGTGAGAACCGCCAGGGGAAGGGAAAAGCGCGAAGATTTCATTGCGTAGCTCGTCCTCACTTCTGAATTTCCCGCGTGGCTTGCGGAGCCCGGTCTGCAACACGAGGCGCGGGATCCCCGTCTGTCAGAATCAGTAGTTTAGGGCAACCCTGAGCCTATAATCATCGGTGGTCGGGGGCGGAATCTCGATTTGGCGGAACTGAAACATCGCCGCATTACGGTGCTGGCCATTGTGGTCTTCATCCTGCTGCTGGTGCAGGTGGGCCTCAACGCCTTTAATTTCCGCTGGCTGAATCCGCAAACCACCGCGCAGATCCTGCTGCTCATCACCGTTTCCGTCCTGGTTTTTCTGCTGTTCGTCGCGTTTCTGGTTCTTCTGCTGCGCGACCTGATCAAAATCCTCGCTGACCAGCGAAATCAGGTGCTCGGCGCCCGGCTCCGCACGCGGATGTACGTGGGCGCCCTGTTGCTGTCGTTTACGCCGGCGCTCTTCATGTTCCTCTTCAGCTTTCTGCTCATGAACCGGTCGATCGATCGATGGTTCTCCGAGCCGGCTTCTGAGGTTCGTGACAACTCGGCGCAGGTGGAGATGGAGCTTTCGCACTATGCCTCGCTGAACGCCCGCGCCGAAGCCGAAAGCATGGCGGGTTCGGCGCCGCTGACCGGCGCGCTCGAGTCTGGAAATACGCAGGACATTCTCAACGTGATGCGCGACCACCAGATTACTCTGCAGGGCGGTTTCGCGGTGCTTTACCGGGATTCCGCACCGGTTGCGGTCTACGAGCTGCCGCAGCAGAACGGGCCCGCGGACGTGCATTCCTGGCTCAACACGGAAAACCGGCAGCATATTCCGGCCGGCGAGCCGCTCGCGGGAGCGATCCTGAAAGCCGCGCAGCGCGCCGACGAACCGATGCTCATTATCGGGGGTTCGGAATATGCGCTGGGCTCGGCCAGCCTGCCGGGCGGAGGGCTGATCGTTGCGGGCCTGCCCATGCCGGCCGGACTGAATGCCATGATGAACGGCCTGAGCAGCGGCGCCAATCAGTACTGGGCGCTGTATCGCCAGCGCCGGACGGTGCGCAGCCTGTACCTCGTGCTGCTGCTGATGATCACCGCTCTCGTGCTCTACGCGAGCACATGGCTGGCGCGCATTGTGTCGCGCCAGATTACCGGCCCGCTCGAAGCTCTGGCTGACGCCATGGACGCCATCGGCCAGGGGGACTACAGCCATCGCGTCACGCTCTCGGCCAGCGCGGAGATGGGGGAGCTGGTGCGCTCGTTTAACCACATGGCCGCCGATCTGGATGAGAGCCGCCAGCTTGCGGATACCGCGGCCCGCGAGCTTTCCGCGGCGAACCTGGCGGTGGAGGCGCGGCGCCGCGAGCTGGAGACCATCCTCGAGACCATCCCTTCGGGAGTCGTCACACTCGATGCTTCGCGCCGCATCCTGCTCGGCAATCGCGCCTTTGCCGACCTCCTTCGCCTTGAAGGCCGCCCGGCGCTGGCCGGAGTGCTGCTCGACTCGCTGCTGCCTGCCGAGTTCACGGATGAATTGGTTCGGCTCGATCGCCGTGCGCACCGCATGGGCGTGGCCTCATCAGAATTCGAAATGCGCACGGCGCGCGGGCCGGTGAGCCTTTCGGTCACGATCGCGGCCGTCGACTCGGTCGGCGGCCAGCCGGCGGGATCGATCCTCGTGCTCGAAGACGTGACGGAGCTGCTGCACGCGCAGCGCCAGGCGGCATGGAAAGAGGTGGCGCAGCGTATCGCGCACGAGATCCGCAACCCGCTGACCCCCATCACGCTTTCGACGGAACGCATCCGCCGCCACATCGATCGCAGCACGCCGGAGTCGCCGGGCATCATCCGCAAATGCTGCGATGCGGTGCTGAAATCGGTTGAATCGATGCGGACGCTGGTGGGCCAGTTCGCGGCGCTGGCGGAATTTCCCATCGCGCAGCCGCGCTCGTCCGACCTGAACGAGATTGTCGAAAGCGCGCTGCTCCTCTTTGAGGGCCGCATCGGCAATATCCGGATCGAACGCCATCTGCAGGCGCAATTGCCCGCGGTGATGGCCGATCCGGAAGCGCTGCGGCGCGCCCTCGCCAATCTCATCGACAACGCCGCCGAGGCTATGCAGGAGAGCCTGCTGCGCGTTCTTTCCATCGAGACTTCGGTCGATGCGGCGCACGGCATGGCGGAGATCGTCGTTGCCGACACGGGACCCGGACTCACCGACGAAATTCGCGAGCGGCTCTTTCTGCCGTGGTTCTCCACGCGGCAACGGGGCACCGGACTGGGGCTGTCGATCGTGGCGAAGATTGTGCAGGAGCACGGTGGCTCCATCCGCGCGGAAAATAACGTTCCCGCGGGCGCGCGCTTTATCATCGAACTGCCTCTCGCCGAAGCCGGCGCAGCCGATCGCGGATTGCCGGCAACGCTCACGAAGGCGGTTTGAGGCGCCCGGGACTCCATGAATCACATCCTGATTGTGGATGACGAAGCCGAGATTCGCGAATCTCTCGAAGAGATCCTGCGCGAAGAGGGTTACTCCGTCGCGAGCGCCGGAACCGCCGCCGAAGCGCTCACCATGCTGCGCGATCCGATCTACGACCTGCTGCTGCTCGACGTCTGGCTGCCCGACCGCGACGGCATCGAAGTGCTCTCGGAACTGCGCGGGCAGGATGCTTCCACGCGTCCTGAGGTCATCGTGATCTCCGGCCACGCCACCATCGAGACCGCGGTAAAGGCCACCAAGTTGGGCGCCTTTGATTTCCTCGAAAAGCCGCTGCTCCTTGAGCGCACGCTTATCGTGGTTAAAAACGCCATCGAAGCCAAGCGCCTGCGTATTGAAAACCTCGAATA